>NZ_DBGBQB010000130.1:0-2003 GCF_048470075.1 Cetobacterium sp. | reverse complement strand
TGAATACAGACCAGTAACTAATACAACTATAATTTTACTTTTTACAGCTCTATTTTCAATTTTAACAAAAAAAAATTTAGAAAAACTTAATTCAAATCTTAAAATTAATTTGTTATCAACAATAAAAATTATAATAACTTTGCTATTGATTATAGTAGTTGGAGTATTTTCTTCTAGAGGTGGATTTTCAGAAGCAGTCTTAGATTGGGGAAGAGGTCATTATTCAGAGTTTTCTTATATGAATCAATTTAGTATAAATCCAATTTTTTCATTGGGAAGATCTTATTATAATCTAAAAAAGGAGCAAAAGAAGGGTAGAGCTTTGGAAAAAACCCTTTCAAAAGAGGAGCTTGAACACAATATAAGATTGTTAATAAAAGATAAAGATGCCAAGTATATTTCAGAAGAGAATCCTCTTTTAAGAATAACAAATACGAAAAAAAAGGAAGAAAATTATAATGTTGTAATAGTTTTAATGGAAAGTTTTATGTCAAAATATATAGGAGTTCAAGGAGCAAAACTTGATTTAACCCCAAATTTTAATAAACTGGCAAAAGAGGGAGTTTTATTTAATAATTTTTATGCAACAGGAACTAGATCAAATAGAGGAATAGCATCAGTAACGGTGTCTTTTCCTTCACCTAAGGTTATCTCTGTAACTAAAGAGTTTACAACAGGTCAAAAACCATTTTTTTCTTTACCAAATATTTTAAAAAAGAGAGGATATGAGACATCATTCATATATGGAGGAGATGCTGAATTCGATAATATGGCTGGTTTTCTAAAGTTAAATGGTATAGATAATATAATAGATGAACAAGATTTTTCTAAAGAGGATAGGACTATTAAATGGGGAGTTCCAGATGATAAACTATTTGAAAAAACCATAGAGTATTTGAAAAGTGTAAAAAAACCATTTTTTACAACAATTTTTACTTTAAGTAATCATGCACCGTATGACATAGATCCAAATTATAAACTCTTTAAAAATAATGAGTTTGGCGATTTGACAAATAGATTGAATGCTTTTCATTTTGCAGATATAGCATTAGGTCAATTTATAGAAAAAGTTAGGGAAGAAGAGTGGGCTAAAAATACACTTTTTGTTTTTGTAGCGGACCATGGATTTAAGA
This sequence comes from Cetobacterium sp., assembly GCF_048470075.1. Classification (GTDB taxonomy): domain Bacteria; phylum Fusobacteriota; class Fusobacteriia; order Fusobacteriales; family Fusobacteriaceae; genus Cetobacterium_A. Next base: position 870 of record NZ_DBGBQB010000130.1, on the reverse strand, counting down.
CAGATTCTAATTTTGATTTGAATTGGGAAAACTTCAGAATTCCATTACTTTTATGGTCACCAGGAGATATTTTAGAATCCAAAGTCAGTACAATAACGTCTTCACAAGTGGATATACTTCCTACTGTGATGGGGATTTTAGGTGGTAAATATAAAAATTCAAGTTGGGGAAGAGATCTACTTAATATTTCTGATTCAGATAATGATTCATGCGCATATGTAGTTCAAAATAATTTTTATGGAGTGATTCAGAATAATCTTCTTCTTATTGATGGAGATGGTATTAAACCTAGGCTGATAGATATAGAAAAATCTGAATATGTAGATGATAAAGAGAGTTTGGATAAGTTACATAAGGCTACTAGAACATATTTAGAATTAGAAACCTATCAATTAAAGAATGGAACTTTTGCAGATTAAAAATTAAAAATAGAAGAGGATGTAATGTTTGAAATATTAAAAGAACTTGGAGTGTATGGAATTGCTTTAGCAGGGTTATTAGAGGCCACAATACTTCCTATTCCTATGGAAACAATCTCAATACCAATCTATCTTTCTTTAAAAGAAAGTGCTGTATATTTAGTGATAGTTTTAATTATTTTTTCAATATTAGGAAGTATTTTAGGTTATTTTTTTTGGCGCAAAATTAGTGATCCAATTAGGAATCATATTTTTGAGAAAGATATTTTTATAAAAGTAAAAAAAATGTATGAAAAGAATGCTTTTTTAGCACTGCTATCCTCTGCTATCACTCCGATACCTTTTGAAGGCTATGTTATAGCAGCAGGAATTCTTGAGATTGAGTTTAGAATATTTTTATTAGGCACAATTTTTAGTAGAATCTTAAGACATCTTCCACAAGGATTATTGA
>NZ_DBGBQB010000129.1:0-2062 GCF_048470075.1 Cetobacterium sp. | reverse complement strand
TAATCCAGTTAAAAGTGGATTATCTATCCAGATTGTAAAAACTTTAAATTTTTTTAAAAGCAGTTTTTCTAAATTTTCAGATGATAAATTTTCTACAACATATGTTTTATTTCTTTCACATTTTATATCTGCCTTATAATGTTCTTCACCTCTTCTAATCCCAGCACAATCTATTCCAATAAAAGCGACTTTTCGATCTAAGAGGTAGTCTATTAACTCCCAACTAAGTTCTTGATGATTTTTTAAATAGTTTGAACTTCCATATGGAGCTTTTTTTTGAATTCCTGTTTTAAAAATTATAAAATCTTTTTTCTTTATATTAATTTTTTTTACAACTTCAAGTCCAATTTCTCTTTCTAAATCATAGTTTGTACAATCAATTAAAATTCCGTCACATTTTAGATATTCTTTTGGAATCTCCATTTTCTCATGGATATCAATATGTGTTCCAATATGTCCTGATGCCAGTAGTGTATTTTTATTAGATGATAATTCTCTCCATATTTCATGATTTTTATCTATTTTTAAACTTATCTCAAACATAGATTTTCTCCTTTTTTTATTGGTCAGGTAAAAGTAATAAAAAACTCTTAATTTTATTGAAGGAGATTATAGATAAGTTTAATATTAAGAGTTAAAAAATACTTCTAACACTTTATTATCTTTTTTTAACAACTTTTTTTTATTAATAATTTAAAAATTTTAGCCATCTCTTTATTTCCTCTAGCTACCATCATTTCAGGATGCCATTGTATTCCTAAACAAAATTTATGATTGTCCTTTTCAATGGCCTCAATTACTCCGTCTTCAGATCTAGCAATAGCTCTTAATCCTTTCCCTAAATCTTTAACTGCTTGATGATGAAAAGAGTTAGTCCTAACTTGGGATCCAAAAATTTTTTCTAAAATGCTATTCTTTTCAATAATTACATTATGAACCTCTAATTCTGGGTAAACATCCTGTCTATGTTTTAAAACCTCCTTTCCAAAATAGGATAGATCTTGATATAATGTTCCACCAAAATAAACATTTAAAAGTTGATGTCCTCTACATATTCCAAGTATAGGTTTTCCTGTTTTTAAAAACTCAGTTAATATTTTTATTTCGTTATCATCTCTTTCAGGTGATATAACTCCAATTTTCTCTTTAAAATCCTCACCATAGCAGATTGGATTTATATCAGGCCCTCCTGAAAGTATTAATCCATCAATTATCTTTAACTGTTCCTTAATTATTTCTATACAAGCAGTTGTAGGAATTATAATTGGAATTCCTCCACCTTCGATTACTCCTTTTGTATAGTCAATGCTAACTGTAGTTCTATGATAGTTTCTTAATCCATTTTCTTTTTCATGTGATGATGTAATTCCTATTATCGGTTTTTTCATATATACCTCCTCATATAATGAAGATATAAAAATCTTCATCAATTTATCTGTTATAATTTACTAAAGTGCTGTGGATTATTATATCCTCCTATAGCTAGTTTAACTAGATCATTTTAATATAGGCTATAACCACAGCTTTATACTAAATTACCTCTGATGGTATTCTTATCAGCAATAATTTAAGAATCACAAATACTCTTGAAGGATTTAACACTCTCTATTCTATTATCTCCTCAAACTGTCAAGACGCTAATGATGTGCGTATAGGGCTTGAACCTACCGGACATTAAGGTATAAATTTAGAAAGTTTCTTGCGTACCAAGGGATACCCTTACGGTATTTAACCCCCTTGCTGTAGCTTCCTTTAGGAAGTCTCAAACACTAAGAAAAACTAAAACTGATAAAGTTGATGCTAAGTTTATTACAATTTTATTTCCTGAACTCGGAACATTAATATGGTTGATATATCAAAGAAACTACTCAGAGTAATTTTTCATTTTTTAAAGAATAATATTGATTTTGTAGCACAGAACTAAAATTAAATGATTTAATTAATTTACCTTTAAATATTGTTATATTTTTACCTCATGTTTATAGTTTTGTCAATTTTTTATTAAAACGTCCCGAGAAAACCTATTCCTCTATTAGGGAGAGGATGAATTGGGACAATCTTT
>NZ_DBGBQB010000128.1:0-2976 GCF_048470075.1 Cetobacterium sp. | reverse complement strand
TTAGGAGGAAATAAATGGATTTTACATTAACTAAATCGCAAGAACTTTTTAAGCAAATGATTACAGCTTTTGCTGAAAATGAAGTTAAACCTCTTGCTGCTGAAATTGATGAGGAGGAGAGATTCCCTATTGAAACTGTAGAAAAAATGAGTAAAACTGGACTTATGGGAATTGTTGTACCCACTCAATACGGTGGTGCTGGGGGAGATCAAATTATGTACACTATGGCTGTTGAAGAGCTTTCAAAAGTTTGTGGTACCACTGGAGTTATCCTTTCTGCTCATACATCTTTGGGTATTGCTCCTATCTTAGAGTTTGGAACTGAGGAACAAAAGCAAAAATATCTTCCTAAAATGGCTTCTGGTGAATGGATTGGAGCATTTGGTTTAACTGAACCAAATGCTGGTACTGATGCTGCCGGACAACAAACTACCGCTTGGTTTGATGAAAAAACTAATGAATGGGTATTAAATGGTTCAAAAATATTTATAACAAATGCAGGATATGCCCATGTTTATATTATATTTGCTATGACTGATAAATCAGCTGGACTAAAGGGTATATCAACTTTTATAGTTGAAGCTGATACACCTGGATTCTCTGTAGGAAAAAAAGAGAAAAAACTTGGAATTAAAGGTTCTGCTACATGTGAGTTAATCTTTGAAGATTGTAGAATTCCAAAGGATAACTTAATTGGAGCTTTAGGAAAAGGATTTAAAATTGCCATGATGACTCTTGATGGAGGAAGAATTGGAATTGCTGCACAAGCTCTTGGAATTGCAGGGGGAGCTTTAGATGAAACTATAAAGTATGTAAAAGAGAGAAAGCAGTTTGGAAGAGCTCTTTCTCAATTCCAAAATACACAGTTCCATATTGCTGATATGTATGCAAAAGTTGAAGCATCGAAAAACCTAGTTTATAAGGCTGCTTGGAAAAAATCAAAAAAAGAGAACTACTCACTTGACGCTGCTACAGCAAAGCTATTTGCTGCTGAAACAGCTATGGATGTAACTACAAAAGCTGTTCAACTTCATGGAGGGTATGGATATACAAGGGAGTATCCTGTTGAGAGAATGATGAGAGATGCTAAAATTACTGAGATTTATGAGGGAACATCAGAGGTTCAAAGAATGGTTATTGCAGGATCAATACTAAAGTAAATTAGGAGGATTAAACAGAATGAAAATAGTTGTATGTATAAAACAAGTACCTGACACTACAGAGATTAGACTAGATCCTGTTAAGGGAACTCTTATTAGAGATGGAGTACCAAGCATCATAAATCCAGATGATAAGGGTGGATTGGAAGAGGCATTAAAACTGAAAGATAAATTTGGAGCACATATCACTGTTATAACAATGGGACCTCCACAAGCTGACTCAGCTTTAAGAGAAGCTATCGCTATGGGAGTTGACAGAGCAATCCTTTTAACAGATAGAAAATTCGCTGGAGCTGATACCCTAGCTACATCTCACGCGATATCAGCAGCTTTAAAAGAGTTAGATTATGACCTTATTATCGCAGGAAGACAAGCAATAGATGGAGATACTGCACAGGTTGGTCCACAGATAGCTGAGTTTTTAAACCTTCCACAGATTACATATGTAAATGATATTAAATTTGATGGAAAGGATACATTTGAAGTAAAAAGAGCCACTGAAGAGGGATACATGTTACTTCAAGTTCAAACACCTTGTTTAATGACAATCTTAGCTGAAGCAAATAAACCTAGATATATGAATGTTAGAAACATTGTAGAGGCTTTTAATAAAGAGGTTGAAATTTGGGGAGTAGATAGATTATCAGATGTAGATGAGGAAAAATTAGGACTTAAAGGTTCTCCTACAAAAGTTAAAAAATCATTTACTAAGGGTGTTAAAGCAGCTGGACAACTCTATGAAGTTGACCCTCAAGAAGCAGCAAAAATTATTGTTGAAAAATTAAAGGAAAAATTTATAATCTAAAATTTTAAAGAAGGAGAATGTCATGAATTTAAATGAATATAGAGGAATCCTTGTTTTTGCTGAGCAAAGAGAGGGGATACTACAAAATGTTGGGTTGGAGCTAATAGGAAAAGGAAAGGAGTTGGCAGCAACTTTAAATGAAAAGGTTACTGCAGTACTTTTAGGATATAATATCCAAAATTTAGCTAAAGAGTTAATTGCCTATGGTGCAGATGAGGTTGTGGTTGTAGATTCAAAAGAACTTGCAATCTATGATACAGAAGCGTATACTCAAGCGTTTTCAACGGTTATTAATGAGAGAAAACCTGAGATTGTACTAATTGGAGCTACAACTTTGGGAAGAGATTTAGGACCTAGAATCTCATCTAGAATAGAGACTGGGCTTACTGCTGATTGCACAAAGCTAGAGATTGGAGAAAATAGAGAGTTTTTAATGACAAGACCAGCTTTTGGTGGAAACCTAATGGCTACAATAATCTGTCCTGATCATAGACCACAGATGTCAACAGTTAGACCAGGTGTTATGACAAGACTATCAAAAGATGAGAGCAGAGAGGGAAAAATTACAGATTTTAAAATTAATTTTGATCACTCAAAAATGAAAGTAAAAGTTTTAAATATAATAAAGGAAGCTAAAGCAAAAGTTGATATTACAGAAGCTAAGATACTTGTTTCAGGAGGAAGAGGTGTTGGAGCTCAAGGTGGATTTGATAATTTAGAACTTCTTGCCAATGAACTTGGTGGAGTTGCATCAGCTTCTAGAGCGTTAGTTGATGCTGGAATTGTTAGCCATGACAGACAGGTTGGACAAACAGGAAAAACAGTTAGACCAGATGTATACTTTGCATTTGGAATCTCAGGAGCAATACAGCACTTGGCTGGTATGGAAGAGTCAGAGTACATAATAGCTATAAATAAGGATAAAGCGGCACCTATTTTTGGAGTAGCAGATTTAGGACTAGTAACTGATTTAGGAAAAACAGCAACTTATTTAGTTGAAGAGATTAGAAA
>NZ_DBGBQB010000127.1:0-5731 GCF_048470075.1 Cetobacterium sp. | reverse complement strand
AACCATACCTATCTTAATTTTTATACAAAAAATTATGTAAAATTTTTACATAATCAAAAAAAAATAGCAGTTCACTCTCGTGAACTGCTAAAGTTATTATCTTATTCTTTGCTTAACTTAAATCTTTTTCATCAATTTTGAACCCACTAGATGACATGCACAAAAGCGTCCCTCCTCTATCTCAATCAGTGGTGGTATCTCACTTTTACAAATATCCTGGGTCATTTGACATCTAGTTCTAAATGCACATCCTGATGGTGGATTTAAAGGACTTGGAATCTCCCCTTTCATCTCTATCACTTCCACTGTATAATCTGGATCGGGAACTGGAATAGAAGACATCAAAGCCTTTGTATATGGGTGTTGTGGATTGTTATATATAGCTTCTGAGTTTCCAATCTCTATAATCTTCCCCAAGTACATAACCCCTATCCTATCAGATATATGTCTTACCACAGATAGATCATGCGCTATAAAAAGATATGTTAATCCCAACTCTTTTTGAAGATTTATAAGTAAATTTATAATTTGAGCTTGAATGGAAACATCCAAAGCTGATATAGGTTCATCACAAACTATAAACTCAGGGTCTATTGCTAAAGCTCTGGCTATTCCTATCCTCTGTCTCTGTCCCCCTGAAAACTCATGTGGAAATCTATTCATATGCTCTCCATTGAGCCCTACTACTCGTAAAAGTTGCTCTATTCTAGCCTTTCTTTCCTTACCTTTATAGATATTAAAAATATCCATTCCCTCTCCTACTATATCTCCAACAGTCATTCTAGGATTTAATGACGCATATGGGTCTTGAAATATTATTTGCATTCTCTTTTTCAGCTTTATCTTTTCCCTATTTTTTAACTTATCAATTCTTTCTCCCTTATAATATACCTCCCCAGAAGTTGGCTCATATATCCCTAAAATAGTTCTTCCACAAGTTGTTTTTCCACATCCTGATTCACCAACCAAACCCAATGTTTCCCCCTTCTTTATATAGAAACTAACATCATCAACAGCTTTTAAAGGCTGTCCATTCACAAGAAACTCCTTTTTTAAATTTTTTATCTCTAACAGTTTACTCATTATCTTTCCCCTCTTTCATATATTTATGCTCTAACCAACAACTTGATATATGACCCTTAGATATCTCAAAATTCTCCGGTTGAATCTCTTGACATATTTTCATCACATAATCACATCTTTTTGCAAAAGCACACCCTTTAGGAGGGGATATTAAATCTGGTGGAGTTCCCTTTATTGCATATAGTTCACTTTTTTTTGAGCTATTAAAAGCTGGAATACTTTTTAATAATGCTAAAGTATAAGGGTGTTTTGGATTTTTAAATATCTCTTTGGTAGCTCCAGTTTCTACAATCTTTCCAGCATACATAACTTGAATTCTATCAGCTATTCTAGCCACAACTCCCAAATCATGAGTTATCAATATTATTCCCATTAGAATCTCTTTTTGAATCTTTTTCATTAAATTCAAAATTTGAGCTTGAATGGTAACATCAAGTGCCGTTGTTGGTTCATCAGCTATAAGTATTTTAGGAGAACATGATATAGCTATTGCTATCATTACCCTCTGCCTCATTCCACCAGAAAACTCATGAGGATAAGAACCTATTCTCTTTTCAACCTCTGGTATATTTACCATTTTCAATATTTCAACAGTTTCCCTTTCTGCCTCTACTCTATTTAGCTTTTTATGAATTATCAAGTTCTCTTTTATTTGGTCCCCTATTGTCATAGTGGGATTTAGTGATGTCATTGGGTCTTGAAAGATCATGCTAATCTCCTCTCCCCTTATTTGATTCATCTCCTTTTCCTTTAAATAAAGGAGTTCTCTTCCATTAAATTTTATAGACCCTCTCGGTATCTCAGTTATAAATTTTGGTAATAATTTTAAAATCCCTTTTGATGTTACTGTTTTACCACATCCTGACTCGCCCACAATAGCAAGAGTTTCTCCCTCATCTAAATAGAAAGATACATCTCTTACCGCATATACTGTTCCTGCGTAAGTTTTAAAATTTATCTCTAAATTATTTACCTCTAAACATCTTCTCATTCTATCACTGTCTTTCCTTTGGGTCTAACGCGTCCCTTAAACCATCTCCCAGTAAACTAAAAGAGAGCATTGTCAATGTTATCATTAGAGATGGAAAAAATATTTGATAAGGATAAAATCTTAAATTCTCTCTGGCAGATGAAGCTAATGCTCCCCAACTTGTAGCTGGTGCTTGAACTCCCAAGCCTACAAAACTCAAAAATGCCTCTGAAAAAATAAAACCAGGTATACTAAAAGTTATTGCTACAATTACAACTCCCACTGTATTTGGCAATAAGTGTTTTAATATAACTCTTCTATGGGAAGCTCCCAAAGCCTTTGCTGCTATCACAAACTCCTGCTCTTTTATTTGAAGCACCTGCCCTCTAACCATTCTTGCCTCTCCTGTCCACCCAGTTATAGTCAAGGCTAAGATCAATGAAAACATACCCTTTCCAAGATAGAGAGAGATTAGTATAACCATTACTAGATATGGAATACTTGATAATATCTCAATCAATCTCATCATATAGTTATCTATAGCTCCACCAAAATACCCTGCAACTCCACCATAGATACATCCCACAAAAATAACTATAAATGTACCTATAAAACCTATTAAAATAGATGTTCTTCCTCCAACCCATACTCTTGTCCATAAGTCTCTTCCAAGTCCATCAGTCCCAAACCAATGACTCATATTTGGTATAGCATTTATATTTGAAGTATCTGTTACCTCATGTTTATATGGAGATAGCATAGGTGCAAAAATACACATCAATATCAACACACTTAAAATAATAATGGATATCATTGCCACCTTGTTTTTTTTCAGTCTTCTCCAACTATCAGCCCAATATGTCATACTTACTCTGACTATCTCCTCTTTATACTCCTCTTTATTATCTAACTTTACAAACATATCTCTACTAATATCCATACCCATATTACTCCTTTTTAAATATCTTTATTCTAGGATCAATTAGACCATATAGCATATCAACCATAAACAATGAAAAGATATACAATCCATTCACTAAAATGGTTTGCCCTAAAATCATTGTAAAATCTCTATTATTTATAGCATCCACATAGATTTGACCAAATCCGGGAATTGCAAAAATGGATTCAATCACAAAGGAACCTACAAAAATACCCGCTATTTGAGGTCCTAACATTGTTATTATAGGTAATAATGCATTTTTCCCCACATGATTCCATGCCATTCTAAAACCAGATACTCCCTTTGATCTAGCTGTCAATATATAGTCCTGACTTAAAACATCTAAAACACTGGCTCTAAAGTAACGGGCATATACAGCAATAGAGCCAAATGATAGTGCTAATGTCGGTAATATAGTGTATTTTAATCCTTTTATTCCAGCTTTATATCCAATTGTTGGAAGGAGATTAAATTTAACAGTCAATAGATATTGCAAAGTTGTTGCCATTACAAAACTTGGTATAGCCACTCCTGATATGGCTATAAACATTACCAAATAATCTGGCCATTTCCCCTTTTTTGTTGCTGCTATCAACCCTAACAATAGTCCTGAGCCCACTCCAAATAGTATAGATTGAATATTTATTCTTGCTGACACAGGAGATGCAGTTTTTATAATTCCACTTATTGTTCTTCCAGTATAGACTAAAGACTCCCCCATATTCCCTAAAAACAGCTCTTTCATATATGAGAAATATTGAATTATTAGACTTTTATCTAAACCATATTTAGCATAGAAATTTTTCTTTATCTGTTCAGGAAGGTTTCTTGCCATTGAGGCAAGAGGGTCTCCAGGAACTAATCTAATTATAAAAAAAACTCCAGTTATAACAATAAATAGGGTTATAAACATTGTTAAAACTCTTTTTACTATGTATCTTTTCATCCCTATTCACGACCATCAATATATACATTTTTTAAAGTATATGGTGCTACATTTGTAGGGTTATAATTTTTTATATATTTTCTATAATATCCATTACTTACTCTATAAAGTGTAGGCGCTATCACCGCATCCCTATAAACTAGAATATCCTCAGCCTCTTGGAAATACTTCATTCTCTCCTCTTGATTTGATGTTAAAGAGGCTTTCTCTATCAGTTGATCAAACTCTTCATTTGTCCATCCAGTTGGTATAATTCCAGCACCTGTTACCCACATATCTAAAAAAGTATTTGGATCATTATAATCTCCTATCCAAGCCATTCCTCCTATTTCATAATCCAATTCATCAGTTCTTTTCTGATATACTGGCCATTCAACAAAATCAGCCTTTATATTCACGCCCAATCTATTTTTTAACATCTGTTGCAATAGTTCACTATACTTTCTTTCCCATCCTGTTGTACTGGAAGCTAAAACTGTTATATCCATTTTAGCTGGATCAGCATCCTCTCCCAACTCCTCTAATCCCTCAATTAAAAGGGCTTTTGGATCTATATTTTCCGCTATCAATTTTTTTAATGGCTCCTCTACAAGGTCCCTATACTCTTTATCTCCAATCTTTACTCCCTTTGAAACAAATCCATAAGCAGGAATAAACAGTCCATCAAACATAACCTTATTTATCTCCTCTCTATCCATTGCTAAAGAGAATGCTTTTCTAACTTTCTCATTTTTTAAATATCTACTTGTTGTATTAAATACAACATAGTTAGTTCCCATATCATATCTTTTAAGGTTAATAAAATTTCCATCTTTTTCCATTACGTCAATCCACTCTGGTTTTGATACTCCACCACCCATATCCACCTGACCAGTAATCGTAAGATTCATTCTACTGTTTTCATCTGGAACTATAAACATGCTTATTTTAGTTAATTTATAATTTTCAGAATCCCAATAATTTGGATTTTTCTCCAAAATAACCTTATTATTATGCACCCATTCCTTCAATATAAATGGACCATTGGATAGAATATGATCCCCTTCTGAACCATAGGCTTCACCATATTTTTCAACTATATCTTTTCTTTGAGGAAACATAACTTTAAAATATCCTAGCTCTTCAAAATATGGTGTTGGATGACTTAAAGTTATTTGAAGAGTGTAGTCATCTAAAGCTTTAACCAGTACATCCTCTTCACTTGCTGTTCCAGCATTAAACTCTTTTGCTCCCTTTATTGGATACAATAAAAATGCATAATTAGAACCCACTTTTGGGTCTAAAGTTCTAACTATTCCATATTGATATTGGTCAGCCGTAACTGGTTTTCCATCTGCCCATATAGCCTCTTTTCTTAGGTTAAATGTCCAAACTAAACCATCTTCAGATACTGACCACGATTCGGCTCCCGCTGGTACAACATGTTCTATTACTCCATTTTCATCCATCTCTCCACTCAATAGTCCCTCATTGGTTTTTGACAATATAGCTGTAGAATAAGCATCTGTACTTCGTGAAGGATCTAAAGTTTTAGGCTCTGCACCTAAAAATGTATTTAGTTCTTGATTTTTATCCATCTTCTCTTTAACTTCTGTCACTTGCTCTTGTTGTACAGTTTTTTCCCCTTGCACAATTTTTTCCTCAACTTTGTCTCCACATGCTCCAAAAAGTAATAGACACATAGAAATTAAAAAAACCTTCATAATACCATCTCCTTTTTTATTTTTAGTTCTTTTTGAACTAAATTAGAACTGAAAATGGTGCGTTCCCCTCAATACCTATATACCAT
>NZ_DBGBQB010000126.1:0-2363 GCF_048470075.1 Cetobacterium sp. | reverse complement strand
GTACAGAAGCTAAAAAAGCTAGAGGTGCTCTTTTAAATTATATTATAAAAAACGGAATTAAAAACCCTGAGGAGATTAAAAATTTTAATCTTTTAGATTATAACTTTTCTGAAGAGTTATCCTCTGAAAAAAATATGGTTTTTATAAAAAAAATAGGTTAGATTTTCTAACCTATTTTTTCAATTAAATCTGCTACTATTTTAGCTGAACAATAGATGGTAGGAAGCCCACTTCCTGGATGAGTTCCCCCTCCAACTATAAATAGATTTTTATATCCCTCTAGCTTATTGTGAGGTCTAAACCATAACATCTGCATAACAGTATGAGATAGATTAAAAACAGAACCTCTATATACATCGTATTCCATTTCCCAATCTTTTGGTGTTATGACTCTTAACTCTTCAATATGGTCTCTAATCCCTTTAAATTCACCTATTTTTTCCAATTTATCTAAAAGAAGTTGTACAAAATCATCTTTTTCAAGTTCCCAATCTATTTTAGAACTATTATTAGCTACAGGTACTAAAACATAGATGGAGGATTTACCCTCTGGAGCTAAGGTATGATCAATAACAGATGGGTTTTGTACATAGAATGAAAAATCTCCTCCTATATCTTTGTTTTCAGATATATTTTTCACATTTTTTTTATAGTCCTTTGCAAAGATAATATTATGGTGAGGTATATTCTTATATATCTTATCCACACCTAAATATAGCATAAATGTTGAGCAAGAGTATCTTTTTCTTTCTAAATTTTCATTGGAATATTTTTTTCTTAATTTTTCAGGTATAAGGTTTTTCATAGCTGTTGAAAAATCAGCATTAATTATTATATGGTCAGCTTCCACTGCATCTCCATTTTCTAGAATTATGCTTTGAGCCACACTATCTTTGAATATAATCTCTTTAACAGGTGTGTCAAAAATTATCTTTCCACCTCTTTTTTCAATAAGCTCTCCCATTGATTTTGAAAGTTTATTTAGTCCACCCTCTACATGAAAAACTCCATATCTATGTTCTAAATAGGAGATAATAGAGAATGTACCTGGAGCTACCCAAGGGGACATTCCAATATATTTAGCTTGAAAAGTGAATGCCAATTTTAACTCCTCCTCTTTATAATAACCTCCTAAAACATCATATATGGATTTATGTGCATCTAAATATGGTAACGCTTTTAAAAAATTGGGTTTTAAATAATCAATTAAAGATAGATATGGTACCTTTAAGCAGGGTTCCAGTTTAGAAAATTTTCTCTCTTCACTTTTAATGTACCTGTCATAGGCTCTAGAACTGTATGGAAAAATTTTTTCCATCTCTCCATACATAAGAAATTTTTTGCTGTGTGAGTATGGATTAAAGTCATCAATTCCATAGAATTTTAACCTATACATTGGATTTATCTCCATTAGATTGATATGTTCATCAAGTCTTTCCCCAGCTTCTATAAATATGTCTTCCAATAGTTTTGGCATTAAAAAAAAAGTTGGACCTAAATCAAAGGTATAGTTGCCTAAATTGAAAGATGAATTTCGTCCACCTACATATGGTTTTTTTTCATATATTGTAACATTGTGTCCTTTACTAGATAAAAGTAATCCTGCTGCTAATCCTCCAGGACCAGCCCCTATAATTATAATTTTTTTCTTTCTCATCCTTCACCTCCCATCTATAGACTAATAAACTATGTATATTACATGTATACTATATAAAGTTAACTTTCTTTTTTAAAAATAATTTTTTTATGATATAATTTTTTAGATATTTAACTGTTTATAGGAGGCTTTATAGTTATGTTTGTAGAGGAGAGAAAACAAAAGATTTTAAATATATTAAAACAAAAAGAGAAAGTTTCTGTCAATGAATTAAGCGATCTTTTTTCTGTTAGTAAAGTTATTATTAGAAAGGACCTATGCCAGATGGAGAGTGAAAACCTTTTAACTAGAACGCATGGAGGAGCTATTTTAAAAAGAAAAATTGTTGATAAAATTATTTTAAAAGATATTGCTAAAGAGGAGCTAGAGGAGAAAACTGATTTAGCTGAAAAAGTGGTCTCTTTAATTCAAGATGGAGATATCATATTTTTAGATGATTCAACTGTTACAATTATTGTTGCGGCTCTTCTTCAAAAAAGAAAGATAAAAATCTCTGTAATCACTAATATGCTTGAAATTCAAAAAATTTTATCTGAAAATAAAGGTATTGAAATTATATGCTTAGGTGGGATTTACGATTCAAGAACTGACTCCTTTGTGGGAGAGATGGCTAGAGAAAACCTAGAACTATTTAATCCAAATAAAGTTTTTATAGGAATTGGTGGAATAAATGTGGATAAAATGCAATTGAGCACCTGTACTATTG
>NZ_DBGBQB010000125.1:0-11254 GCF_048470075.1 Cetobacterium sp. | reverse complement strand
TTTTTAAAAAAAATTATTAGAAAAAATTTAACAGTGGAATCCAGTATCAAAAATGAAAAAGAGAGTAAAAAAGATGAAAAAAATAATTTAATAAATATATCATTAACAGTGATAGTTGGAATTTTAGCTGGATATATTGGTTACTTATCTAAAATTCCTGCAGGAGCTTTAAGCTTTTCTATGGTAGGAGTGGGTATTTTTAATATATTTTTTAATAGAGGATATATGCCCATACCCTTGAGACAGTTGATTCAAATGTTTGGAGGGGCTCTAATAGGGATTAAAGTGTCTGTAAAAGATGTATTGGAAATGAGTCAACTTTTACATCTGGTAATTGTTGTAATTATTGGATTTTTAATAATGAATATAGTTATAGGAATGATAGTTTATAGAGTGAGTAATTTTAATATAGCCACCTCTCTTTTTTCAGCAGCTCCAGGAGGAGTTTCAGATATCTCAATAATAGCCAGTGAGATGGGAGCTGATACCCCTAAAGTAGCGATTATTCAGCTGATGAGATTAGTTTCTATAGTGAGTCTTTACCCAATATTGATACAGATTATTGTAAAGTTTATAGATTAAAAAAAGAACTCTTTTCAAAATGAGAAAAGGGTTCTTTTTAAATTTTAAAAATTTTAAAGTAATGGTTTGATTGAATTTTTAAGTTCATCACAATCAGTGAATAAAACACTATGGAAACCTATTTTTTTAGCTTCCTCAATATTAGCGAAGTTATCATCTATAAATAGAGTTTCATCAGGGTCTAAATTATATTTTGAGAGCAATATTGCATATATGAAGTGATCGGGTTTTAAAGTGTTAACTTGATAGGAAATAACGCCCCCATCCCCAATTCTTAAGAAATCATACTTATTGTACATCTTCTCATAGACATCTTTTTGAAAGTTTGAAAGATAGTATATGTTGTATCCATAACTCTTTAAACTTTTTAAAAGATCAACATTGGCTTCAATAGGAACTAGCATCTCATGCCATTTTTCTAAAATTAAGGAAATCTCTTTTTTTAACTCTGGAGCTTTTGTTTTGAAACTCTTTTCAGCCACCTCATAATCGATGGAGCCTCTATCCAACTCTGCCCACTCTTCACTTAAAAAAATTAACTTGTATAACCTTTCTTCAATATTTTTTTCAAATCCTAATCCTTTTAAAAACTCTTGTGGATGAAAATCTAGCAGAACATTACCAATATCAAATACTATATTTTTCATAATGCCTCCTTCAAAAAATAATTTAGGGTTATTATATAAATACCTCATAAAATAGAAAACATCAATAGTAATTTTACAAAAAATCTTTCTCCTTTATAAAAAGTTTTTTAATATTTTTAAGTGATCCAAAAACGATAACTTTATCACCGTTTTTTAAAATCGTGTCTCCATTAACACTTAGTGTTTCATCCCCATCTCTTATAATAGTTAAAATTTGTAAATTGTAGTTAACTCTAATATTGGAGTTTTTTAGTTGTATATTATTAAACTCCTCTGGAAGATTTGTGATGGTCACCTCAGCGATAACTTCAGATTTAAAAATTCCAAGAATCATAATGGGATTGTGTTGGTTTTTAAACATAGCTTTTATACCAATTTTACTGATAAATTTGTCAAAATTATTTTTCACGAAATTTACTTTAAGAAGAGAATACCATATGATAATAAGAACAATAATTGCAGATACAACTTTTAGTATTAATTGAAAGCTGTAACCATCATTTAGTCTCATAAAAAAATTTATTACCATTGAAACAATTGTAACAGAGAAAATATAGCCAAAAAGAATAGTGATAAAAGCTAATTTTCTTCTTTTTCGTGAAGAGGTTACAAGTTCACTTTCAGCAGTTGTAAAACCACAAGTTGTAAGCATAGAGATAACTTGAAATCTTGCAGTTTCCTCAGTGAGACCAGTCAATCTGAAAAGAATAGTAAATATCTCGCAAATTAAAAGATAAGTTAACATTAGGCTAAAAAAGGCTAAAATTGCGAAGTCAGTACTCATAACACCACCTGTAAAAATTTATTTGATATAAAATAATTACTATTAAAAAGATAAAATCCTTTTAATTAAAGAGTAAAAATGTGCTATAATGAAATTAAAAAAATTAGTTAGGAGTCCTGTTATGAAAAAAATATTACTATTTGTAGCAATTTTATCCTTGGTTGGATGCATGAAAAAAGAGGTTAAGTTTGGAGATGAGAATTTAGAGTTAAAAGGAACTAAGTTATATTATAAGGATAAATTATTTACTGGATTTGTAACACAAGAGGTTCCCTTTACAGATAAAGTTATAAAAATAGAATATACAGACGGTGTCATAAAGACTGAAAAATAAAGGATATCCAAAAGGATATCTTTTTTTTTTGAAGGAATAAAGCGAAATTTTTAGAAAAAACAAATAAGTGAAATTTCTGGGAGGATAGTATGGAATTAAAATTTAAATTTTTAGGAAGGTCTTGTTGGTTTATAGAGGTTGATAAAAAGTTTAAAATTGCATCTAATCCATCATTTAATGAGAAAAAAGGAGATAAGATCAATATTGTTGGATCTACAGATGAAGCTTTAAAAAATATTAAACTTTGGCTAATAACAGAGTGTAGTCCAAATAACTTTGATGAAGAGGGAGCTAAAGTAATTGAAGATGATGCTAAAATTATAGCTAGAAAAGAGTGTGGGCAATTTTTAAGAGATAAAAAAAATGCAAACATCTATTTTTTAGACTGGTTTAAGAAAAGAGAGCTAGAGATAAAGGGCTATAGACTTATAGTTGAAGTTATACCAACCTATAGAGGTGGAGGTTTTTTATCAAATCCAATCTTGGGGAAAGCCAATGGATATCTCTTAACTATTGTGGATAGAGAGGGAAAGGCAAAAAGAATATATATAACAGGAGATACCATCTATCAAGAAAATATAATAAAGACTTTAATCTACTACCCTATAAATATTTTGATTGCAAATATTGGTCATATAAAAAATAGTTATTTTACAGGGGAGAAAACAATGGATTTGGTGATGTTAAATAGTTTTATTAGAACATTGAATCCTGAAGAGGTAATAACTATCTTCTCAAAGGGAGAGAGTTCAAGAAAAGAGTTGAAAAAATATATAGAGTTGATAGAGATTGGCGAGGAGAAGGATATATAGGTAGTTTTAAAAATAAAAAGGATGAAGACATAGTGTCTTCATTCCTATTTTTTTTACATAAACATGCTTACTCCAGGTCCAATTGGTAACCCTAAGTAAGTCCATGCGATAAACATAATTGTCCATCCAATTAGGAATACTATTGAATATGGAAGCATCATTGCAATAATAGTTCCAATACCCATAGATCCCTCTTTCTCCTCATATTTAGAAGCAAATCCAACAATAATTGGAAAATATGACATAAGTGGAGATATTATATTAGTAGTTGAATCTCCTATTCTATATGCTAATTGAGTATATTCAGGAGTTAATCCTAACTCAACAAACATAGGAATGAAAACTGGAGAAAGCATTAACCATTTAGATGAAGCTCCACCTATAAATAGGTTAACGAATGCAGTTAAGAATATTAGACCAACTGCAGCCCAGATTCCAGATATTCCTAAATCCTTTAATACATCAGCAAGTTTAACTGCAATAACAATTCCGATATTAGATTTAGAGAAAACATATACGAATTGTGCTGAAACGAAGATAATAACTAGAACTTGACCACAAGAAGCCATAGCTTTTGTCATAGATTTAATAACATCTTTATGCGATTTTACTGTTTTGGCAGCAACTCCATAAGCCAGTCCAGGAATAAAGAACGCTAGCATAAGAATGTAAACGATAGAGTCACTAAAGAAAGGTTTTAAAATCTCCATAGTTCCAGGCTCTCTATTGTTTTCAGCCACAAACTTAGCAATCTCTTCAGGGGTTAATCTGAAAATTGCGTTTTCTGGTAAAACCATAAGTAGAACAAGTATAATGAATGCAATAGTAGCTAATCCAGCAGCTCTTAATCCTTTTTTCTCTTCAGGACTAATTTGATCATTTAAGTTAACATCAGTTTTAGGACCTTTGTACTCCCCTAATCTAGGTTCAACAATTTTATCTGTAATCCATGCTCCGACAGCAGTGATTAAAAAAGTTGATGCGAACATAAAGAAGAAGTTTGCAGTAGGAGTAACAGAGTATCCAGGTAGAACGATCTGTGCAGCAGCAGTAGTTATTCCTCCAAGTAAAGGGTCAGTAGTACCGATTAAAAGGTTGGCAGAGAACCCTCCAGAAACTCCAGCAAAAGCTGCAGCGATACCTGCAAGTGGATGTCTTCCAAAAGATAGGAAAATAACTGCTCCAAGTGGAATAAGTACAACGTATCCAGCATCAGATGCGATATTTGACATAACTCCAGCAAAAACAACTATAGCCGAAACAAGTTGTTTAGGAGTTGATAGAACGATTTTTTTTATGATAGAGTTTAGTAATCCAGTTCCTTCAGCTAATCCAACTCCAAGCATTGCAACAACGATTGATCCCAATGCAGCATGGCCAGTAAAGTTTTTAACTGTTGAACCGAAAATACCTCTAATTCCGCTTCTTGTTAGAAGATTTTGAACATAAGTTGTTTTTTCAATAACCTGTCCAGTCGTTCTTGAGATCTCTTTGTAGTTTACAGAGACACCAGTGTAAGAAAGTATCATAGAAAATATAATAGTTATCACAAAGAAACCAAAGAACATGGCAACTGGATGAGGTAACTTATTTCCTGTAACTTCTACAAAGTTTAAGAATTTCTCAAAAAAGCTCAATTTTTTTGTTGTAGAATTTGTAGACATTTTTTCCTCCCTAATAATAAAGTGAATTGATGGAATAAGTAGAAAAATTGAAAAATATTTTTCACAATTTCCATTTATGAAATATATTGAATCTATTTATGTGGTATAGACTCAACTGATTTTAACATAAATTGTGCTATAAAGCAATACAAAATTCAAAAAAAAGAAATATAAAAACGCATTTAATTAATCATTAAATGCGTTTTATAAACTTATAGTTTTTAAAATAAACAATTTACTTAGAAAAATTACTTGCGTTTTCTCCAGCTATTTTACCAAAAACAGTTATATCAACAACAGCATTTCCACCCAATCTGTTAGAACCATGGATTCCACCAGTGACTTCTCCAGCTGCAAAAAGACCATTTATTGGGGCATTATTAGATAATACTTCAGCATTTTCATTGATTTTAATTCCCCCCATAGTGTGGTGAACAGCTGGAGCTACCTCAACACTGTAAAAAGGTCCCACTGTTAAAGTAGTTGGTAAACTCTGTCTTTTAAATTCAGAATCTTGTCCTGATTTAACACTTTCATTATATCTTGAGAAAGTTTTCTCTAACTCTTCAGATGGGATACCCAATTTTTTAGCTAAATCAGCAATGGTATCTCCCTTAGTCAGATAACCTTTTTTATCGTAACTATCAATAGCTTTTAAACTTTTCTTAACAGTTTCATCAAACATAAGGTATGCACTTTCACCTTTTTGTGCAAGTTCAGCTTTAGAAACAACATCTCTAGTATCTAACTCATTGACAAATCTTTTTCCATCTCTATTTACAAGGATAGCTCCATTACCTCTAACAGCCTCTGTTATCATAACACTATTAGTTGGAATAACTGTTGGGTGAGTTTGAATTTGATCCATATGAATCAGATCAACATTAAGAGGTTTACTCATGATTATTCCATCACCAGTTGCTCCTTTATGATTTGTAGTTCCAAATCCCTTTAAAGATGAAACATTCTCAACAACCATCTCAGAATTTGCTCCAAAACCACCAGTGGCAATAACAACAGCCTTAGAGTTAATAGTATATTTTTGACCATTTGGAGCCTTAACAACTATTCCTCTAACAGCTTCTCCATCATAAATAATTGATTCAGCAAAAGTTGACAATCTAATATCAACTCCAGATTTTTTAGCACTTTCTGAAAGAGCAGCAATAACATTTGGTCCTACTGGAGCTCCACCAGTAGGTCTGTGAGTTCTATCAACACTCTGTCCTCCCATTCTTCCAAGATCAGATAGATCAGCACCTTTTTCCATTAACCAATCCACAATTTTAGCTGAAGAGTTAGCCATTTTAGTAACTAAATTTTTATCATTTGTATTTTTTCCACCCTTCATAGTATCCTCTATAAAGATATTAACGGAGTCTTTAACACCTTTTGCTTCCTGTACAGAAGTTTCAGCAGCGTTAAGTCCACCGGTAGCATAGTTAGTATTACCACCTAAAATAGCGGCTTTTTCAACTAAAATAACATTGGAACCATTGTCTTTAGCAGCGATAGCAGCAGTTAAACCTGCACCTCCACCACCTATAACAACTACGTCAGTAGTGACATCATTATAGACAACAACTTTTTTATCCCTAGGAGTTAATTTAGCACCAGACTCTTTTATAGCTCTATCAATAGCTCTTTTTAAACCCACACTAGTAGAAGTAGCACCAGCTACATTATCCACTTTAACTGATTGAGTTTCAATAATATCTGATATTATTGATTTCATTCCATCTTTTGTGAAACTGCTCTCTTTCTCCTCCAAAACTTCGATATTTTTAATTTCATTATTAGTGATATCCACTTTAACTTTAATATCCCCATTGTATCCTTTAGCAGAAGAGATAAACTCTTTTCCCTGTACTAAAGTTGCTGTTAAAAGCAGAGAAGCTAAAAAACTTATATGCTTTTTGTTAAAAAATTTCATAGATATGTTCCTCCCTCGATTTATGTATGTAATAATACTAATATACAATAGAGATAGTTTAAAATAAAAGTGAATAAAAATCAAGAAAAATATAATAAAAAATGACGGAAAGTACATATTCCGTCATTTGTATTGCTACTATACGATTTTTTTTCCATGATATTCAGTGTTTGGAATTAATCTGTTAACTTCCTCAAAATTTTCATATGTAACTCCACCACAAACTACAATTTTTATCTTATTTTGAGCAATTTTAATAAAATTATTTAGAAGTTTAGCTCCCTCAAAGGCAGTGGTCTTTTTACCTGATGTTAAGATACGATCGACACCGATTTCAGCTAGTTTTAATATATCATCTTCAGGATTATCTACCTCATCAATCGCTTTATGGAAAGTTATACTCATGGGCTTTGAAAGTGCAACAAGTTCTTTTAAAAGAGGGTAATCAATTCTGTTATCCTCTGTTAAAACTCCAAATACAACTCCAAGAACTCCTAACTCCTTACAGATTTTAATATCCTCTTTCATGATCTCTATTTCACTTTGAGAGTAGCAAAAATCTCCTCCTCTAGGTCTAATCATAATAAAAGCTGGAATAGCTAACTCCCTAATTTTTTTAATTGTTCCATAGGATGGAGTAGTTCCACCTTCATACAGGTTCTCACAAAGTTCAATTCTATTAGCTCCTCTTTCAACAGCTAAAAGTGCCTCTTTATATGAACCAACGCAAGCTTCTAAAGTTATAGGGGATTTAATAACCTCAATTGAATCATTAGGTAAAATAGTTCCACCTTTTAAAACTTTAGCAAAAACTCCCTCACGAGGCATAATGCAGTCTCCCACTCTGTGATATATTTTACAATGATGATGACATTGCTTTCCTTTTTGAGTGATTTCAAGAAGGGAATCTCCAATTTTTAAGATACTACCTACAGCGAGATTTTTTAAGTCAACTCCCTGTATAATTAGATTTTCTCCAAAAGCTCCAAAATCAACATCTCCCCCTCTTTCATTAAAATCATTGATTTTTTCCACTTCTAACAGACTTATCTGTCTATGCCAATTACCGCCATGGGCATCTTTTTCAAGTCCAAAATTTTCAATTAGAACCCCTTTATCAACAACACTTTTTTCAGTCCCTTTACTTTCACTGATACAAATTGCAATAACCCTTCCCATACTATCCTCCTATTTTGTTCATACCTTTAGATTCTATATTTTCAACATTTTCACTGTTATCCATATGATGCTCTTTAGGTTTTATATTATATATGGCTTCCTTTATTATAGAGGCAAGCTCCTCTATGGATGTATTATCTTTTAAATATGGCAATAAATCGATACCTTTATCATAGTGCAAACATAGTTTTAAAAATCCATTTGATGTCACTCTAACTCTATTACAACTGTCACAAAATCTGTTGGAAAGAGGGCTAATAAAGCCAATTTCACCTAGAAAACCAGGGACTTTATAATAGGATGCAGGCCCATCAGTAGAGCTATTTGAATTTTTTTCTAAACAATAGTTTTTTTGGATAAAGGACAAAATATCAGAGTTTTTAATTGGAGTAAATTTTTTCCCTTCTCCAATGGGCATAATCTCAATAAAACGCACACCAATATCTAACTCCTTTGTTAAGTTGACAAAATCTAAAATCTCATCATCATTGATACCCTTCATGATGACTACATTTAGTCGAATTTTTTCAAAACCTTTAGAAGCAGCCTTTTTTATAGTTTCAAAAATTTTATTAAAATCTCCACCACGTGTAATCTCCCTATATCTGTGGGGTTTTAAACTGTCCAAACTTATATTGATTCTATTTAGCCCACTCTCTTTAAAAATATCTAAATTTTCTAGAAGTTTAAAACCATTGGTAGTAATAGCTATTTTTTCAATTCCCTGGGTATTGTTTATTTTTTTTAAAATCTTTTGAAAATCTTTTCTTATTAAAGGTTCTCCACCAGTTATTCGAACTTTTTTTATACCTATTAAAGAAAAAGCTTTAACAATTTTTTCTATTTCATCACTACTTAGTAAATCACAATTATTATAAAAATCTGTATTTTTTTCAGGTATACAATACTGACATCTTAAATTACAGTGATCTGTAATGGATAACCTTAAGTAGTTTATCTGCCGTTTACTTTTATCTAACATGGGCTCTCCTTTATATTAAATTGGTTAGAATTTTAATTCTCATAATCTTTTTTAAACTCGATTTTAGCATTAAGAAACTCTTCCATCTCCTGTAAAAGTTGGAAAAGAGTAGCTCTATTTTCAAATTCGGCTCTAGTTTTAGGAAGAGGAAAATTTGAAAAAAGCTCTTTTAAATCTTTATGCTCTTTTATTAATGGAGTAGTTTTTTTATCAACTTCAACATTCTCAGAAACTTTTGATATAAAATCTGCAATAATAAGGCTATATTCATGAGTTATATACAATCTTTTAAAACAAGTTCGCATTCTAGTTAAAATTCTATACTGTCTTCTTCTCATGGAGAAAAAATTTAAGTTTTCATTACACTTGTCAAAAAGAGTATTGTCATAATCGAGTAAAGAGTACTTTCGTCCCTCTTCAATAGTGGCTTTTAAATTTTTAAAGTTTTTATCCTCATTGACAGAGACACAGCTACATTTTAAACTTTCTGAAATATCAAAAAGAATCTGTTTAAGTATAGAATCAACTTTCAATTTAATAGAATCTATAGTTTTTCCATTGGTAGGCATATATAGATTTAAAATATTTCCAATGGACAACCCTAAAATTAAAACATAGAACTCGTTGAGTAAAAAATCTATAGAGATGGATTTTTCACTTAAAATATGTGTTGCTAAAACTGTTGTAACTAGGAATCCTTGAACGATTCTAAACTTAATACACAGAGGCATAAAAAGAAGTATAAAAAGGCCCAGTGTGATATAGTGATATCCTAAAAACGATGACAATAAAATAAAAAGAGACATCCCTAAAATAACAGCAAAAAACCTTTCAACAGTAATTTTAATACTATCACTCTTAGTTGCTTGAATAGAGATAATAGCAATAATACTTGCGGTAAGACCGTATTTTATACCAAAATAATCAGCTAAATAGTAAGCCAAGAATGAAGCCAAAGCTGTTTTTATAACTTTATGATCAAAATATTTAAACATAGTAACTCCTTAATTAAAAATGCTAAATTTGAAATTTTCTGCAATCTCTTCTAGAATGGCAATTCCACCGATAGAGTTACCTTTAAGATCTAGAGCTGGACCAAAGACACCAATTCCCATCTTTCCAGGGATAACTGATAGTATTCCACCTCCAACACCAGACTTGGAAGGGATTCCAACTTTTATAGCAAACTCTCCAGAACCATCATACATACCGCAAGTGACCATAAGTGTTTTAACAATAGTAGCTATATGCTCACTGACAACACGTTGTCCATTATCTAAAACTCCACCTCTAGCTAAAAACAATCCAATTTTTGCTAAATCCATGGCAGTGACTTCAATGGAACACTGTTTAAAATATATATCTAACACCTCTTCGACATCCCCAGTAATTAGACCTTCTCCCTTTAAAAAGTAAGCCATAGAACGATTTTTATTTCCAGTTTCCTTTTCACCATTGTAGATATTTTCGTTGACTTTTAGAGTATTATTTCCAGATATTAATTTAATAAAATTGAGAACTCTTTCAAACTTTTCCTCACTATTTTTTCCCTCTATCATAGAACAAACTTCAATAGCTCCAGCATTAATCATGGGATTGAAAGGTTTTCTCATTCTTCCTGTTTCCAATTTTCGGATAGAGTTAAAAGCATCACCACTCGGTTCCATTCCAACTTTGGAAAAGACATATTTTTCCCCTCTATCAAGTAGGGCCAGCATAAGCGTTAAAGGTTTAGAGATACTTTGAAGAGTAAACTTAATATCAAAATCTCCAGCCATAACTATTTCACCAGATACGTCCATTATACATATACCTAGATGATTTTTATCAGCACTTGATAATCCAGGAATATAGTCAGCAACTTTTCCTAGCTCACAAATATATCTGTTTCTATTAATAACACCTTCTAAAAAACTTTTCATGAATATCCTCCGTAATTCTTCATTTCTTATACTAATTATATATAAAAAAGAGGAAAATATCAAAATAAATAATCAAAGTTATTTAAGTTCTCGATATTTTTTCCTAAATTGTAAAGGAGTGTAAAGAAACTTTCCTTTGAAATTTAAAGAAAATTTACTAGAATTAGAAAAATTTAATTTAGAGGCTATCTCTGTAACAGATAACTCTGTTTCAATAAGTAGAGTAGAAGCATATTCCAATTTTTTAGTTATGATATATTTAGAGGGACAAACTCCAAAGTTCTTTTTAAAAAGTTGAATTAAAGTATTTTTGTTAAATCCAAAAACAGTTTGTAACTGTTGTATAGATAAACTTGGATGTTCTAAGTTATTATTGATAAATCTAGTTATTTTTATGATATTATCCTCTGATAAA
>NZ_DBGBQB010000124.1:0-9235 GCF_048470075.1 Cetobacterium sp. | reverse complement strand
ATATTATATAGATAAATTTATATTTTATACAGATGATACAAAAGGTAAGATAAAGGCTATAAGAGAGTATTCTAAAAAACAGTTTAGAAGAGAGACACTGATAATTGGAGAGATAGCTCTATTTAGTTTAAATAACGGTGTCCCAGGGTTTATTGTGGGTATGCAAAGATGGTTTGAACAAGTCTACTCCTTTTATAAAGAGGAGATAATATTAAAATCTAAACAATTGAACCTGAACTTTGAGATTTTAAATCTGGAAGAGGTGGTTGAAGATTGCATAAGATATTCAAGATATTATAGGAAAAAAGCCAATAAATTATTGACTAAAAAAGAGCTTATCTATAGCTATATTTTAGATATATATCTACCTATTTTTGTTGTGTTTCAAGAATATGAGATAGAAAAAAATAAAAATAAACAATATTTAAAAATAAGTCAAAGTTATCTTTACTATACAAGATATGGTGGGACAGACACTTTGAGAGAGTTTATAGAAAAAAATATTTTGGATAAAGATGAGTATAAGATTGGAGATTTTACCCTAAGTAAGAGCATAACACTGGATTATAATCTAGACAAAGAACTGGAAAATTATTGGATTTTAAAAAATTATGGTGGGACACAAAACTATGAGACTATATACCATTTAAAAGAGTATACAAAATTTTTAGGATTGGAACTTCGAGAGGAGAAGAATAAAAAGTTTCAAGAGGACATAGAAAAACTAATAAAAAATAGAGAGATTTTAATTCAATATAATAATAATAGAGTTTTAAATGTTATAAAGGGAAAATGGGAGCAATATACATTTGTAGATTACTATGGAACGCTAGTTTAAATAAGGGAACTTTTAAAAGTTCCCTTTTATTATGGTTATAGCTAATCAATAACAATAAATAATGATTTATCAACTTCAGCCCAGTTATAAACAAACTGTGCATGAGAAGCTGAAGATCTAACACACATGTGTGAGATGGGAAGCGATCCCAATGAATTACTATATTCAATAATACTTGTTCTAGGAAGATCTACAGGGAATCCATGAAAATATCCTCCACCAGAAAAGCGAGTGGCATATGGAGAGTATCCCCCCATTTCAGCTTCATTTCCAAATTTCATATAGTCCATTCTTCTTAATTTACTTTGTGCAACAAAGACTCCTAAAGGTGTAGCATAGCTATATGGAAGTTTATCCTTTCCAGTAGTTATAGGATTTTTACTTCTAATTTTCCAAATTCCACCCACTCTTTCTAAAGTGACTACATTTTGAAAAGATCTATTTATGATGATAACCTTATTAAATCTTTTAGTTGAAAGAGTTTCAATATATCTATTTGAAATAAACCAGATACCAGGAATATCTTTAAGTTGAACTTTTGAAAAATTTCCACCATGGGATATGATTTTTACTAAGCTACCATCCCAAGCATATCTTTCTGGTCGATTTAGGTTAGTTTCAGAGTATAGGGGAATGCCCTGATTTCTTCGGACACCGTATATATCTGATTCAGGTGGAGATTTCATCTGTATAGCTGGGCTAGGTTTTCCATTGACATTTTTATAGTTTTTTAAAGAGCCTAAAGGGTACTGATCATTTACAAAGTTATCTACATTGTCCAATATGTTGGAGATTTTAGTCCAATCATAACCTCTATGTTGAGTGTAGTTATCTCCTATTCTTATAATGTATGCGTCAGGTAGAGTATACTTATCGTATAGGAGTTCTTTTTCAATAATAGCAGAGTTAGAAAAAGAGAATAATGTGATCAGAAAAAAAGCTGTAGATAGTTTAAAGTTGAAAAAAGAAATCATAGTTTTCACCATCCTCTAGATTAAAGATATATTTAACATATTTTTACAAAATAAAAGATACCTCTCCTTTTATAAATTTTTATTTAAAATAAAAAATGACCTAAATTTAATTTAGGTCATCTATTTAGGTCATCTGTTTTTATTAAATCAATTAATCTTTCAAAAATAGTATCTATATCATTGATATCAATAATATCTAGGTTTTCACCATTTTCGATGAATTGTAAATCACTCACAAAAAATTTCAAATTATTTTTATTGACTTGACTGATTGTGGATACCTCTTTACGAATAACCTCTACCTTAGGATAGTTGCTATTTTTAAACCCCTCTAAAATTATAAGATCATAACTCTTAAAAAAATTTAAATAGAAAGACAGATCTTTTTCACTTGAATTTTCTAAAAACATATATTTACTTTTAGAGAAAATAAGTGTTCCTGAAGCTCCAGATTTAACGTGTCTATCAGTGTCAGAATCGAGATTGTCCATTTGAAAGTCATGACCATCATGTTTTATAGTGCCAACTTTGAAACCAGTATCCACAAATTTTTTAAGAAGTTTGGTAATTAAAGTTGTTTTTCCAGAGTTTTTTATACCAGAGATTGCAAAAAACTTAGTTTTTTTGGTTTTAATCAAAGAGTTATAATCCTCTGGGGTATTTATATTTTTTAAAAGATAGTTATCATTAAAGATAGTATATTTTAAATCCACAAATTTTACATTCAATTTATCCATAAGATTTAAAACTTTAAAATCATTATTTTCAATGGCCTCTTTAATAATAGGTAAAGATGTTTTTGTATAGATTCCAAGAAGAGGATGAATAAAGCCATTTTTATCTCTAACGACAATAGCGTCATAGTAGGGAGAGGTAAAACTAGATATATACTGAATAAAATCTTTAGTCAAGTTTGGAACATCACACGGAACAGTAAAAATATAGTCTAAATCGCTTTCCAATATTCCTTTATACAGTCCAGAGATGGGACCAATCTCTTTAAAGTCATCATCAATTCTTATAAATTCATCGCTTATTATATCTTGATCACTATTTAAAGAGAGATATATTTTACTAAAATCGGAAAATAGCTCCTTTAACCTATCTAAAAAAGTTATATTTTCATATTTAAGTAGAGCTTTATTGCAATAATTCATTCTACTTCCTTTACCACCAGCTAAAATTAAAACGTTGATATCTTTAATTTTAATCAATTAAAATCACCTGAACCCTATCCCCATTTTTTAAACAAGGGGTATTTGGAGCTATATCTACAATGGCATTTTTGCCTATAAGAGAGGAGATAGTACCAGAGGAGTGTTTTTGATTATTTAGGAATATTTCACCATTATTAAAATAACCTCTGATAAAACGCCTTTTAGAGGATTTTTTACTAAACTCTCCCCTAACTGTTGCTATAGCAGAGTTAGTTTTTTTTATGCTATTAAAGCTCAGTTTAGATAGAATAGGTCTTCCGAGAAGTTCAAAATTAACAAGTGATGCAAAAGGGTTCCCTGAAAGAGAGAGAATTACTTTTCCATCTTTTTCTGATGCTAGAACAGGAGTTCCTGGTTGAATATTAATTTTCCAAAAAAGTCTATTGGCTCCAAGTTCTTTTATGACGTCATGCATAATATCTTTTTTACCCACAGATACACCACCAGTAGTTATTAAAAAATCTATATTTTTAAGTTCTTTAGATATAAAGTTAGAAACCAAAATAGGGTCATCATTCATAGGGGGAAACATTATCCCATCCAATCTCAAATATTTTAGTTTACTAATAAGGGTAAAAAGGTTACTGTTATATATTTTCCCTCTCTCTAAAGGTTCTCCAGGCATAGTGAGTTCACTTCCTAGACTTAAAACACCAACTTTTGGTTTTTTAAATACTTTGATGGAGTTTATACCCAAAGAAGCTAAAACACCAATATGATTATATGTTATTAGTTCCCCTTTTTCAATAACTACTTCACCCTCTTTTAAATCCTCACCTAAAAAACAGAAGTTTTCAAAGGGTTTAAGTTCTCTATATATTTTCAATGTTTTTGCGCAGTCATCATATAGGACCTCTTCCTGCATTATGACACAGTCGCATCCATTTGGAATAGGAGCTCCAGTCATTATTCTAAAGGCTTCTTTAGGATGAATCTCCTCTTCAGAATAATCTCCAGCATAGACTTCAGATATAACTTTTAATGTTATGGGAGTGTCTTTACTAGCACCATGGCTATCGGCACTATTAAAAGTAAAACCATCTAAAGGAGAACGATTAAATGGAGGATTATTTAAAGGAGATAAAATGTTTTCAGCTAAAATAAAGCCTAAGCTATCCAAGATATTTTTTTCCTCAATGTTTTTTAAAGGTTGTATCTTTTCTAATAAAATCTCAATGGCATTTTCTAAATCAATTTGCTCCACACTATCAGCACCTTTCATAAATTATTTTACAATATCTTTTTTATAATATATCATAGAATATAGAAAAAGAGTATTTAAAAGTTGCACTATATGGTAATAAAAAAGAAAAAGGGGGAGAAAAATGGAGATAGATATCTATAAATTAGGAGAAAAGTATGGATTGACAGAATCTGAAGAGTTAGCGTTGCGATATATTGTTAATAATATTGAAAAGGCTTTAGAGATAGGGGTAAGAGGTGTGGCTAAGGAGTGTTTTGCATCGACTTCAGTTGTTATGAATCTATCAAAAAAACTTGGCTATAAAGGGTTTATAGATATGGTCTATAGGCTGGAATTAGATTTTAAATCACCCTCTGAACGAAAGAGTATCACAGATAGTTATTGTTTAGATTTCTCTATACAAAAGGGTATGAAATTTAGAAATCTTTTAAAAAAGATAAAAAATAGACCTATTTTTGTCCATGGAGTTGGATTTTCAAATCCTATTGCAAAATATATAGCTGACAAGTTAATGATATTGGGATATTTTTCTATGATGTCAGAATATATGGAAAGTGTTGAAAGAGAGTATGAGAAAAAACCATTACTAATAGTTATATCCAAATCGGGGGAGACTGCTGCTATATTAAATCTATGTCAAAAAGCTAGAGCTAAAGATGTTCCAGTTGTGGTTTTAACTGGGCTTAAAGACAGTAGTATGGAGAAGTTATCCGAGTTAAGTTTTGTAATAAAAAATAGTAATCTACTAGATGATAGAAATTTAGAAAAAAATGATTTTTTTGGAAATACAATTCTATTTTTTGAGGAGCTGGTAGAGGAGTATTTAAAATAAAAGGTGGAAGAGATAATCTCCCACCTTTTTAATATGTGTTATGTTAATAAACTATTTTAATTCTGGCCAATACCCTTTATTAGCCTCGATTAAATCATCTAAAATAGCTTTTGCTACAGAGGCGCTAGGAACTGTTTTTGACATAGTAAGAGCTTGCCATAACTTCAGATAAGATCCCTCTATCCAAGCTTCAACAGTTAATTTTTCAACTGAAACTTGCTGCTCCATAAGTCCTTTTTGGAATTGAGGAATAGCTCCAACTACAAGTGGTTCAGGACCATCATTTCCCACAATACATGGAATTTCAACCATGGCAGTAGGATCAAAGTTAATTATAGCACCATTATTTTCAACTATTAAAAGCATTTTCTCTTTAGTATTAAAAGCGATAGCTCTAGCCAAGTCAACTATATAAGATGCATGTTCATCTATATGTAGTGCAGAATTCTTAGCAGTATTAGCTTTTATAATTTTATCACACTCTCCAAATACAAATTTTTCTCTTCCATCCATAACCTCATTGGCTCTTGTATACTCTTTATTGGAGTGTTTAACAACATAGTCTTGGAATAGATAGTATTTTAAATATGTGTTTGGTAGAGTGGTAGGATCCACTGCAAAAACATCTTTTGCCTTGGCAAATGTGTCGTTCCAACTAGCATCTGTATGTTGATTATCCCCTTTTTTCTCAACATATCCATGCTTAGCCACATGTTTCTTTAGAGCAGGCATTAAATCATTTCCAGCTTTATCTTTTATAGATTTCCACCATCCAAAGTGATTTAAGCCATAGTACATAATATCCATATCTTTTCTGGAGTCTAAACCTAAAATTTCAGCCATTCTAACTTCAATACCAATAGGCATATCACAGATATTTAAAACTTTAGAGTTTGGTCTTAATCTTCTAGTTGCTTCAGCAACAATGGCAGCTGGATTGGAATAGTTTAACATCCAAGCATTGGGAGAGTATTTTTCCATATGGTCAATCAATTCAATAACTCCACCAATAGATCTCATACCATAGGCAACTCCTCCAGGACCACAAGTTTCTTGCCCTACTACACCATGTTTTAATGGAATCTTTTCATCTAACTCTCTCATTGGATATTTTCCAACTCTAATATGAGCCATAACAAAATCTATATCACTAAAAGCCTCCTCAGGATTTGTACTGTAACTAAAATTTATTTCAGGAGCTTTCTCCTTTAAAAGGATAGCACAGGCATCTCCTATTTTAGCCTGTCTTTCCTTGTCATTATCATACATTTTAATCTGTCTAATAGGGAATTTTTCAAGATTATCCAACAACATTAAAATTATTCCTGGGGTAAATGTACTTCCTCCACCTGCAATTAAAATTGAAAACTTTTTCATAATAACTCCTCCTATATGTTAATTAATTTTTTTTCAGAATCTGTATTCTCTAAATCTTTATTCATTAAATCTTCAAAACAGTCTCTAACCTGTGGAACTGATAAGCCAACAATAATTTGAAAAGATGTTCCTTTTCTAACAATACCGTGTGCACCAGCCATTTTAAAGGTAGAATCATTTTTAACAAGGGACTCATCTAAAACAGTTACTCTAAGTCTAGTGGCACAATTATTTACAGTCTCTATATTGTGAGCTCCACCAAGAGCCTGTAAAAAAGCATAGGCTTGATCAAAATATGCATTTTCAACAATAACATTTCCATTTTTAGCATCTTTTTTATTTTTAAAATCCTCTTTGGTATAAAGTTTAACCTCTTCATTTTCATCCTCTCTACCTGGAGTTTTTAATTTGAATCTTTCAATACAATATTTAAAGACAAAGTAATATATAGGGATAAAAGCCATACCTACACCAATTTGAGCAATCATAACACCAGTATGATTTTTAAAAAGAGGAATCCAGTTGATTGCAGCAATCTCTATTAAACCAGAACCCATATTTCCAACAACTCCAAAAGCATACATTACAGCGGCCATAGTAGCGGCTAAAACAGCATGTATTGCAAATAAAAATGGTGCGATAAACAGGAATGTAAACTCTAATGGTTCTGTAATACCTACTAAAACTGCTGTAAGAGTTGCTGGAATTAAAAGTCCAGAGACAATTTTCTTTTTGTCTGGGTGAGCTGTTTTGTATATAGCTAAGGCTATACCAATTGCACCAAATATCTTACTGTTACCGTGAAGTGCAAATCCTCCTTGAGGGAAAAGCTCCTTTAGAGGTAGAGCAGAGTTTGCAAAATTAGATAGATTTTGAGCCCAGAAAACCTGTATCCCACTATCTACAACTGCAGGACCAAAGATGAAAGGTCCATAGACAAAGTGATGTAAACCTGTAGGTATAAGAATTCTTTCAAGTAAAGTGTATAACCAAACTCCAAAAGTTCCTGATGAGATCATAAGTGTTTGTAAAGATGAGATACCCATCTGTACTTTAGGCCACACTAGACATGTAACATAAGCAGCAGGAATCATTGCTAAAAAGGCTATCATTCCAACTAGGGCACTACCTTGAAAAATACCTAAAAAATCTGGAAGTTTTGTATCGAAAAACTTGTTATGGATGTAGATAGTCAATCCTGAAATTGCAATTGCACCAACTATACTTGTGTCTAAAGTTTTAATTCCAGCAATTGTTGTCAATCCACTTACTCCGCCAATAGCTTGATTGAAGTCTACTCCAAAACTAGGACCCCAAAATGTTAAAATGGCATTAATAAAATAATTAAATGTTAGATATGTAACTAAAACAGATAGACAAGCACGTGGATGAGCTTTTTTAGCTAACCCTATTGGAAGACCAACTGCAAATATAAGTGGAAGCTGTCTGAAAACAGTCCATCCTCCCTCTTCAATAACATAGACAAGCTTGTAAAATATTCCATTGGTATCTGCTAAAGAACCAACGAAGTCTGGATTTTTTAAAATGATTGTAAGTGCTACAGTTAGACCTGCAAAAGGGAAAAGTAGTACAGGTGCGAAAAGAGCTCCTCCTAATCTTTGAAAGAATTTTAGCATCTTGTTACCTCCTAATATTATTATGGGTTCCTTTGTTAATAGGAGTATACAACTAACAAAGTTCTAAATCAATACTTAAAGCTTTAAAAACACACATTACACATGACGTAACATGTTATGTTTTATATGAATAAAATAAAAAGTTTTGTAAATAACTATAAAGTTAGATATAATATAAAAAATAAAATAAAAAGGGAGAAATTAGTTGATGAAAGTAACAATAAAAGAGATTGCAGTGGATGCAGGGGTATCAGTATCCACAGTTTCAAGAGTTATTTCAAATAACCCTAAAATAAGTGAAGCAACAAAAGAGAAAGTGAGAGAGTCAATAGAAAGATTAAATTATAAACCAAATATAATGGCAAGAGGATTGGTAAAAAGAAAAACGGGTATTCTAGGAGTTATAATGCCTAAGGAAGCTATGATGTTATTTTCAAGTCCATTTTTTATAGAGGTTATGCAAGGTATTAGTCTAAAAGGAAAAGAGAAAGATTACTATATAATGTATGACTTTTGTAAAAATGAAAAAGAGGAGTATGAGGGCACTAAAAAACTTGTTGAAAGTGGCTTGGTCGATGGTTTATGCCTTATGTCAACACGTAGAGAGGATAAGAGTATCAAATATTTAAAAGAGAAAAAATTTCCTTTTGTAATTATAGGAGAACCAGAGGAAAAACAGGGAGTTCTATGGGTAGATAATAACAATTTAAAGGCCACTTATGATATGGTAAAAAAAATTATGTACAAAAATAATGAGAAAATCATATTTGTAGGGGGAGATCAAAAATTAACAGTAACAATAAATAGAGTAGCTGGATTCAAAAAAGCATGTGATGAATTAAAAAGTGATTTTTCAATATATTTAGGAAAAGACTTTTCAAGGGAGGAGGGATATAGGTTAGCAGAACAGATATTTTTTAAAGAAACATGTAAAAATTTTATAATTTCAGATGATAATCTATTGGAAGGATTTTTGGAATATTTGGAAAAATATAATATAAAAGATGTGAACATAGGTAGTTTTAATAAAACTAGACTGAAAAATATTTGGGAAAATAAGATATTTTTATTGGATATAAAACCTGAAAAATTAGGAATAGAAGCGGTAAATCTTTTAGTTGATAGCCTTTATGATAAGGTACAGATGAATAATAAA
>NZ_DBGBQB010000123.1:0-4840 GCF_048470075.1 Cetobacterium sp. | reverse complement strand
TTTTTCTTCAAACTCCTCTTGAAACTCTGAAATTAAGTTTTCTCCTCTAAAGAAAAGATTATTTATTGTAGCTAAAGGAACACCTTTTTTTAATGGATTTTTAGCGTGAAAACTCTCTAAATATATTTTGATATCTGATTTTAATTTTTCTAAATTGTTTTTATGAATAACTGCATCAATTGTTTTAAATGTAAAGATATCTTTATTGGATATAGCATTATCTAAATTTAGATTAAACTCTTTATTTAGGTCATCTATATAGACAAAACCGCCTTTATTTAAAAGATATTCTGAAAGATTTAACTCTTTATTCAAGAGATAGTTTAATTTTTGCAAATAGATGTGGTTATTTTTTTTAGTGGGAACACCAAAGGGAGCTAAAACTCTTACTCCTCCAATCAAACGAGAAGTACTAAGAGTTCTTAAAATTCCAATATCATCAAAATCAACTGGAATCTCCTTATCCATAATAAGTTGAAAAAATATTGGATCTTTTTCAGTGTCATGAAGATATTTAATCTTACCATAGTATTCACCAGTACCAATATTTAATCTAATCTTAGTATTGTTTTTAGGAAGAGTATCTTCAGATAGTCTATTGAATAAAACATCAATAATTTTACTGTTTATAATAGTCTTGCTATTTGTTAAAAGATTTCCTCTTTCAATCTCTTTGGCAGTTATTCCAGTTATATTTAAAGCACATCTTTGATGTGAGGATATTTCATTTAAGTCCTTACCATGATTCTGGATACCTTTAATTTTTATACTGATTTTTTGAGGATAGAGAGTTAAGTTATCATTTTTTTTAAGATCACCTATTGTAGTACCACTAACAATAGTTCCAATACCTTTAGGTGAGTAGATTTTATCAATATCCAATCTAAAAAAAGTATCGTTTTTATTTGAATTAACTACTTCAAACTGTTCTATCTCATTTAAAATTATGTTATAAAGATTCTCATAGGTGGATGGATCCTTTGAAGTAACCTCCACAATAGGAAAGGTTTTAAGAAAATCATCCTGAAAAGATTCCATAATTTCAGATTTTAATTCCTGAAGTCTCTCTTTACTCACCAAATCCGTTTTTGATAGCACAACTATACCATTTTTTATACCTAGGAGTCTTAAAATCTCTCTATGTTCAATTGTTTGAGGCATAATACCGTCGTCACATGCTATTAAAAATAGAACAAAATCAATACCTTTAGCCCCAGCAACCATATTCTTTATAAACTTTTCATGCCCAGGGACATCAATTATACTAATAATGTCTCCAGAAGGGGTTGTTAGAGGAGCAAAACCAAGATCAATGGTCATTCCCCTCTCTTTTTCCTCTTTCATAGTATCGGTATTTATATTTGTTAACATTTTGACTAAAGTCGTCTTTCCGTGGTCTATATGACCAGCAGTACCAATCACTATATTTTTCATATTACACGCTCTCTAAGAATTTTTTAAAACTTTGTACAATTACAGAGTATTCATCACTATGAATTGTTTTTAAATCAATAAAAAATTGATTGTTTTGTACTCTACCTACAATAGGGGTATCCTCTTTTAAAAAGGCTGTTTCAACCTGTTTTCCATTCAATGAAGGAATAAGAACACCATAGCTCTCAATAGTGGCATCTGGCATAGAACCTCCACCAATAATAGCCTTTGTTTCAATTATTTCGCCATCTATCCCAATCTCTTTTAAAAGATTTTTTAAGATTTCAGCTCTTTTAAAAACTTCGGATAAAGGTTCTAGAATTCTATTTAGAGTTGGATTTTTTTCTACGGCAACTTTTTCATCAACATATTGTTTAAAAGTAAACTCCAGTGCACTAATCGTCATTTTACAAACTCTAAAAGCTCTCAGGAATTGATTTTTTTTCAATTTTGAAATTAATTTTTTCTTACCAATAATAATTCCACATTGTGGACCACCTAAAAGCTTATCTCCACTGAAAGTGATTAAATCTATTCCAGAATTTAGTGATTCAAAAATTGTGGGTTCTTTTTTTAAACCATATTTTGAAAAATCAACAAGAACACCACTTCCTAAATCTTCCATTGAGATTATACCATTCTCTTTTGCTAGTTCAGCAATCTCTTTATTAGAAACACTCTTTGTAAAACCAGAGATATGATAGTTAGAAGTATGAACTTTTAAAAGCATAGATGTATTTTCATTGATTGCTCTTTCGTAATCAATGAGATGAGTTCTATTGGTAGTTCCAACCTCAACCAGTTTAGCACTAGATAACTCCATAATATCTGGAATTCTAAAGGAACCTCCAACCTCAACAAGCTCCCCTCTAGAGATTATAACTTCAGTATTTTTACTAAATTCATTTAAACATAACATAACAGCAGCGGCGTTATTATTGACAACCAAAGCAGCTTCAGCGCCAGTAACTTTAGCAATCAGTTCTTCCACATGGGAGTATCTACTTCCTCTTTCACCTGTTTTTAAATCAAACTCAAGATTACTATAACCACAAAGAGAGTTTTGTAGGTGCTCTATAAGATCTTTAGAAAAAAGAGCTCTACCTAGATTAGTATGTAGGATAGTGCCAGTTCCATTAACTACTCTTTTAAAATTAAATTCTAAATTTTTAGTTAAAGATTTTGTGATTGCTTGCTCAATATCCTCTACTGTATATGTGGTAATACTTCCACCAAGAATACCTTTTCTAAAGAGGTCAATCCCCTCATTAACAGCATCATAAACCTCTTTATAGGGTTTATCTTTAAAAAACTCTTTTTCCTTTAGTAGGTCAATAATTTTATCTACTTTTGGAAGATTTCTTAGAAGAGTTTGTTTATCATTCATAATAGCCCCCTTATCTAACTACAATATATTTTCCATTGTATTTGTCCACTGTTCCAATTAAAGATGATTTTATTTTAAGACTATTAAGTTTTTCCATAATTTCAGAAGCATATTTTGAAGGAACTGAGAATAGTAAACCACCAGATGTCTGAGGATCTAACATAATCTCTTGTAGCCAGAAAGGAACAGCAGAAATATCAACTTTATCATTTAAATAGTTTCTATTTTTTTGTCCCATAGAGTTTATATAAAACTCTTTAGCAAACTCCTTGGCAATTTCTAAATAAGGGATTAACTCCTGCTCTAAAATAAATGTTTTTTCAGAAGCTACAGCCATTTCATAGGCATGACCTAAAAATCCAAATCCCGTAATATCTGTACAAGCTGTAACAGGATAATTTTTTATAATCTCAGCAGAGTATTTATTTAAAGTTGTCATTACTTCAATCCATTCTGCTTTTATCTCTTCTGAAAGTGTTTCAACTTTGGAAGCTGTGGAAATAATACCTGTTCCAAGAGGCTTAGTTATAATTAAAACATCTCCCTCTTGAGAACCATAATTTTTTAAAACTTTCTCTGGATGAACTAGTCCTGTAACTGAAAGTCCATATTTAATTTCAGGATCATGAATGGAGTGCCCACCACTTAGGACAGCTCCAGATTCAGCAATCTTTTCCGCTCCTCCTCTTAAAATCTCACCTAAGATTTCAATATTTTCTTTTTCAGGAAAGCATACTATATTCATAGCTGTTCTAGGTTCTCCCCCCATTGCATAGACATCGCTTAAAGAGTTAGCAGCAGCTATCTGTCCAAATATATATGGATCATCAATCATTGGTGTAAAGAAATCTAAAGTTTGGATTAAAGCTATCTCATCTGTTAATTTATATATAGCAGCATCATCAGATTTTTCAAAACCAACAATTAAATTTTTATCTTCCACACTTGGAAGATTTTTTAATAAATTTGAAAGAACCTCCGGTCCTATCTTACTTGCTCAACCACCAATTGAGCATCTATCTAATAAAAGTTTCATTACGTACCTCCTCATAAAAAAATGAACCTACAAATTATACCACAGTTATATATTTAATACCATACCACCTTCAAGATTATCAACAGTGGATACAGTTATACTACTCTTATTCAAAATTTCTAAAAGTGTTATTAAAATTAGATTTCCAGCTATAATAACATCAGCTCTATTAGGTTCTAGTCCAATAATTTTTTTACGATCTTCCAGAGTTTTATTGAGGAAAAGATATAGATTTTCTTCTAAATCCATTTTTGATAATACATACTCATTAATCTCCTTCTCCACAAATTTAGGAAGTTTTTTTATGATAGAAACATTTGTGGTAACAGTACCAGCAACTCCAATTATT
The DNA here is from genome assembly GCF_048470075.1 of Cetobacterium sp. Classification (GTDB taxonomy): domain Bacteria; phylum Fusobacteriota; class Fusobacteriia; order Fusobacteriales; family Fusobacteriaceae; genus Cetobacterium_A. The sequence goes on along the minus strand of NZ_DBGBQB010000123.1, from coordinate 634 downwards.
TTAAAAGAAATATTTTCAAATTTGCTTAATTCATTGAAAAACCCTTTTAGATAATTACGTGCAGATAGAAGAGTTTCTTCATTGTAGTTTTCATCAGAGAAAAACATCTCTGTAAGTTTTACTACGCCAATAGGGAAGCTTTTAACATAATCAATCCCGTTATAATCCCCTATTGTAATTTCGCTACTACCTCCGCCAACGTCAATAGTTGCTATTTTTTCTCTATATATATTACTATTCCCATTAAAGCTAAGTTTAGCTTCAATCTCTCCAGGAATTACAAGGGTATTTATATTAAATTCATTTTTTATACCTTGCACAAACATGCTTCCATTACTTGCCTCTCTTGTGGCAGCAGTGGCAAAGGCAATAAGTTCAGTGACACCCATAGAGTCAGCTTTTTCCTTAAACTTTTTAATAATATGATAGGTTTTTTCAATAGATTCCTTTGAAAGAACTCCAGTTTGATTTAGATTTTTACCTAGTCTAGAAACATCTAAATCCTTGTATAGTGGTGTAATAATCTCTATTCTATTATCAGTTTTTTCTACTTCTGCTATAAAAATTCTACATGAATTAGTTCCAATATCAATAACACCCTTTAAAAATCTATTTTTAAAAGAGTGATTAACTT
>NZ_DBGBQB010000122.1:0-4689 GCF_048470075.1 Cetobacterium sp. | reverse complement strand
CTTCTGGTAAAACTTTTTTAAGACTTTCTCTCGCTTTTTTTTCGCTTTTTTTTAAGTATAACCATCTCGGACTTTCAGGAATTTTTAAAAATAGTAAAAATATTATCATTCCTTGAATAGTTTCTAAAAAAAATAATATTCTCCAAGAGTTTTCTAATAGATGAGTGGATGTCAAATATTTATTGACTAAATAAGCTAATCCAAATCCAACAACCAAACCTAAAGGCATGAAAAGTTGGTTAATAGTTCCATTTTTACCTCTTGATTCAATAGGGGAAATTTCGATAATATATATAGAGCCGACTAGGAAGATACTTCCTAGTCCTAAGCCCATAATAAATCGTCCAGTTAAAAAAAGTTCGACATCTCTTGATAAAATTGTAAAAACTCCACCGATTAAAAATCCAAGTAAGCTATAGACAATAGTTTTTTTTCGGCCAATTTTCTCAGAGAAAACTCCACCTAAAAAACCTCCAAGAAGTCCTCCGATTAACACTATTGTAATAAATAATCCTGTCATATCTTTGCTGACATTAAAAGTTTTTGTCAGTGCTTCAATACTGCTAGAAATAACTGCTGAATCAAAATCAAAAATATATCCAAATGAAGCTGTTAATATTGCAAGGTACGTAACGTACTTTTCTTTACTTAATGTCATAAATCACCTCTTTATTATTCAATAACAATCACTAGAGTGCTAAGTGGGTTTGCCCATTCATAAACATATTTGGCATGAGATGAAGCATTTCTAACACACATTCTAGATCTAGGAGTAGAACCTAAAGTTGGAGAGTATTCAATTATCTTTGTTCTAGGTAATTCTACAGGGATTCCGTGTATATATCCACCGCCTGAAAATCTAGTTGCGTATGGAGCAAAACCAGCAATTTCAGATGAGCTTCCTAATTTTAAGTAGTTCATTCGAGGTTTTTTATTTTGTACAACAAAAGTTCCTAAAGGGGTTGGATAGTTATGAGGTAGTTTGTTTAGTCCAGTCGTAGCAGGATTCATACTTCTAATTAACCAAGTATCATAACTTTTCTGTAAAGTAACTATATTCTGATTTTTTCTGTCTATAACTATTAATTTATCTGTAGGTTCATTTAATATCTGTTTTACATATCGCTTTGGGGTCCACCACTCTCCCTCTATACCTTCTATTTTTATTTTTACAAAACCGTCCTTTTCTTCTATAATCCCCACCAAAGATCCATCCCATCCATATTTTATTGGTTTTTTATCTAAAGATTGATATAGTGGTATACCTTGATATCTTCTAACACCATATTTATCTCTTTCTGGAGATGTTAAAAAACTTTCTAATTGAGCTGGATTACCATTTGAATTTTTAAAATTTCTTAAAGTTCCTATTTTCCCATATTCATTTTTAAATCTCTCTATAGATAATATCTTATCCTCTATTTTTTTCCATTGAAACTCTCTAGACGTATTTTTATATTTATAAAAATGCTCTAAAGTGTATTTATTATAAGACAACTCTTTTCTCAATATAACTTCATTGGAAAAAGTTAAGCTAAACAAAGTAAAAAAAGTAAAAATTATTTTTTTCATAATCCTCTCCTCCGCCAATATTTAATAATTTAATACTTAAAATTTTCTCAAATCTTTTTTCTTTGCCTTTATTTTGTAAAAGATATCTCTAAAAAGGAAATAGATTCCTTGCTTAGTAAAAATATTTGAAATAGTTAGTTAAAAAAACTTAATTAAGGGGATGATTGCATGAGAAAAATCTATGTTCTAGACACTAATGTTTTGATACATGATCACCGTAGTATTTATAGTTTTGAAGATAATGAAGTTGTTGTTCCAATATTTGTTATAGAGGAAATAGATAAGCTAAAAAGAAATAGTACAACAGCTATACAAGCTAGATTAGCAGCAAGAGAGCTAGATAACATAAGAAAAAAAGGGTGTATTGCAAAAGGAGTAGAGCTAGAGAAAAAGATTTTTTTCAGAGTAGAAATAGAAAGTGATTTAAACTTACTTCCATCTACATTAAAAAAAGATTCAACAGATAACATAATAATTGCAACAACTCTAGGAATTAAAAATAAAAATCCAGAAATGAAAGTTATTTTAATAACTAAAGATATAAATATGAGAATTAAGGCAGATTCCTTAGGGTTAGAGGTTCAAGATTATGAAACAGATAGAACAGATTACACAACATTATATGATGGATATGAAGAGATTGAAGTTTCAAGAGATATTTATAATAAATTTGATAAATCTGGAAAAATAAATGTTTGGGAGTTAGGAAAAGAGTATCATTTTACAGAAAATATGTTTATAAGATTCAGATGTGGTGAAGAAAAGACTTCAGGAAGATATATAGGTGGTAAAATTAGAAGAAACTTAGAAGGACAAATATCTGCTTGGGGTGCTAGAGCAAGAAATGATGAACAAGAATATGCAATGGAACTTTTAATGGATGATAACATAAAGGTTGTAACTTTAGTTGGAAAAGCAGGAACTGGAAAAACTTTACTAGCAATAGCAGCTGGATTAGAGCAAGTTGTTGAAAGAGGTAAATATAAAAAATTGCTTATAGCTCGACCAATAATACCTATGGGAAAAGATTTAGGATATCTACCTGGAAGTGAAGAGGAAAAATTAAGACCGTGGATGCAACCAATATATGATAATATTGATTACTTAGCTGAAGAAAAAGGTGAAAAAACAGGAGAAAAAGTAATCTTAGGTCTTCAAACAATGGGACTTTTAAAAATAGAAGCTCTTACTTATATAAGAGGAAGAAGTATTCCTAATGGCTATATAGTAATAGATGAAGCACAAAACTTAACTCCTCTTGAAGTAAAAACCATAATAACAAGAGCAGGAGAAAATACAAAGATAGTTCTAACAGGAGATCCAGATCAAATTGACAGTCCATATTTAGATGCAGATACAAATGGACTTACATATTTATCAGACAAATTAAAAAATGAAAATATAGTGGGGCATGTGACTTTGAAAAAAGGTGAACGTTCATCATTAGCTGAGTTAGCTGCAAAACTATTATAATTTTTTCTATTATAATAAAAAAAGCTCTGCCACTTTTGTGACAGAGCTAATTTTTTGATATAATAGTTACACTATGTATACTATTAAACAAATTTTTACTTCTGTCAATTATACTAATATTTTAAATTCTATTCAAGAATTTTTTTCTAAAGACTACTTTAATCATATTAAAGATACTGTCTTTAAATCCATTAACTGCAAAAATTTTGATTTTGCCAGAATAGAATATCAGTGTCCACATTGTGGTTCACACGCATGTAAACCCGTTACTTGTAAAACTAAATTTTGTCCCTGTTGTTCTAAAATATATACCGAAAATTGGGCTAATAAACTTAATCAACAAATGATTAATCAGAAACATAAGCATCTTCTCTTTACAATTCCTAAGGAACTTCGATCTTTTTTTCTTAATAATAGAGAACTTTTAACTTCTATTTCTGACTCACTTAATTCTGTATTTAAAGATCACTTTTGGAAAAAATACAAAATAACTCATTTTGGATACATTACTTTTTTCCATACCTTTGGTAGAAAATCTAATTTTAATCCTCACCTACATATCTTAATTACTTGTGGTGGATTCAAAGAAACCTTACAATGGAAATCTGTTGATTTTTTTCCTTACTCACCATTTAAAAATTCTTGGAAATATATTATTACTACAGCTTTAAAAGAAGCTTTTCCTAATGATCATAAGCTTTTAAACATTATCAATTCTATTTGGAAAAATCAAATCGATTTTTTTATTGATGTTAAAGGAACTGAAGTTTACAATTCTTTAAATGCTCTTAAGTATTTAGGTAGATATCTCGCTAGACCTCCTTTAGCTGAATATAGAATCACTCATTTTAATGGTAATAGCGTTACTTTTTGGTATGAACAACTCCCTGATAAAAATAAAGTATTTCTTGAACTTCCTGTAGAAAAGTTCATTAAACAATTAGTTGCTCATATTCTACCTAAAGGTTTTAAAATGATTAGAAGATACGGTCTTTACTCGGGAAACTTCTCTCAAGAATTAAAAAACTTAAATATTTAAAAAAATAAAATATTATTAGAAAACTTACTTGGGCTGAGCGCATAGAGAAATGGCTAGGTATAAATCCATTAAAGTGCCTTCAATGCGGATCTAATATGATTTTAACTATATTTTTCCATAAAAAATATGGTATTTTTGATTTTAGACTCAAGAAGAAAATTTAAAATTTCTAACCACAGGTAACTGTGGTATTTTGCTTTTCTATAAAGTAAAATACTAGATTAACTTTAATAGATTTATTAGCTAATTCTTAGTTTTTACCATTTTTAAGGACAATTTCAAAAAATTATAATTTCCTAAATAATAAAAAAGGGATATCAAAGTTTGGTATCCCTTGATTTTATTGACTAAAAAGGCTAATTGGTGCAAAAGGACAAAAAAAAACGACGCGAGGCCTTAGGGAATATATCTCCTCTTGCTTGGGAGCATATTAACCTTTTAGGAGAATATAATTTTGATTCTAATTGTACTACTTCTTTAGAATTTTTAAGAGAGTTAAATATAGATTAAAGCATTGAAAATAAAGGGGTTATAGGTAGTCAGGAAAATTCTTAGCGTTGTTATTCCGCGTTTTCCTGACGGGACCCCTATTATAAGAATAAAGG
>NZ_DBGBQB010000121.1:0-1705 GCF_048470075.1 Cetobacterium sp. | reverse complement strand
ATATTATATAGATACATAGAAAAGAGGTGATTTAAAATTTCTTTAAAATTAGCTATCGTTGCAGCAGGAAAAAATGTATCTTTATTTTATAAAGAACAATTGAAATATTTTTTTGGAGACGCTCTTATAATAAATGCATATTCTATAGAGGAAGGGGATGTTTTTTCACCTAAAAATGAAGATATATATTTGATTACAACAGTTTCCTTTGATTGTAATGAGGATATACAAAGATATATTCCTATCAATAAAACAACAATAATAGGGAACGTCACTTTTAAAAATTCAACTATTAATAGATTGAAAGAGTTTCCAGTGGATACAAAAGCTTTATTGGTAAACTCGTCGGCTAAAATGGCGGCAGAAACCATAACATTGCTATATCAAAAGGGTGTGAATAATATCCATTTTTATCCCTATTATCCTGGATGTGTTGAGGAGTATTCCAATATAAATTTAGCGATAACTCCAGGGGAAGTTAGGTACGCTCCAAGTCATATAACAGATATTTTAGATATAGAAAATAGAGTGTTGGATAGTAGCACTCTTTTAGAGATTGCCACAATAATTGGATGTGAATATCTACTTGATACAAAAAGATTTACTGACTATTTTGATGAGATTTCAGGAAATAGTGTTGGTATGGAAAATCTAATTGAAAAAAATAGTATTTTAAGACAGCAGTTAATCTCAATTGCAAAAGCAACTGAGTTTGGGATTATAGGATTTGAAAAAAATGGAAAGGTTGATAGTTGCAATAACTATGCTCTAAGCCTATTAAAAGAGAAAAGAAATTTAATTTTATTTAGGAATGTTCAAAATGAAATTTTAAAAAAAGGGTTCACTTCATGTAAAGAGAGTAAAAATTTTTATGAAATTAATTTTATCAATGATAAGGATGAAACAATCAAACTATCATTTATACCAATTTTAAAAAAAGATGATCTTGTATATGTGTATGCACTAATTAGTAAAAATATAGAGAAAAATAGTAATAAATTAAATAGTGAGATTTTAAAAAAGGGGCATAAGGCACGATATACTTTTGATGATATTATAACTCAGGATACTTTGTTATTAAAAACGAAAGAGATAGCAAAAAAAATGTCCAAGACAAACTCCTCAATCTTAATTACAGGGGAGAGTGGAACAGGAAAAGAACTATTTGCTCACTCTATACATAACTCCTCAAATAGAAAAGATTTTCCCTTTGTTGCTATAAATTGTGCTGCGTTAAATGAAAATATATTGGAATCAGAACTCTTTGGATATGAAGAGGGAGCTTTTACAGGAGCTAAAAAAGGTGGAAAAATAGGTCTATTTGAAATTGCAAATAATGGGACTATATTTTTAGATGAAATAGAGGGGATGAGTCAAAATTTGCAACTGAAACTATTGAGGGTTTTACAGGAGAAAGAGATTATAAAAGTTGGAGGAGATAGTTTAATTCCCATAGATGTAAGAATTATAGCAGCAACAAATGAGGATATTTTGGCATTGGTTAAGGAAAAAAAGTTTAGAAATGACCTGTATTATCGTTTAAATACTTTGCCAATAAATATTTTACCTTTAAGAAAAAGAATTGAAGATTTAGACTTTTTAATCAGATATTTTAAAAGAGTTTTAAATTTTGATTTTATTTTAACAGAGGAGGCAAAAGATAGGCTTTTTAGCTATGAATGGCCTGGAAATATTAGAGAGCTAA
>NZ_DBGBQB010000120.1:0-5117 GCF_048470075.1 Cetobacterium sp. | reverse complement strand
ATGACGGAGTTAAAATTAATAAAAGTGTCTATAATTTTTTAAATCTTTTTCCTAAATTGCCTTTAAAAAGAGTTCCTATACTCACATGGAACTGTGATTATGAGGAGCACTATTTAGTAGAATTAATGAAAAACAAGGATGTTTCCAGTGATGTTATAAACTTCAACTCCAAAGATGACACTCTAAAGGATTTCTACTTTGCCTTAAATAAATCTAATCTGGTTATTATGGGAAATTTAAGCCGTTCTTTTTTCTTTGAAAAAATAACAAATAGAACTGGTCTTAATCTTTTAGAGAACTTAAATACCTCTATTTTTATAGGGTAGTTTAACAGTAGAGACAAAAAATGGTGTGGTTAATAGCCACACCATTTTTTTTATGCTTCAATCTCTCTTCTCACTTTTATAGCTTCTACTATCTCATCATAGTAGTCTCCATTTAATTTATAATATTTTCTATATATCACATATCCAAATATTGAAAGTAGTATTGGGAAAACTATCATTAGATATTTTATTCCCAATATAGCTGAAGCACTTTGAGGTACATTTGGCATATACCCAACTAAAGATAGACCCATACCTATAAGCCATCCACTCACTGCTGAAGCTGACTTCACAAGTAGTGTTTGAACTGAGAAAATAACGCTTTCATTTCTTGAACCAAATTTAAACTCTCCATAGTCAACCACATCTGCTAGCATAACCGTTGAAATTCCAAGAGTTAAGCCTCCACCTAATTTGGCAACCACACCAGCTATTGCAATTAACGTTCCATTTGTTGGAGCAATATTTCCAAAGATAAATAGCATTAAAAACCCTATTACTGGTAGTGCACAAGCTAAGAAAAACACCTTTTTTCTTCCTAGTTTTCTTGATAAAATTGGGAACATCATCAATGACCCAATCTCTGCTAATCCAGAAAATCCAGTAAAAACTGAGAAAAGAGTTTCTACTCCAATGACATATTTGAAATAGTATATTGCCACTCCACCTGAAATTTGAGACATCAGGTTATACATTAAAACTGTTCCTATTAACGCTACCAATTGATCATTTTTTAAAATTAACTTAAAAGCTTCTTTTAGGTTTATTTTTTCACTATTTTTTTTAGTTTTTATCTGTTCTTTTACATTTGCTATCATCAAAAGCGTAGTTAGAATAAATATTCCAGCTATTCCTAAAGATAATAATGAAAATCCTCTTCCTTCATCCCCTTTTCCTAAAAAAGAGATCAGTGGTAACCCCAAGCTTCCAAGAGATAACCAGGCTAAGCTTGCAAATATCCTTGGCACAACTGCAATCTCCTCTCTCTCTTTTTTATCACTTGAAAGGGCTGGAATCATAGACCAAAAAGGTATATCCATAACTGTATAAGTCATCCCCCAAAGTATATACATAATAGATATATAGGCATATAAGCTTTTCCCTGTAAATGCTCCTGGTCTTGTAAACATTCCAACAATTGTAATAGCATTTAAAAGTGTTCCTATTAAAATCCAAGGTCTAAACTTTCCCCATCTGCTTCTTGTATTATCGACAATCATTCCCATGGCAGGATCATTTATAGCATCCCACATCCTAGCTACTAAGAACAATGTTCCTACAAAAGCTGGAGCTAATCCCAAAATATCCGTAAAATAATACATTAAAAATATATAGACTATTGCACAAGCATAATCCTTTCCTAAAGCACCTAAACCATATGATAATTTCATTTTTAAACTTATCATGACACTCCTCCCGTGAGTTTTTATTTACACTCTTTTAATTTAAAAATTTTACTTTTAAAATCCTGTGTTTCTGAATCTTTTGAAAAATATCTTTCAGGTTGTGGAAAAATAATTCCCATATTCATAAGCTCATCCCCATAAGCTTCAAACTTATCATTAATTAAGTATTTCTTATTGGAATCCAATCCCTTTAGTACAACTTTCCTATTATAACCTGGATTTGGTTCTGCCAATATTGTGAAGTATCCAACTAAAGCTTCACTTCTCTCACTATTCACAACCATCCAAGCCGCCGTATTCCCCTCAAAAGGACTTTCTAATCTATAAAAATCTCCAAATTGAATAAGTTTTCTATTTATCTTATAAAACTCTAAATATTTTTTTACATCTTTTTCCATCCTACTATCAAACTCTAATAGATTTAGTTCATAACCAAAATTTCCAAATACAGCTACATCATTTCTTGTTTTTAAACTTGTTTTCCTTGCAGTTTGATGGTTTGGAATATCTGAAACATGGGCTCCCATGGAGATCAATGGATATCCTAGAGATGTTCCATGTTGAATATTCAATCTTACAATTGCGTCTGTATCATCACTTGTCCAAACTTGTGGCATATAATATAGCATTCCTGCATCAAATCTTCCTCCACCTGATGCACAAGATTCAAATAGTATATGTGGGAACTTAGTAGTTAATTTTTCTAAGATTTCATAGAGCCCTAAAATATATTTATGTGGTAAATCTTGATATGTTATCTCTGTCATATTTCTATTCATATCCCATTTTACATAACTAATAGGAGCTTCTGAAAATCTCTCTGATAAAATATCCACTATATAATCTCTTACCTCTTTTTTAGATAAATCCAGTATATACTGGTTTCTTCCCATTGATAGCTTTCTATTTTTAACTCCTAAAACCCATTCAGGGTGTTTTTCATATAGTTCACTATTTTTACTTATCATTTCTGGTTCAAACCACAATCCAAATCTAATCCCTCTATCCACAACTTTTTCTGCTAGCCCTTTAATTCCATTTGGAAGTTTTTCTAAATTTGGAAACCAATCCCCTAAAGATGTTTTATCATCAACTCTCTTTCCAAACCAACCATCATCTAAAACAAACAATTCAAATCCTAAATCCTTCGCTTTAGAGGCCATTGCTACAATTTTATCCTCATCAAAATCAAAGTATGTAGCTTCCCAGTTATTTATTAAAATAGGTCTTTCCTTATCTCTCCATTCACCTCTAACCAATCTCTCTTTAAAAAGTTTATGGAAGGTTTGACTTAAATCATTCATTCCTCTATCACTATAAACTATTATTCCCTCTGGTGTTTGGAAACTCTCTCCACCTTTTAACTCCCATTTAAAATCAAATGGGTTGATGCCCATTGTAACTCTAGTGGCATCAAAATGATCTACCTCTACATGAGCCAAAAAGTTTCCAGAATACACCAGAGTAAACCCTATACTCTCTCCTACATGTTCTGTTGTTTCTGGCCTTTTTAAAATTATAAATGGGTTTTGATGAGCACTACTTGCTCCTCTACTACTATCTATATATTGACACCCCACTTCTAACTTTCTATTTTTTATAAATCTTTCTCTTGCCCAAGCCCCAGATAGATGTATCATCTCGTAGTTATAGTCAGGTAAATCTAAAGCGAAGCTCATAGCTCTATGGATATCTATACACTCTTCTCCATGGTTTTCAAATCTGGCATTTCTAGTTATCACATCTCTATCTTTATACACTGTATATGTTAGAAAAAGTTTACAGTTTAAAGTTGTGTCCTCTAACTCAATCTCTAAACTATCCCCCTCCTCTACACTCTCCATATAAGTTGAAGGTAATCCCTTTAAACTATTTTTTCCTCTGTAAACTCTAAAACCTTTGTATATAAAATCGGCGATTCTACTACCATCTTCACTCTCCAATTGAAATGCTGGTTTTCTAAAATCAGTAGTTCCATAGGATGGATACTCCTGTTTATAATATTCCAGCGAAAAACCCGGATCATTCTCATGGTGAGCAATTATTCCAATTCCCACCTCGGGCTGATTGAAAAAATGTTTAAAACTCTCTCTATTTCTAATTTTCTTTCCAAAATATAGATTTCCAAGTTGTCCATTTTTCATAATATTAAATATATAACTCATATTTGAACTCTGTAAGTGAAACTCTAATGTACTCTCATTTATATATATCATCTTTCCTCCAAATTAATCTAAATAGCTCTCTTTTATATACTCTTCTAACCCCTTTATCAATGTTGTTTTTACAAAAGTTATCTTGGATTTTTCCATTTTGTTATCTACCAATAACCCCACTGCTGCTTTCGCTAAATTCCTTATATCAGGAGCCACTGACATTATACCCAAAGGTATTGTATTTCTTAAGTTATCAAATCCCACAATGGGAATATCTGTGATTCCATTTTCTTTTAAAATACTATTTACACAATAACTCATATTATCATTGGCACAAAATACTCCATCAAATTTTACATTTTTAGCTAATAACTCCTGTACTATCTCCTTAGCTTTTTTATCAGAGTAATCTCCCCTATATACCATAGGAATCATTCCATAATTTTCTATGGCTTTTAAATATCCCCTCTCTCTCTCTTTTCCAGAAAGTTTATCTCTATCCCCTGAGATATGAATAATATTTTTTCTTCCCAAGCTTATCAAATGTTCTGTAGCCTTTTGAGCTCCATTGCAATCCTCAGTATTTATATAATAAATCCCTTCTTTTTCACAATTTGAATCTGAAGTATAGTCCACTAAAACTACTGGTGTATATTGTTTAACTATTCTTTCAATATTTTTATCTCTCTCTTTAAAACCTATAAACACTCCACCAACAATATCTCTATTTGCATATAATGACTCTATTTTGGAGAAACTATTATCATTTATCACATCTACTAATAGTTGATAATCCTGTTTCAATGCCTCTTTTAAAACCCTATTTATAAAATCTAAGTAATATCCAAAAGATAAACCATTATCCAATATCCTATTTTTATCATTGTTATCTCCATAGATAAAAAGTCCTATAGTCCTACTTTTCTTTCCAGCTAAAACTTGGGCACTAGAGTTTGGAATATATCCTAACTCCTCTATTACTTTCATAACTTTCTCTTTTGTTTCTGGTGGGACATTTGTATAGTTATTTATAACTCTTGACACAGTACTTCTTGATACTCCTGCCAGTTGAGCCACCTTCATACTATTTATTTTCATTTTCCCTCCTTAAATTGTTTTGTGAACGCGTGTTTATGTTGTTTATAAAACGATTATATTGTATATAGAACAATTTTACAATTTTTTTCAAATTTTAATTTTAAACTTATTTTACTTGAGTAAAATAAGTC
>NZ_DBGBQB010000119.1:0-1548 GCF_048470075.1 Cetobacterium sp. | reverse complement strand
ATACTTATCTGGTAAAATCATTTCTTACACCTCCTCACTTTTTTATTTAAATTATACCATAAATTGTATACTTTTCGATATCTTACTTTTCAAAAATATCACACTTCTCAAAAAGAAAAACAACGATTAATTCTATTGTTGGTTTTATAAACCCAGCTCTATTTACAAGATTTGATAAGTCATCTATTAATTTATTATACAACTCATCCCCTGAAAATCTTTTTCTTAATTCTACGTACTCTCTTATTATATAAGCCTTTAAAACATCAAACTTTTCTTTTAACACAAAGTCCGAATTTATAAAATCACCTTCAACCTCTTCCATAAAAATTGTCTTTTTTAAAATTAAATTTATCTTTGAAGCATTTTCAATCAAATTATTTTTACTCAATTTTTCCTGTGGAGTTATAATTCTATAGTCAAACTCTGTTGAGTATTGGATATCATGAACCTTTTCACAAATCAATTCAATGGTATCTATTATTGCCTTTGGAGTTATTTCATCTAAAACCTCTATTGTAAAATTTCCCATTCTTCTTAGTATCTTACTTAAAATTTCTGTAGGTAACTGTTCTAATAAATCTCTTATATAATCAAGATTTACTAACCTAGCTTTAAAATCACATGAATATTTTTTAGAAATCTCTAAAGCAATCTCTTTGTAACTACTTTTTGTTTCTGGAGGTAATCCTTTATCATGGGTATTGTATAAGAATATAAATTCATTGAATTTTCCTCCCCATTTCCCATTTTGAGTAACATGATTAACAATACCTTCTAAGTCTTCTTTAAACTTATCTCTCAAATCTCCTATTATAGATTTTTTTTCTACTATAACTATAGGAGCATATATTTGATAAAAAATTCCATCCTCTTCAACCCATCCATCATTTTTATCATCTCCGCCATAAGATGGGTCTGGCATTGTAAAAGTCTTTCCAAGCATTTTATAATACTCTTCTAAAATGGGTTTTACTCCATTTTGAAAGTTCATTCCTGTTTTTCCTTGTAAATCTTTTATTATAGCTTCTATTTTAGAATATTTATTACTCATTCATCATACCTCACCTATAGTTTTATCTTTTAAAATTTTATTTCTCCAAGATATTCTTCAATACTTCAAGTGAAGGAACGTCTTCAAGATTTCCTGTCCCCAGTTCACCTCTAAACGCCTTATCTAGAATTGATTTTTCTAAAAGCTCAATCATCTCTTCCATCTCTAGGATTTCATTGATTTTATCTTCTTTTTCTAAAACATTATCTAAAATTCTTACTATCTCTTTTTGTTCTTCTATTGGAGGTAACGCTACCTTTTGTTCTTTCATATCTGTTAAGTGATAATTTTTTATAACTCCACCTTTTATATCGCTATCTATATTTATTTTATTCATATAATCATCTATACCATAGCATAAATATTCGCTTAAAATAATATTTTTATAGTTTTTTATTAAAGCTACACTTACGAATAAACTAAATTCTTTTTTTGTTTTAACTACCGCTGTCCTTCCTATAGTCCCTGATTTAGTTATTAATATATCACCTAAT
>NZ_DBGBQB010000118.1:0-6840 GCF_048470075.1 Cetobacterium sp. | reverse complement strand
CCTTTTCATTTTCAGAGATATTAACAGCAGGAAAAGCTTTTTTAAAGGGGTTTTGTAACTTATCCTCATCAAAGGGATCAGATAAAAAATTAGAAAACCAGTCATTTTTTTTAATTAAACTCATAATAAAAACCTCCTTAGGAAATAAAAAAGAATTTTTAGTTTGTACTTACATCTACTAAAAAAAAATAGGATTCCTTTTAAAGTTGAAAGGAAATAAAAAAAGAGCTCTCAATTAAGAGAGTTCTTTAATAAGAAGTTCCACAGGGCAATGATCAGATCCCATAACTTCATTATGAATATTAGCTTCTACAATCTTATCTTTTATCTTATTAGAAACTACAAAGTAATCGATTCTCCAACCAGCATTGTTTTTTCGAGCGCTAAATCTATATGACCACCATGAATAGACATCAGTGACATCTGGATGTAAAAATCTAAAGCTGTCAACAAATCCACTTTTAAGAAGTTCACTAAATTTATCTCTCTCTTCAATTGTAAATCCGGCATTTGTTTTATTTGATTTTGGATTTTTTAAGTCAATTTCAGTGTGAGCAACATTTAAGTCACCACAAAGAATAACAGGTTTTTTAGCGTCTAAATCCAAAAGATAGTTTCTAAAATCATCTTCCCATGTCATTCTATAATCTAATCTAGCCAACTCTGTTTGGGAGTTAGGGGTATACACATTCACCAAATAATAGTCATTGAACTCCAGGGTTATAACTCTTCCCTCTTTGTCGTGATGATCTATTCCAATATCATAGGACACAGATAAGGGTTTTTCTTTAGTGAATACAGCTGTTCCTGAGTAACCTTTTTTTTCTGCATAGTTCCAATAACAGTTATATCCTTCGGGATTAAAATCAACTTGCCCCTCTTGAAGTTTTATTTCCTGTAAACAAAAGATATCAGCATCAATAGAATTAAAATACTCTAAAAAATTTTTTTGAAGAATGGCTCTAAATCCATTGACATTCCAAGAAATGAATTTTTTCATAATAACCTCCATACAATTAGTCAAAATTATCTACTAGAGATTATATCACAAATAAAAAAATAAAAAAAATAAAAAAGTTTGTTGACATAAATAATATTTTATGATACTATAATTATGTAGCAAGCAACCAGCTACGAAAGACAAATAGTTCGGAATATAGCGCAGTCCGGTAGCGCACCTGCCTTGGGAGCAGGGGGCCGCAAGTTCGAATCTTGCTATTCCGACCATGCAGGTCAATGGCTCAATTGGTAGAGCATCGGTCTCCAAAACCGAGGGTTGGGGGTTCGAGTCCCTCTTGACCTGCCATTTATTTTTAAGCCTAGATAGCTCAGTTGGCTAGAGCACTCGGTTCATACCCGAGCGGTCGAAGGTTCGAATCCTTTTCTAGGCACCATTTGAAATTTGAAACTCTGTAAAAGGAGTTTTTTTATTTTTTTGTAGTTTTTTCACCGGATATTTTTTATCAAAAAAGATTACCAATAAAAAATTAGTAATCTTAACTATTTAAAATAAGTTGTAAAATAATATCATCTAACTTATCCTTATTATTTTTGATAAACTCATAGGCATCAGAGGAGAGATTTTCAATATTTTTATCAGATTTATTATCTAACTCCAATGAACCCTTATATAGACGAGGATTTAATCTATAATAGTTCCACTTATTTTTAGAGGAATCAAAAATTTTTCTTAAAATAAAATCATCAGTATTGGATTGAGCAGAAAAGAGAATATCAATAATCGGTATCACCCATTTTGCTCCGCCCTTAGTCTTTAAATGCTCATAATTTTTATATCCCTCTTTTTTCCCTGTCCCAATTGAAATGAGAATCATATCATCAGATCCTGGAAAAGATGGTTTGTCATCTTTTAAGTGCTTTTTAAAATCGAGATTTCTGGCTTCAGCATAAGCTATAAGAGCTGGATTGTTAGCAAATATTCCACCGTCGATACAGTTGTATGTATCACCATTTAAAGAGACTAGTTTTTTTGCATTAAAATACACAGGGGCTGATGAAGTTGCAATAACAACATCCCTTAGTTTGAAATTTTTCAAAGGTTTTCTTTTAGCATTTAAACTGTCAAAAAAAATCTCTTTAGCTCTTATTAAATCATAGGAAGTGGACATAAAAGGCTTTAAAGTATCGCTTAAATTTATATCTCCAAATAGAGTCATTGCCAACTCTTCAAGAGATTTTGTGGAGTATTTAGGACGAAGGATTCCACCAAAAGATGAAATCCTTCTAATTATATTTTTTTTAAAAATTTTATCTCCACAATTTTTATAGAGTTCAACAATCTCTTGTGCAGTGTGGTAGTTTGGAGATGTATAGAGAGCACCTAAAATACCTCCAGTGCTAGTTCCAACAATTAAATCAAAATATTCATGAAGATATATATTTTTACCAACTTTTTTAGAGATTTCAGCCTCTAAATATTCACAGATAATAGCTGGTATAATACCTTTTACCCCACCACCATCAATAGATAAAATTCTAAGTTTTTTCATAAAAATCACTATTTAATAAGAGGCGCTAAAGCGTTTTTAAACTGCCAGTTATGATATTTGTCCCAGTCGATACTCCATGTCATAAATCCTTTTACATTAGAGTACCCTCTTCTTTGAACTTCTCTCCAAGCCTCAACAAAAATGTTCATATCGTTGATTGCACCAGTTCCAGCAGCACCAATACCTGAAGGTAATCCAATAGCTAAAATCTCCTCTGGGATAGGACCAATTGGGAAAAGTTGAGCATATTGTCCACCCCATGCAGGACCATCATGACCTTTGATAAGTGCTTCAGTAAATTCAGGGATAAATCTAGCTTGATTTTTACAATCTATTGCAACTCCACTTCCATCAAATGGATAAACACCAGTTCCAGGAGCATTGTAATATTGTGGGTGTATAGTTGTTATTAAATGTTTTGTTTCTCTGATAAGATCTATATATAGACTTCCAAAACCTGTGCTTATTAAATAAGCAACCTCAGGAGCCATAGAATAGATAAAGTTTGGATCTTTAGCTCTAAAATATTCAACAATCTCTTTTATTGCTTGAACAACGTGAGAAGTTCCATTTTGAGCACTTTGTCCTTCAAGGTCTACGTCAAATCCGTTGAAACCATACTCCTCAATAATGTTAATAACTCCATTTTTAAATATCTCTTTGTCTGAATCTGATTTTATGTGGAATACACCATTTTGCCCACCAACAGCGATTATAACATTGTGCCCTTTAGCTTTCATTCTAGCAACTTTCTCTTTAAATTGAGCTTTTGTAACAGCTTTACTCGCTTCTGGGTCAAAGACAGGTGTTAAATAATCATTTGCATGTTCAATGAAAGATACAACGATTGTATCATATTCAGAAGGAGTCTCCTCTAAATCAATGTATGATGTAGGACCATTTCCTCCCCATGAAGACCAGTAACCAATCAATGATTTTTTAGAGTTTCCAGTTGACTCTTTTTTTATTGTAAGTATATTTGTTTGATAATATGTTATAGTTGAGGCATTTTTCCCAGCGAATACAAGTTGTACAGTGTTATTTCCAGTTAATAGTGGAAGTGATGCCACTTCAAGTGAAACATTAACCATAGATGCTCTTCTTGTAAATTCAACAGGTTTAATAAAAGATTTAAAACCATTAATATATACTGCATATTCAGTATGTATATTTAAAGAAGGAATTGACACTGTTCCTAAAAGTTGAGTGTTATCTCCATTTAAATAGATTGCTTCAACATCTGTTGCTCCAACTAAAGGTAATCTTTCAGGGAAGTTTACAGTTGGAACTTCAGGCTCAACAGGTGGGTCAGGATTTGTTCCTCCACCTTCTACAGTTTCACCATTTATAATTAGATTTATTGGTTGTCCATTTAATGTGGCATTAGAAGCAACCTTTATATCAAAAGGAGCACCATTACCATTGATACCCTCAATTTTAAAAGTTCCATTAGGGCCTAAATTGAAGTGAGAAGCTCCAGACCAATCTGAACCTGAAGTTATAGATATTCTATTACCAGTTTTAGAGGAGTTAATTTGCCACTGAGAAAGCCCAGAAGCAGGAGAATCAAAACTTATCTCCCAATTACCACCATAATTTCTATCTGTATGAGAGATTAACTCAATAGCAGCACTAAAACCATTTCCCCAAGATTGATCTGATGAAAGTTTTAATGTAGCAACTCTACCATCTGTAGGAGGAACGATAGGTTCATCTTTAATAGTAGCTGTATTAGATAATTTTGTAATCTGCTCTAATGATTGAGCTCCTCTATAAGAGAAAATTGCCTCAACAATATAATCTCCTGGAGTTAAAATAGTAGAAAAAGCTAGAGTTTCACCTGGAGTAGTAGTAGTTTTTTGCTCAATTGTATTTCTAACAGAAGTTTTTAAATTATATGTAACTTGAGTTATTCTATTTTGAGAGTCAGATATTGTCTTTGAAGAAACAAATGCCTTTTTATCAGTAATGGATAATTCGATAGCTCCTATAGTGGGAATTACAACCTCGGGCTCAACAGGTGGCTCAACAGGCGGATTAATAGGTGGCTCAGGATTAACGATATCTCCATCTAAATCAAATATATTTTTTTCAACACTAGATAATAACTCTTTAACTTCGAAAAAATATATAATTGATGATTCCATATTTAAGCTATTTATTTTGTTTTTTAGCTCTATTAACTGAATATTTAAAGATTCAAGCTCATTGCTAGCATCAACAAATCTCTTTTTTAAATTGTTATAGTGATTTAAAACGTTTGAAAAATGAGATTTTATGTTTTGTATTTCTAAGGTATTCATTGCACACTCCTTGTATAAAATTATAATGTAGTTTCTTTCCAAGCTTCATTTGATGATGGTGGTTGATCCCAAGCAGAGACATACCAACCATTTGAATAGTATTTTCCTAAATAGTAAACTTTTGTATTTGAGTTTGGATAACTCATTGATTCATGCCAAACGGGAATCCCATTATAAATTCCAGAATCTGCTGAGAAAACTAATGGGGATACATTTGTGTTTGTACTGTTATAGATTTGAAAAGCTTTGGTAAAAGCTGACTCCTCTTGAGTTAATCCAGTGGAATCAGGTCCATTAGGAGTTGAACCATTATTTGCTTTATCTCTATTTGCAGACCAGAAAGTGATCATTCCAACATTTTTAGCTTTACAAAAATTGATAACAGAAGTAACATCCTCTAAAAAGAATGTGTTAAAAGCTCCAGTGTCATTTACTCCAATCTCAGGGCAAATTCCAATCATAGCCCAAAGCTCATCATCAGTTTTTGTAATTCCGTTATTATTATAAAGAGTTCTTAATTGAGAATGTAGATTTGTCATAGCTGATATAGCTTGTTCGCCCATATTTCCAGAGTAAGCCCCACCATAACACATAGCCATAATATTAACTCCTTCAATTTCAACACCCTTTTTAATAGCATCATCAACTAAAAGAAGTTCATTTTGATTTAAGCCATAAGGCATAACAGGAAGCGTAAACCAGAAACCAACATATCTACCCTCAGCTTTTAACTCATCTTGTAAAAGCTTTATAGCCATATGATTTCTTCTGTTTTCTTCACAAGTTTCATTACCAGATATTCTATTGTGCTCCATATCGAAATCTACTCTATTTAAGTTCCAGTTGTTTATAATAGATTTATATTTATTTTTTAAATCTTGAATGTCTGTTATAACTTCGTTTAAGTAAGGTCCATTAAGACCACCAAAAGATATACATACATCTCCACCCATAGATCTTAATCTTTCAATATCCTGCATAAGTCCAGCATTAGTTCCTCTATTGCCAGGTAGATTTATATTACCTGCCCAAGCTGGATTCTTATTGGAGTCTGCAGTTATAAATCCTAAATTATAGAATTGAACACCTGTTATTTTAGATTTATCTGCTAAAGCAAATTTTGAATTAACATCATCTCTAGCTGCATCAATAAATGGAGCAAAGATTCCTCTAGGCCATCTTTTTTCAGGATTGGGGTCAGGATTAGGTTCAGGTTCTACTGTATCCTCCTTAATAGTTATAGTATTAGAGTTTAATAAAATCTCCCCAGATCTTGACCCAATATCATATCTACAGTTGCAATTGAAAAAATAGTTTCCATCAGCAACACTTTTAAATTGAACATGATCAAAAGGATCAGTGTTGGTAATTGTTTCAATTAAGGCGTTGTTTGAATTTTTTAATGTATATATAACCTCAGTTATTGCTAAATCTTTATCTACAACCTTAGTTAACAGTCCCTTAGGAGTGTTTTTAAAAGCTGTTAAAGCCGCACAACAAACAGTTGGAATTTCTTTGTCAATCAATTGAATTGTAATAGAGTTTGACTTTACAGTTTTACTCTGGATAACTTCATTAGCTCCGTCGTAATAGTAAGTAGCTATGAAGTGGAAAGTTCCATGTTCTCTAAATTTGAAATCCACCTTAAACATAGATTCTGGAAGAGAAAGATGTAAAATTTCACTGTCTCCAGAAGAAGTTTCTTTATATAGTCTATATTCAATGCTATTCAGTCTAATTTCAGGATCAATAATATCTTTTAAAGAACCGATTAATGTAGTTTGAATATCCTCTAAAATAGCTGTTTTTATTTCAGGAGTAACAATCTCAGGAACCTCAGGTTCAGTTATTTCTATCATGTGCTCTAAATCAAAAATCATCTTTTCTACATCATAAGCAAGAGCTTTTATTTCAAAAAATTCATTGATATTATTAGTACAGTTTAAATTATTTGATAGATTTACTAAAAGTTCTAATTTATTTTTCGTTACGTTATATTCTGGGTTTGATGAGACAATATCCATTAT
>NZ_DBGBQB010000117.1:0-1751 GCF_048470075.1 Cetobacterium sp. | reverse complement strand
ATTTTAAAAAAGGGAGTATAATGAAAACCGATTTGTTGGTAATAAAGGATGAATTAAGAAAATACGCTAAGACAATTTCTAAACTATTTTCTATGGATGTTGGAATTTGTGATAAAAATCTTATAAGAATAACAGGAAGTGGACCTCAAAAAATAGGAGAAAAAATAAGGGGAAGAGCTAATAAAAAAACTTTAGAGACAAAGGAGACAACAGTTATTTTAAATCCTAGAGAGGATGAAATCTGTAATGGGTGCTCTGAAAAGCATAGCTGCTTAGAAGTTCTTGAAATTTCCACTCCTATAATGTATGAGGGCAAAATAATTGGTTTGATCAGTCTAGTATCATTTGATAATAGTCAAAAAAAGAGAGTTTTAGAGAATTTAAAAAACTATTTGGACTTTGTGGAACAGATGGCCGAATTAATAAGTATAAGATTTATTGAATACAATGAAAATTTAGAAAAAACAGAGAGAGAAAATGTACTTTCAACAATACTTAATACCATACAAAAAGGTGTTTTAAGATTTAATAGTGAGGGGATAATAACAAGTGCAAATAATTTTGCCCTTAAAAAGATAGATATAGACGGTGGAGTTGTAGGAAAAGAGATCAATCTAATTTCACAAGATGATTTTCTTATGGAAGAGGAGGTCTATAAGTTAACTGTTGAAGACAAGGAACTGAATGTTTTAGGAAAAATATTACCTTTTGAGGCCTTTGGAAAAAATGAGAAAATCTTTATTTTTGAGGATATGAATAAAGTAAATGATGGAATTAGAGGGCTGGTTGAAACATCGAATAGTGTATCGTTAAAAAATATAATAGGGGAATCACAATTTGTAAATCTTTTAAGAGAGAGAATAAAGCATGTGGCACCATCTAAATCGACAGTTTTAATAACAGGGGAAAGCGGTACAGGAAAAGAACTTGTGGCAAGAGCACTTCACTATCACAGCTGCAGAAGAAATGCTCCCTTTGTAGTTATAAACTGTGCTGCAATTCCAGAATCTCTTTTAGAGAGTGAACTTTTTGGTTATGTGAGAGGAGCTTTTACTGGAGCGGATAAAAATGGGCGTATGGGAAAGTTTGAGTTAGCAAATGGTGGAGTGATATTTTTAGATGAGATTGGAGATATGCCCCTATATTTACAGGCCAAAATATTGAGAGTTCTTCAAGAGAGAAAAGTAACTAGAGTTGGTTCAAATAGAGATATAGATCTGGATATCAGAATTATAGCGGCAACAAATGTAGATTTAGAAAAAAAAATAGCTGAAAAAGAGTTTAGAGAGGATCTTTATTATAGATTAAAAGTTATACCTTTTGAAATAGCACCTTTGAGGGAAAGAAAAGAGGATATATTACCTATAACAAGAAACTTAATAAAAAAATATAATAGAATAACAGAAAAGTATATAAATTTCATAGATATAGAGGTGGAAAAGCTCTTTTTAAAATACTCTTGGCCTGGGAATATAAGAGAGTTAGAAAATGTTGTGGAATTTATGTTCAATCTTTCAGATAACAGTGATATTCTTAGTCTCTCAACTGTTCCTGAGAAATTATTGGAGAATAAAAATATGGATAAAATCTCTGCTCAAGAGAGAGAGCGTTTTGAAAATAATATGGATTTAGAGGATTTTTGTGAAGTTGAAAAAAAATATATAAAGAAAGCTTTAGAGATATTTGGTGATGATACAGAGGGAAAAAGAAAGGTATCTGAAAAAATGGGTATTGGTTTAACTACTCTATAT
>NZ_DBGBQB010000116.1:0-13133 GCF_048470075.1 Cetobacterium sp. | reverse complement strand
CTTTTAAAAGAGTTTTCATTTGATTAACAATCTCATTTTTTGTTGATTGTAATCTATAAACTGGCTTATTTTTACTTTTAAAATAATCATACACATATCCAAAGGCTGTAAATACGCAGTGTACATTTCCCTTTATTAAATTTTTGATATGTTCATCTAAAAAATCTAGTTCCATCTTGTCCTCTTGATATTCTTGAACATCAACCCCATTTAGTTTTATTCCAAACTCATCTAAAGTCTCCAATAAAACTTTCTCCTCAACAATATCAAACCCAATTTTTAGATTGCTTATATCTTGATAGTCTTCTCTCAATTCCCATAGAGCTTTTAAAATACTTCCTGCCTCTCTATTTGAATAAACCATTGGTATATCTAATCCCAATTTACTCACTATTTCTGAGTGAACTCCTATTCCAGTAGAAAATATTCCATCTACTTTCCCCTTTAGCTCTTTTAAATTTTCTACAGAATCACTCAGTTGCTTTATTTCATAGGGTAAAAATGTTATATATGTATATTGTGGTTCTAACGTTTTTAAAATTTTTTTCACTGAGTCTGGATAACCGACAATAGCAATTTTCATTTACTACTCTCCCTAAATAAAATTTTTTATTTCCCGCAACACTTTTTATATTTTTTTCCTGATCCACAAGTACATGGATCATTTCTTCCTATTCTTTCCTCTTTTACTATTGTTCCCTGAAGAGGTAACCACCCATAATATAGCCATTGATTGTCCACTTTTACAAATCTACTTTTTTCATGATGTACAATCTCTTTTCCATTCTCTTTATAGAAAGCTTTGAATTCAACGATTCCCTCAGAATCATTCTCAGTTCCATTTTCAGTTGATACAATCTCCAGCCCTAGCCACTCTGAATTTAAGGCCCACTTTCTTGTCTCCTCAATGTCCATATTTTCCTTTGTTTCAGGGTGATGAGTTTCCACTATAAACTCTATATCTCCCTTTTCAAAAGCGCTATATCTAGCTCTCATCAGCTCTTCAGCAGTTTTAAAATTATTTGTCATTCTCTTTAAACTCCTCTATTTTTTTTAAAGTTTCTAACTCTTTTTCCATCTTTTTTACTTTTTTATAAATCTCATTTATTCTGAACTCTAAAGAGTTTAAAATCCAAAACTGGAAATGACTAGCTCTTTGTGACTCATAAAACATCCAAATCAATTTAATAACACTAAATAAAATAGCCACTTGTACCGCTAATGCTGGAGTAATTCTATTAAAAACTCCTCCCAGTAACAATAGTGCCACTATTATTACTATCAATAGTGTATTTACTACTTTATTTTGTTTACTATTTGACCCTCCTATTTGGCCTACAATATTTCTAATTCTTTCCTTTTCTTTCTGGAACTCCTGTAACTCTTCTCTTAATTGCTCTTCCCCTCTCAAATCTAACCCTCCTTAGCTTTTATACTCCCCAATCTCTTGGATATCTAAACTCTCTCCCTATTGTTCTCATAGATACCTTTGCTATTAAAGGAAGTTTTCTTTTGTATTGAGACATTTTAATTTTCCAAATAACTTTATTTACTATCTCTTCAGGGTATCCCATTTTTATGATATTCTCTTTTTTTTCTCTTTCATCTATAAGAGCAAATAGGATATCATCAGCCAATCTATATGAAAATCCTAATTCACTCTCATCAGTCTGACCTTCCCATAAGTCAGCACTTGGTTTTTTATCAATCAATGGTTGTGGAACACCTAAATGTTTGGATAGCTCCCAAACCTGTGTTTTATAAAGATCTCCTATTGCATTGATAGCTGAAGCTGCATCACCAAACTGAGTGCTATATCCTAACAGCATCTCTGTCTTATTAGATGTTCCCAATACTAAGGCTTTTTCTTTAGCTGAGTAATCAAATAGAATACACATTCTCTCTCTAGCCATTCTATTTCCTTTTCTTAACCCATCCATATCTGGATTCATTTGAAAATATGGTTCTACCATTGGAGTTATCTCTATTAATTTTGATTTTATTCCCAAATCTTTTACAACTAATTCAGCGTGTTCTATACTCTCTTTGCTTGAAGTTTTATAAGGCATAAGTATACCTAAAACATTTTCAGGCCCAAAAGCTTTTGCTGCTAAATAAGCTACCAGTGCTGAATCTATACCTCCAGAAAGTCCAAGAACTACCTTTGAAAATCCAACCTTATTAGCTTCTTCTTTTAAAAAATTTATCAATATTTTTTCAACTAAATTCAAATCTAAATCCAATTTACAACTCATTTTTTTCTCCTACTTGTATAAGTTTTTAATCTCCTCAGCTATATCCATATCTAAGCCAAACTTTCCTAACTTACAAGCTCTATAATCTCTTAAAAGGGTATATGTCGCTTGTTGTACATTTAAGTTTCCACCTTTTTGTAACATATTCATTCTCAGTGCAATTGATTCTATTATTCCTCCACTAACTTGGTCAAAATCCTCATCTAAAAGTTTATATTTTTCTTTTAAAACATCTTTTTTACCCATTTTTAGCATCTTTTCAATTAGAACACATGCCACTTCATCTATTGGAAGAATCTCATCTCTTATTGCACCAGTTATAGCCAAGTTATAGCCAACCTCTTGATTTTCAAACTTTGGCCATAAAATTCCAGGTGTATCTAGTAACTCTAGTCCCTCTTTAATTCTAATCCACTGTTTTCCTCTTGTAAATCCAGGTTTATTTCCTACACCTGCACTATTTTTACCAACTATTCTATTTATTAGTCTTGATTTTCCAACATTTGGAATTCCAGCTACCATAAGTCTTGTATTTACTTTTCTTAAGCCTTTTTTCATTAACTTTTCTTTTTTCTCTCTTGATACTTTATCTATAATTGTATATAGAGTTTTTATATTAAATCCTGTCTCTGCTGATAATTCCAACACTTCATCTGCAAAATTATTCTCTTTAAAGAACTTTTTCCAAAAGTTAATCTCCTCTTTTGTAACTAAATCTGATTTATTTATTACAATTACTCTTTTCTTATTTTTTGCAAAACCAGCTATATCAGGATTCTTACTTGATAAAGGAATTCTTGCATCTACAACTTCAAGAACAATATCTATCAATGGCATATTCTCCTTAATTAAATCCTTTGTTTTCTTCATATGCCCAGGATACCAGTTAATTTTTGTCATCGACATTTTTTCTCACCTCTATTTTTCATTACCCTTTATTAAAAGAACTATCTCTCCTTTTATTGGATTTTTCTCTAATCTATCTATTAACTCAGTTGTTGTTCCTCTTAAAATCTCTTCATAGATTTTTGTTATCTCTCTAACAATAACTACTTCTCTAACTCCTATAAATGTTTCAATATCTCTTAGAGTTTTTTCTATTCTGTGTGGAGATTCAAAAATAACAATTGTTCTCTCCTCTGTTGCCAATGATTTCAAAAGAGTTTGTCTTCCTTTTTTCTTTGGTAAAAATCCTTCAAAACAAAATCTTCTCGTAGATATTCCTGCTACTGAAGCTGCCGCTGTCATAGCACTTGGCCCTGGAATTGGAATAACTTTTATTCCTCTTTTTAATGCCTCATCTACCACTTCAAATCCAGGATCAGATATACATGGTGTTCCTGCATCTGTCACCAGTGCAATTTTATTACCATTCTCTAGCATATTAGCTATATTTGATACTTGATGCATCTTTGTGTGTTCATCATATCTATAAACTATCTTTTCAATTCCTAAATGATTCAATAACTTTTTTGTTACTCTCGTATCCTCTGCAAAAACAAAATCTACCTCTTCAAAAGTTTTTATTGCTCTTAAAGTTATATCATCTAAGTTCCCTATGGGAGTTGCCACTATATAAAGCATTTTTTACCTCATTTCCTCTATTTTTTCTGTAAAAGCTTATTCATCTCTTCAACAGCTCTATCCAATTGGATATCCTCTTTAGAGATTATTTTCTTAGCTTCCTCTTCACCTTTAACCTCTTTTATAATCTCATTTCTATTCTCTTTAGTTTCATCCTCATTTATGTTAGTAACGAAACCATTAAAAAATAGGAAATCATCCTTTTCTTCAACCAAAATATCTGGTTCAATTCCTTTCCCATGAATAGAAACTCCACTTGGAGTATAGTATTTTGCAATAGTAAGTTTTATTCCATCTCCATCAGGTAAAGGTAATAGTGTTTGAACACTACCTTTTCCAAATGATTTTTCTCCTATTAAAATTCCTCTTTTATAATCTTTTATAGCGCCTGAAACAATCTCCGATGCAGAAGCACTCCCTTCATTTATCAGAACTATTAATGGGAAATCTCCAAAATACTTTCCTTCTCTATATGCTATCTCCTCTTCTCCTGTTTTTCCTTTTGTACTAACTATTTTTCCTTCTGGAATAAACATTGATGAGATTTTAACAGCCTGTCCTAAAGAACCTCCTGGGTTACTTCTTAAATCTAAAATTATACCCTTAGCCCCTTTTTTTATTAAACCTTCTAAATCTTTTCGAACATCTTTATAGACATCTTCACCAAATTGAGTCAATCTTAGATATCCTATATCTTTTCCAATCATCTTACTTTTTACATATTTTAACTGTATAATTGATCTTTTCAGTTCAACATCTTTAGTTTCTTTTGCTTCCTCTCTATAAACTGTAAGTTTTACTGAAGTTCCTGGCTCACCTTTTAACTTTTTAACGCTTTGCTCACTTGTTAATTTATAAGTGCTCTCTCCATCTATTGCTATAATTTTATCCTTAGCTCTTATTCCTGCTAAATATGCTGGAGTATCCTCAATTGGAGATACTACAATTAAAGGTTCATCCGCTTTTTTCTGGATAACCATTCCAACACCCGCGTACTTTCCTTCAATATCCTCTTTAAAACTTTCTAACTCCTCTTTTGTAAAATAATTTGAGTGAGGGTCATCTAAAGATTCCATCATACCCTTTAGTGCACCTTGCATAAGTGTTGTATTTGTTGGATCTTTTTCATCACTTCCTACATGATTTTCTTTTATAATATTCATAATATCTGAAAGTTCTTTTAACTCTTTTATATTTGAAATAAATCCATTATCAACAGAATACGACGGCACTGTATTTGCAATCATAACTCCTGATAAAAGTAGTGCTGCTCCAGCATTTCTTAACAGTTTTATCATATGGCTCCTCCCAAGTTCTTTCCTTGTTTTACAACTGACTCTATGTTGATATGAGACTCCTCTTCTCCAATTTCAAATAGAGATATGTACTCTACATTTCCCTTTGTTCCTGTTATTGGCGAAAAATCTAATGATTTTAGTCTAAGACCAGATTTTTTAGCTTCTTCTACGACCATTTCTATTGCCATTATATGCTTCTTGCTATCTTTTACTATTCCACCCTTTTCGATATTCTCTTTTCCTACTTCAAATTGTGGTTTTATTAATGCCATTAATTTTGTATTCTCTTTAAAAAATTTAACTAAATGCTCTATCACCTTAGTTATAGATATAAAAGATACATCCATAACTATATAGTCCACTTTTTCATTATTTAAATCATCCAATGTTAAATCTTTTATATGTGTGTTCTCTAAAGATTTTACTCTTTCATCATTTCTTAATTTCCAATCTAATTGATTTGTTCCAACATCTACAGCATATACAAAAGATGCTCCATTCTGTAATGAACAATCTGTAAATCCACCTGTTGAAGATCCCACATCAAGGACCTTTTTTCCATGTAAGTCTAAATTAAAAACATTTATAGCTTTTTCTAATTTTAACCCTCCACGGCTGACATATTTACAAGCGTCACCTTTCACTCTTATTATAGGCTCTTCATCTATTTTTATAGATGTTCCAGGTTTATCTATTTTTTTTTCATTTATTATAACTAATCCAGCCATAATTGCTCTTTTTGCTTTTTCTCTAGTCTCATAAAATCCCTTTTCAACTAGTAGAACATCTACTCTCTCTTTCATTACTGTCCTTCCTTTTCAAAAATCTTATCATCCTCTAAATAGTTTAGTAGTGGATTTTCTAAAATAAGATTTTCAAACCCTAATCTATCAACCGCTTTTATTAATTTTTCAGTTTCTCTAACTCTCTTTGTGAAAAAGTCATCTCCTATTGGAATTTTCTTTTTACTCTTATAGTATCCCAATAACTGTTTTGTGTTTTTAAGTCTAAGCTCATGCTTTGCTCTTTTTAAACGATCTTTTATAACTCCTGTAGTACAGTTAAACTTCTTAGCTACTTCATCTATATTCATTCCTTCGCTCATAAGTCTTAAAATTTTATCCGCACCAATAGGGTTTATTCTATGATATTTCGCTGAATACATATCCGCTCTGTGAACTATATGAGCTTCCTTTGTATTTGGCTGTATTTTACCCCATTTCCCATGGTGTGATATAACTATGTGAGTTATATTTTTCTTTATTTTTTCTACAATTTTTAAATTTAAAGCCTCTTCTATCTCTGATAAAACTTTTTCAGCTTCTTTGATAATATATTCAGGTTTTTTAATCATCATTTGAGAATGAGAAAGTTTTTCATCAGCTTTCCTGATACTTCCCTTGCTCAAATCGTGAATAATCACTCCAACAACTATTGAAAAAAATTCCACCTTTTCTCTTGCTTCTTTTAAATCTCTGTAATCTCTTCTTATCTCTTCAAAAGAGATTTTTAAAACATCATATGTGTGAGTAGTTACTTTAACCCCCTGATCATCATGATGATCTAAATCTAAAACCATTTCATGGTTTAATAGAAGTTTTATAAACTTCAGTGCATTACTATTTTTCGCCATTAATGCTACCCTCAATTCTCTCTATTAGTTTTTTACCTCTTAGACCATAATCCTCTAACAGTATGTTTCTTGACCCATGAGGTATTGCTACGCTATCTAAAGCTATTATATTTATATTAATTTTCATTTTTTTCTCATTTAAAAATCTTAATACTTCATTTCCAAATCCACCTCTTTCATAACCATCTTCAAAGGTGAATATATTGTCATATTTGGAAAACTCATTAAAAATGAAATTCTCATCTAGAGGTCTTATAGATGAACAGTTTACTATAGTTCCGCCTAATCCTCTCTCTAAAAGTTTACCCTCAATCTCTAAAATCTCTTTTAGCATTGCTCCGGTTGTAAGATAAAGATTTCTCTCTCCCTCTCTCACTTTATTCCATTTTCCAATCTCAAATTTATGATTTAGCTGCTCTTTAATCTCAAATGCTTTACCTCTTGGAAATCTAATTGCTAGAGGACCCTCTTGAAAATCTTTTGAAAATTCTAGCATCTCTTCCAACTCTTTTCCTGTTGCTGGAGCCAAAACTCTATAATTTGGCATACTTAAAAACAGATTAATATCATGTATTCCTTGATGTGTTTTTCCATCTTCACCAACAATTCCTGCACGATCCACTATAAATCTTACAGGTAAATTTTGTAATCCAACATCATGTATCAATTGGTCTAATGCTCTTTGAAAAAATGTTGAATATATGGCCACATATGGCTTTTTCCCAGATATTGCCAATCCTGCTGAAAATGTAACTCCATGTCCCTCTGCTATTCCAACATCTATACACCTATCTTCAAATCTATTTTGAAACTCTCCCAAGCCAGTTCCTTTTACCATTGCTGCTGAAATTGCATAAATACTCTTGTCTTTTTCAGCTAAAGACACTAATTTTGAACCAAAAATGCTAGAATATGTTTTCCCTCCAGATTCAACCTCTCCAGTTTCTGGGTTAAAAGGAGATATTCCATGAAATTTCTCTTTATTTTCTTCTGCTAACTGGTATCCTTTTCCCTTTTCAGTTTTTACATGTATAAAAACTGGTCCCTCCATCTCTTTAGCTATATTTAATGTCTTTAAAATCTCTTCTAAATTATGTCCATCTATTACACCTAAAAATTGGTATCCTAAAACTTCTGATATGCTTGAAGGTAAAAAGAACTGTTTTACAGAATACTCTATTCTTTCCAAAACATTTTTTACTTGATTTCCCACTTTTCCTTTACTTATGATACTTCTAATATCTTTCCTTATATTCATATATACGTTACTTATCATCAATTTACCGAAAAATTTAGATAAAGAACCTACATTCTCTCCAATGGACATCTCATTGTCATTTAATATAATTATTAGATTTTTTAAATTCCCACCTATATTATTTAAAGCTTCCAATGAATGACCATTTGCAATAGAAGCATCCCCTATAACCACAACAACTTTATTTTTAGGATTTGCTTTTGCAATTCCTGCTCCTGCAGAAAGAGCACTTCCTGCATGTCCAGCTATAAAAAAATCAAAACTACTCTCTTTGGGATCCGAAAATGGTCCTATAC
This sequence comes from Cetobacterium sp., assembly GCF_048470075.1. Classification (GTDB taxonomy): domain Bacteria; phylum Fusobacteriota; class Fusobacteriia; order Fusobacteriales; family Fusobacteriaceae; genus Cetobacterium_A. The sequence goes on along the minus strand of NZ_DBGBQB010000116.1, from coordinate 4,809 downwards.
CACCTTTTGTTCTCAAAGTGTCAAATTTCTCTCCTCTTCCTGTCAATAGTTTATAGACGTACGATTGATGTCCTACATCAAATAAAACTTTATCTTTTGGTAAGTCGAAAACTTCAACGATTCCTTGAGTTAATTCAACTACTCCCAAATTTGGTGCCAAATGTCCACCATTTTTACTTGTTATCTCAACTAATGTATCTCTAATCTCTTGGCTTTCTTTTTCCAACTTACTTATATAGTCCTTATCTACCCTCATTTTTTCCATCCTTAAGCCTGAATATAACCTTTAAATAAAAAGGCTACAACCACTCCTAATATAGCCCCTACTAATACTTCTAATGGACTGTGTCCCAAAAGTTCTTTTAATTTTTCATCATGTAATCTCTCTCCAACTTTTGCCGCAAATCTGTCCAGCAATGTGTTTAAAAGTCCTGCATGTTTTCCTGCTGCTCTTCTAATTCCAGCAGCATCATACATAACTACACCTGCTAAGACAAATGAAATGGCAAATATTGTACTTTGTGTTCCATGAGCTAAGCCTACTGCTGTACTTAATGATGCCATAGTTGAAGAGTGGGAACTTGGCATTCCTCCAGTTTCAAAAATTCTTTTCATATTTAGTTTTTTATCAATAAATATTGTAGTTACAACTTTATAAAACTGGGCTATAAACCAAGCTATAAATACTACATCTAGAATTCTATTTCCTAAAATTATTCCTTTTTCCATAGTTTCCCCACTCTCTTTTTAATTTTTTATTTAACTGCTTTTAACTCTAATGATATTGTTGGTTTATCTTGATTCTCTTTATAGAAAATTATAGTTCTTCCTATTATTCCAACAACTTCTGCCTCTATTGCATCAGCAATTTGATAAGCTACTTCATTCTTATCAGCTTCAGAGTTCTGAAGTATTTTTACTTTTATTAATTCTCTTGGAATTAATGCTTCTAAAACACCTTGTGCTAAAGTTTCTGAGAATCCCTCTTTTCCTATTCTAAATATTGGCTCTAAATTGTGAGCTCTCTTTCTTAAAAATGCTCTTTTTTTACTTGTTAAACTCATTTTCTCTCCTCTTTACTCTTTATTAATAATAATTTTTATACATCCATAATTATAGGCAGAATAACTGGTGTTCTTTTTATCTTGTTGTAGAAGAACTTCCCTGCTACATCCCTAACACTATTTTTTATAACAGTCCAATCCTTTATAGCACTATCCTCAAACTCTTTTAACTTTATTTTAATCTGCTCATTAGCTTCATTTAAAATTTCATCTGAGTCTCTTGAATATACAAATCCTCTTGTTACTATATCTGGCCCACTTAAAACTTTTCCTGTTTCTTTATCCAATGCGAATACAACAATAACTACTCCATCTTGCGATAGCTGCTGTCTATCTTTTAATACTATATGTCCTATATCTCCAACTCCAAGTCCATCAACTAAAGTAGCTCCCGCATTAACTTTTCCCTTTATTTTAGCACTAGATTTTGTAACTTCTACTTTACTTCCATTTGTTGCTATTACTATATTTCCCTTTGGAATTCCTGTTTCAATAGCTGTTTCTTTATGTGCTTTTAGCATTTTGAACTCTCCATGTACAGGCATAAAGTGTTTAGGCTTAATCAAATTAAGCATCAACTTTTGCTCCTCTTTACTCGCGTGTCCTGAAACGTGAATTCCAGCTATTTTTTTAAATACAACCTCTGCCTCATATTTTAAAAGACTATTTATATTGTTTGATACAGCTCTTTCATTTCCCGGAATTGGTGTTGCTGATATAATAACAGTATCTCCCTCTTTTACCTTAGTATGCTTATGCATATTTTTAGCTATTCTTGACAGTGCTGCCATAGGTTCACCTTGAGTTCCTGTACAAAGAATAACAACTTTATTATCTCTCATCTTATCCACATCAGATAAGTTTATCATAATATTTTCAGGTAGTTTTAAATATCCCAATGTTGATGCTATATCAAAAACTTTTATTAAACTTCTTCCATCTATTGCAATTTTTCTTCCATGTTCATGAGCTATATTTACAATCTGTTGTAATCTATGTACGTGAGATGCAAAAGCCGCTATGATAATTCTTCCTTTAGCCTTAGTAAACTCCACTTTAAAGGCTTCTCCTACGCTTCTTTCAGAAGGTGTAAAACCATCTATCTCTGAGTTTGTTGAATCTGAAAGTAGTAGATCTACTCCCTCTTCACCAATTTGAGCAAGTCTTAAGAAATCCACTCCATCTCCATCTACAGGTGTTAAATCTATTTTAAAATCTCCTGTGTACATAACTCTTCCAGCTGGTGTTGTAACAACAACAGCATAGGCATCAGCTATTGAGTGTGTCACACTGACAAACTCCACTTCAAAATATTTACCCACTCTAATTTTATCTCTTCCTTTTACCTCTCTCATTTTTGGAAGAATTTTAGAGACCTCTCCACTTTCAAACTTAGCTTTTATCAATGCTAATGTTAATTTTCCTCCATGAAGTGGAACACTCTTATCTATCTTTTGATATAGATATGGCACTGATCCTATATGATCCTCGTGACCGTGAGTTATAAATAACCCTTTTATCTTATCTTTATTGCTCTCTATATAACTAAAATCTGGAATAACTAAGTCTATTCCCAATAGCCCATCATCTGGGAATGTAACTCCAGAATCTATGATTATAATCTCATCTCTATATTGAACTAAAGTCATATTTTTACCAATCTCATCTAGTCCACCTAGAGGAATAACATACATTTTCTCCTCTTTCTCTGTCTTTAAAACTGGTTTTTTAACCTCTTCTTGAACCTCTACTTTTTTTGCTGGTACTCTTTTTTTAGGGGTCTGAGTTTTTGGTTGTTGCTGTGTTGTCACCTTAGTTTCATCAGTTTTTTTAGCTTCAGTTAAAACTTCAGCATTGGGAGCTTTCTCTCCCTGTTTTCCTTTATTATAATATTTTCTTCGTCTTGTTTTCTTCTTTGGTGCTTCTTTCTCCTTTTCAACAATATTTTCTAAATTCATTTCATCTCCTCATTGTAATATTCCAAATATTTGTCCACAAATTTTTTAGCAACTCCTCCAGCAACACGTCCTCCTCCTCCAGCTCCTTCCAATAGAACTGTAAATACAATTTTCGGTTGTTTGTCCGCTGGAAAATATCCTGCAACAAGAGCGTGTGTTTCATCAAACCTTGAGTTTTGAGATGATCCACTCTTTGCTCCTATAACCAATCCAGGGGTTCTCAATGCTTTTGTTGTTCCATTATCCTTTTCTACTGTGTTTATTAGAGCTTTATTTAAAGCGTCATAATACCAACTAGGATAACTGTTTTCATATAAGACCTCTGGTTTTATTTCTATTTTTTCATTACCATTTTCCATATAATCCACAACGTGTGGGACATATGCTTTTCCTCTATTTGCAAGTCCCATATAGGATACTGCAACTTGCATTGGTGTAGCCAGAAGATACCCTTGTCCTATAGACAAAATTATTGTATCCCCTTTAAACCATCCCTGTTTAAATCTTTTTCTTTTCCATTTCTCACTTGGCAAAATTCCGGCTCTTTCTCCATAAACGTCCACTTTAGATAGTTTTCCATAACCAAAATTTCCAGCTACCTCTATAATAGGCTCATGTCCAAATTGATCAGCGTATTTATAGTAATATGGATTAACAGATTCCACTATTGACTTTTCAAAATCAACAGTTCCATGTCCGCCTTTTTTCCAAGCTCTCCAACTCCATTTCCCTATACTATAGACACCATTATCATAAATTTTTGTTTTAGGATCCAATCCATTGTTAAAAAATGCAAAAGCTGAAAATGGCTTAAATACTGAACCAGGAGGATACTCCCCTGATATACTCTTATTTGTTAAAGGTTTTCTTGAATCATTTGTTATTTGATCCCAATCTTCCTGAGATATTTTTGAACTGAATGTTGTCAATGAATATGTTGGATAACTCACCATTGTTAATATTTTTCCTGTTTGAGCTTCTATTGCTATTAGTGCACCTGATAGATTCTCCTCTTCGAAAACTTTTTCCATATATTTTTGTAATCTCATATCTAAAGATAGATGAAGATTATATCCTGGAATAGGATCTTTGCTTTTTTCAATTTTTTGAGCTTTATTTAAAGCATTAACCTCTATGTAATCATAGCCAGGTTTTCCTTTCATCTGTAAGTCATAGACCTTTTCTATTCCTGTTTTCCCCACAATATCTCTTGGAGAATACCCTTCATCCTTTAGTGATTCATACTCTTTTTCTGTTATCTTCTTTACATATCCAATTGTGTGAGCTGCCAATGAATCATATATATACTTTCTTTTAGAATAACTTTGTACCTCTAAATATGGATAATCCCCAATTTTTTCCATTAGCTTATGAGCTAAATCTAAATCCAAATCTTCAACTAAAATATTTTCTTTAGTATAGGGAACTATTTCACCATATTTTATTCTTCTTTGTAAATAATCTTCACCGTATCCAGTAACTTCACTCATCTCTTTTAACTGTTCACTATTAACGCTTCTTTGGTTCAAGTAAACCAATCTATAACCTAATGTATTTGTAACAACTAATTCACCATTTGAATCATATATGTTTCCTCTTTCAGCATCAATTTTTCTTAATTTTACTCTATTTTTTTGAGCTAAATAGTTATATTTATCTTTTTGTAAAATTTGTAAATATGCCATTCTACTTCCTAGTAAAACAAATACTAGAAAAACAAATACTTTATATATCTCTCCTCTGAATTCAAAGCTCTTCCCTAACTTTATTCCTAGATCTTTTTTCAC
>NZ_DBGBQB010000115.1:0-3515 GCF_048470075.1 Cetobacterium sp. | reverse complement strand
ATATGATACTATCGTTACATCTTTATCTAATTTTAAAATAACTGCTATTTGACCAAAGAGTAATAATTGAAATAGTGCCATAAGACTTCCAATAATATAACGTTTATAATTATTTTTCATATTATTTCCCTCCTAAATTTTTAATGCCTCTACTATCTCAAGCTTTGCTGCTCTTTTAGCTGGTAAAATTCCAAAAATTACCCCAATCCCCATAGTTAAAATCATAATTCCTATTATCTTTATCAAACTAAAATATGGTGGTATTTTTAATATAATTCCAACTAAATATGATGTTATTACTCCCAAAATTGTTCCTATAAACGTTCCTATACTAACAATTATTACTATTTCTAGAAAAAATATTTCTATTAATTTTCTTTGATTTATTCCAATCGTTCGTAATATTCCTATGTATGGGCTTCGTTCTCTCATCACTACAGTTATTAAATTTAAAATCCCAATTCCACCAATAACTAATGAAATAAAAGAAAGTGTAAAAAAACCTTTTCTAACAAAACTTTTTATTCTCTCTATATTTTTATAGATTTGTGGAATCTCTAAAACTTTAATCTGTTTATGTCCAGGTCTAAATTTATTTAACTCATTCAACACAACTGGTATATACTCTATAGCATCTATATCTTTCGGAAAAGAAATTACCAATTTAGTATAATTATTTTTTCCAAAGATTATTTCAAAAGTTTTGTCACTTACAATAACTCTATTTCCCATTTTCATAGTTTCAAAAGGACTTTTCTCTTGATATAATCCTCTAATCATAAATTTTCTTTTTCCAAATTTAGTTTCTAATTCTATCTCAGATCCTACTGTTAGCCCTAAAAACTGATCTCTATCTAAAACTACTTCTCCTTCTTTTAAAAGTGGTAAATTCATAGCTTGTAAAGCTTTTTTACCATAGCCTCTATAATATATATTCCCTATTAGTTTTATCTTTTCTGGGAAAAGTCCATATTCTACAAAAGGAAGTCTTTCAAGAAGTAATAAATCATCATTATTTAATATTTCACCACCTACAAGAACTCTATTATTTCCTATGACAGATAAATCATTCTCTATAATATTTTTAACTCCATCTCCAAGAGATAAAGTTAAAATAAGAGACATTGCTCCTACTGTGACGGCTATAAGTGGAATTAAGACCCTTTCGATATTTCTTTCTAAAAATCTAAATGCCATCCAAACTCTCACTAACTCACAACCTTTACTTTTTCACCATTAGAAACTTTAAATGGATTTATTACAACTTCTGTTCCCAAAGGTAAATTTAATATTTCATAATCTTTGGAAGTTTTTGCTCCTATTTTTACTTCAGTTTTATAAACCCTTCCTGCGTCTACTACATATACATAATTTTTATCTCCCTCTTCTATTACAGAAAAAGATGGTACTACAGCTACATTATGACTGCTCTCATTATTAATTTCTACATCTGTTATAAATCCAGGTTTTAAATTATTATCTCCTATAATTTTTATTTCAACTTCTATGATTTTGTCATTTTTTCCACCTAGAGAGCTTTCTCTAGCTACATTAGATACTCTAGTTACAACTCCATCATATATTAAATCTCCTTCGAATGATGAACTACGTATAATGGCTTTTTGATTTTCTTTTATACTGTTAGCTCCATACATTGGTACTTCAACTTTTATAATGCTTGTCCCTTTTGGAGAAATTGCAAGTAACCTTTGCCCACTAAAAGCATTACTCCCTTCTGTTACATCTATTGTTGTTATAACTCCAGCTATAGGTGCTTCAAGTGGTTTTTTTAGTTGCTCAGCACGTCGAGTTAAAATATCCTGGTCTAATTGAAGTTTTTTTAAAGTTGATTTTAATTTTGCATCTTCAATTTGTAACTCTCTAGTTAAACTTTCAAAACTTACAACTAATAATTCAAATTTTTGTCTATTTAATTCTAAATTAGTTTTCAACTCTTCAAATTCAACATTTTTTTTATCTGCTTCTGTTATTGCTTTGTTGACTTCTGTACTTGAAACTCCATCAGCAGCCAATAATTTTTTATAAGCTTCAGCCTTATCTTTTAAAATTCTAACTTCTGCTTTTAATATCGGTAGTTTTCTTTCATCCCCTTTTATTTTTTCTTCTAAATTTCTCATTTCAAGTTTTCGATCATCTAATTCTAGCTTCAACGATCCTTCATCTAAATCTGCTATCCTAAGTTTTATATCTTTTATATCTAATTCATTTATCCTTAATTCTTTTTCATTTTCTATTACACTTTTATTACTAAAAGTCATTAACTTATCTCCAGGTATAACTTCTTGTCCTACACGTGCTAAAATAGATTCAATTAAAACTGGGGCTTCAACATAAACAGGTATAACCTCTCCTGGCATAACTATCCCTGTATAAAGTGTAGAGTTAGAAAGAGTTTTCATCTCAATTTTTGAAACTTTTACCTCTTTCCTAGTCGCCTTATTAATTGCAAAATATCCTCCCACAGAAACTAATATAATTAAAGTACCAATTATTATCTTTTTATTCATATATCTCCTCTACTTATATAGATTCTCATACTCTATTACAGATAAAACAAGTAATCTTTGAAGTTTATAATAATCCTCCTCAGCAATTTTTAACTGATTTACTGAATTTAGATAATCAAATGTTGAAATTAATTCATTGTCATATCTCAAATTATCAATTTTTAAATTTTCTCTTAGTAATTCAACTCTTTTTTTCTGAGATTCACTTTGACCAGATAACGATTCAATTTCTCCAAGTTTATTTTTCATATCTAATTCAATTTCTTGAATATTATTATCATATTTTATTTTGGCTTGGTCTAACTTATATTCACTTTGGGCTATAGAATCTAAAGTTGCACCCCACTCAAAAACATATTTAATTCCAACCTCAACTCTTCCTTCATTAACATTTTTATATTTATGTGAACTTAAATTTTCTTCTTTAAATTTATAAGATGGCTTTATGTATAATATTGGATATAAATCTGCTTTTGCAATTTTTACATCGTACCCAGCTATATCAACCATTATACTTTGAGCTTTTCCTAAAGTTGTATTTTTAGGGTCTTTAATTTTTTTTATAATTTTTGAAGTTTTTATATAATTTATTGCATCAATTTCATTTAAAGTTACCTGTTTATCTAATTCATATCCTAAAAGTTGCATCAATTTTTCTTTAGATGCTTTTTCATTTTGGCTATTATTATAATTTAATGCCTTATTTTTTTCTAAATCTGCTTCTATTTTTAAAATTTCAGATTTAGCTATCAATTTATTTTCATTGTATAATCCATTAAGTCTAGTGTATTGTTTTTGTAACGCTCTTATTGTTGAGTCTGTAATTTCTTTTTGCTTTCTATAACTTAAATTAGAAAAATAAGCATTTATAGCTTCTTCTTGCCAAGAATAAATAGCTAATTTTTTCTCTTCTTTAGCTAGCTCTAATTCATTTTCAGATTTTTTATAGTTATTTATCATTCGTCCACCTTGAAAAAGTGGTATTGT
>NZ_DBGBQB010000114.1:0-2516 GCF_048470075.1 Cetobacterium sp. | reverse complement strand
CTTTAAGAGAGTTTTTTAATAAAATTTGATCAATAGCAATAACATCATTAAAAAGAAGTAATACATTTTTTATATCTGAAAAGTTTTCATCAACAATTATTCGTCTTATTATATATACAATCATAAACTTATCAACAACATAGAGATTACAGGAAAACTCCTTTAAAATATCATCTAAATTATTTAAAATAATTTTATGAGGTCTATTAAATGAAACATTTATAACTCTTATAATTTTATTGTTATACTTGAAAAAAGAGAGATATAACTTATTAAAAAGCATCTTTTCCAAGTCTTTATTTTTCATCTGCACTTTGAATTTTGATTTTATAGCTTCCATTAACTTGAGACATAGATTTTTATTATCTTCCTCTAAAATCCCTTTTTCTAGATAAAGATTTGTTAAAAAGTGAGATAGCTGATCTTTAAACTCCTTATCAAAATCCTCACCAAATATATTCACATTGTTTTCAATCTCCTTAAATTTTTCTAAGTTCAAATTGGATTCATCTCTAAATTTAAAACCACCAAAAATATTGATACATATTTCTAAAGAGCATATAAATGAAAGTAAAAAATAGTTAATAGGTAGATCAGATTTTTTGAGTATGGAGTAAATTTGAGATAATCTCTTTTTTGTATCAAAAGATTTAAGACTATTTAAAAGCTCTCTTCTTATAGGAACAAGAATATCCTCTTCAACGAATAACTTCATAAGTTTCTTATAAAAAAGAATCTTATCTTTTTCAGATATTTTTTTTAAAATAAGCCCCTTACCATGACTATACTCGTAAGTAGTACCATTTTTGGAGAATTCATCTTTGACAACTTGAAAAGATCTTAAAATTGTACTTCTTGAGACATCTAGAATACTTTTTTCTTTTTCCAAGTTTAAGAACCCTGTGAAGATAAATTTAATAAAAAGATAATCAATCTTTTCATCAAATGTTAAGGTTTTAAAGTTCTGAAATAAAAACTCTATCTCCTTTGGAGTTAATTTTAAAAAGTAAAAATTAGCTACTTTATAGATAGTTGGTAATTTTATTGATTCTAGAAATAGATTGAGTTGTGAGATTGTTTTTATAATCGAACTTCGCTCAACGTTAAAATACAGTTGCATATCCTCAATAGACATCTCATTTTGAGATAAAATTTTTAGAATATTAGCAGCTGTTGTATTCATTTTACCACCCCCCGGTTTCAATAGTTTATCATAGATAAAGAGGGATTAAAATAGTTATTATAAAAACTCAATATATCACTTTTGCTTCTATAAAAAGAAAAATTGAAATATTTAATTAATAATCTATATATGGTATTATTGATACATATAAAAGGTGAATAAAACCTTTAGAAAGCTTTTATAATGCGGAGGGGAACAGAATTATGACAAAAGGAACAGTAAAATGGTTCAATAAGGAAAAAGGATTCGGATTTGTAACTTGTGAAGAGGGAAAAGATTACTTTGTACACTTTTCAGGAATTATAGGTGAAGGATTTAGATTTTTAGAAGAGGGGCAAAATGTATCTTTCAAAATTGAAAGTGGAGATAAAGGACCTTTAGCAAAAGAGGTTCAAGCAAACTAGTACCTAATCCTAATAATAAAATATAAAAAAAGGTGGAGTTGTTTCCATCTTTTTTATTTAATACTTTATTTTGTGAGATTAGTTCAAAAAAATATTGCAGATTAAGTTGTAAATAGATATAATATAAAAAATATATGGCAAACTATGGGAAACCGTAGGACGCAAAGCTATAGGGCCTTTAAAATGGCAGCCAGTTGCACTTATCTTTTAATAAAGGGATAGGTGTTTTTTTTTTTTGAAAAAGTTGTAAAGAGGAAAGTATAAATATTTATATATAAATATAACAGAGACTAAATGATTAGAGGTGTTGTACTATGTGGAAAACTGAGATAAAAAAGGAGTTGACAAAATATCATATTAACTCTACACATGAAAAAATCTTGAGAAGAATAAATGAAAATCCAGGGATAACTCTATGTGAACTTACAATGGGAATGGAGCTATCAAAGGGATCAGTATCGATTTGTATAAAAAAATTAGAAAAAGAAAACTTAATTCAAAAGTATGGAACTTTTGATGATAAAAGAGTTTTTAGACTTCATCCAACAAAAATTGGAAAGGATCTGTGTAGTAGAATAAAACTGATGCAGATATTAAAAATATAACCTCTATATAGATTCTATACAGAGGTTATATTTGCTATAAAGGCAGTGAATAACGTTTAATAAAGGGATAACGAGTTTTTATTTTTAACTCTTCAAAAGTTATAATGGATATATTTTCATCATTGGAAATATAGGAATCTAACTCAGATTCCATTATAAACTTAGATATACGAATATTCTCCTTTATAAAAAATGTATTTTGAATAATGGGATGTAAAAATTTGGGTATCTCTTTAAAAACAACTATAGTATTTGAAAGTTCAGAGATACTACTTGTATTTAAGTTCCAAAGATAAAGAAAGATAATATTGGATAGTTGTATAT
>NZ_DBGBQB010000113.1:0-8809 GCF_048470075.1 Cetobacterium sp. | reverse complement strand
TTTTAAGATTTTAAAAATTGGACTAACAGCTCTGTGGTAAACTATTGAATCATTTGAATCTATTACAAAGGGAATTTTTCTATCACTTAAAGCATTTGCTATCTCATTTAACTGTTTATTACTCCTTGCAATAATTCCAATCCCACCATAGTTCCCACAAAAATTACTCTCTATTGAGTCCACCATAGTTTCTACCATATTTTCATCTTGAATATCCTCTTCATCCTCTGAGGGTTCACTCTTTCGTATAACTTCAAAATATCCAAGTTCTTCACTTTTTCCCTCTACTGAAGTAAACTCCCATCTGTGACTATGATTTTCTAAACTAGCTATCTCCTCATATGTTTCAGCTACTCCATTGAAAACTCCATTTGTAAAATCCACTATGTTTCTACAGCTACGATATGAAACACTCATTGTTTCCTCTTCTACCCCTATTATATTGGGAAGGTTTTCAAAAAGAGATTTCTCTCCCCCTCTCCAACCATATATACTTTGTTTCTCATCCCCTACACATATAAGATTTTCACAACTGTTTATCAATCCTTTTAAAATTCTCCATTGAAGTACACTTGTATCTTGAAACTCATCTATGAATACAGTTTTAAACTCACTGTCAAATATATCTTTAAAATACTGAGTTATACATCCATCTTTTATAAGATTAATCTCATCTTTATCTATATATTGAAACATATAACTACTTATATCCAAGTGTGTAAAACGTTTTTCACTGAATTTTATCTCATCATATATTGAGTATAAGTTTTCAATAAAATATAGAATCTCTTTTTCAAAAGTTAAAATCTCTCTATTAAAAACCTCTTTAGATATCTCCTCTTTCAACTGAGTAAAAGCCTTTTGTAAAATCTCAATCTCGCAATCTAAATCAACTTTACTTGTTGTTTTTACTCTACGTCCATCCCAACACTTTTCACTTTTAACAATATCATTCCAATTTTCAATGGCATAGTCTCTATGTGATGAACTATCCTTTTCTAAAACCCACTTTATAACTTTGCTCATATAGTCAGATAGCTCTTTTCCATCCTTTTTCTTTTCTCTTATGGATAAAAAAGCATCTGTAAGATGTTTTATAAGCTTTTCAATAGTTATATCTCCCTTTCTCTCATCTTTACTGTTTAAATTTTGAGACTGACCTATTAAAATTAACTTCCATCTATTATCAATCAGTTTTCTAAGTATCTCTAAATAGTTCTCAATATTACGTTCTGTTCTATTTTGTAAGAAAATTTTAAATCTGTCAAATTCACTTTTATTCTCTACAATTTTTTCAAAACACTTCAATAAAATCTCTATATTTTCAGTGTCATCAATAATCTCATAGGAAAATATATTTAAGTATGGTGCTATAACATTTTTAAATATATTATTTATAAATCCATCTATTGTGGATATTTTAAGTCTATCTTTATTATCTAAAACCTCATAGTAAACCTTTCTTACATTTTCAAAAGAAAGGTCTATTTCAGGATATAGATTTTTTAAATTTTCATATAAACTGGACTCTTTATCTCTATACATCTCCTCTAAAAATAGGATTACTCTTTCCTGAATTTCAGAGGTAGCTTTTTTAGTAAAGGTCATTACTAGAATATTTTTATAATTTTCACCTTTTAAAAGAGTGGCTAAATATTCTAAAGATAGTCTATACGTTTTTCCAGTTCCAGCACTTGCCTTTAAAACTATCCCTTTCATCTAAAACTCCCTCCTACAAATATTCCCATATTCACAATATAGACATCCACTTTTCTTTTCACTTAAAGAGTAGTTATCACTTTTAAAAAATTCAATCAATCTCTCTTTTAAAATCTCTCTGGTTAATTTTGACTTTTCTTGGTTCTCTATACTCCCTTCAAAAGCGTTATATATCGATTTTAATGCGTTATTCTCATCTCCATATAGCATAATTGAATAAAAATCTAGCTGATTGTCAATTTTACTTCCAGTTTTAAAATCTATAATATGATTATTGGTTGTTGTTTCAATAACTAAGTCAACCCTTCCATTTAAAGTGACCTCTACATCACCCTTTAAAAAAGGCTCTTTTTTACTGTTCTTCTCACTCTCAATACGCTTTACTTTTTTCTCTATATATAGATTTTCAATCTCTTTATAAAACTTAATAATATTTCTTGTAAAACGAGGTATAAGTATTTGAATAAAATAGTTATCTAAATACACTGGAACTCTTTTTCTATTGGCATAGAAACTCTTATATAGTAGTTCTTCAACCTCTTCAACAGACACTGAATAATCAGATATATTAAGGATTTTTTTCCACATCTTATCTGTTAATTTTTCAAATACCTCATGCACATATGTCCCTAAAAATTTAAGGGATATTCCCAAAGAGTCCTCTTTTTCAAAAGAGCTCAATCCACACACCTTGTTTAAATAGAATCTATATTCACATCTAATTAAAGTATCATAGTCATATGGTCCTAAACTTAACTGTCTATTTTTAAAGTCATCTCTATCTTTTAATAACTCATTTTGAGGGAAGTTTTGAATCTCTTTAGATGTAAATAGTTTTAGCTTTTCTAAAATATCCTCACTGTATACTGTTTTTTCAAGTCTTTGTACTCTATATTTATTTAATACCTCAGAAAGTATTGGGGATACTCCTTCACCACTATTTTCATTTTTTATATAGATAATTGTATTGAATCTATTTTTTAAAATATTTTGATAAAATCTATACTTCTCCTCTTTTCTTTCCTTTTCATAGTAAGTAAATCCATTATCCTTTTTCTGTTTTTCAGTTAAATAAAGTGAATCTCTTTTTGTTCTAGGAAGATATCTTGTACTTAAATTTATAAAAATAGACTCCCTAGATGGAATAACCTTACAATTTTCCATAGGTTTTATCAGATATTTACCCTCACTATTATCATTTCTTATAATCTCAACATTATTGAAGTATTGAAGTAAAAACTTTAATATATCTCCACCATTTTTAAAACAATTTCTAATCTCTCTCTCTTCCAACATTATCTCTGTAGTTTTGGCATATCCCATATATTCTTGAAGTTTATCATAGAAATCCACATAGATTTTTTCTCTAAACATATCTAGTGATAGCAGTTCATTAAAGTATATAATAAACTTATCTATACTCTCAATTTTTGATACTTTTATAATATCCTCATAGATTTGAGATATTTTTTCATTGCTCTCTTGACCAATATATTTATAATCCCAATCTATCTGATTATAGATATATTCCATATCCTCCCTGGATATATCATAATACTCTTGCATTTCAAGATTTTTTATCCCATTTAAAAACTTTTTAATGGGTATAAGATTATCCATTCTTGGCTCCATTGATCCAATTAGTTCACTTTGAGCATTTAAGAATTTAAAAAACTTTGTGTCATTTAAAGTATAAAAACTACCTCTCATGAAGTTATTTGGAAAGATTTTAGAGTATTCATTTGTATCGGCTTCTGGTGAAAATATATTGGTCATATGATTTTTCATTCTCATAATATCCAATAGATTCCCAACAAGTTCCAATTCATCTTGAACCTCTAGTATGGAGATATCAACTTTTTGTATCTTTGGTAAATACACATCTTTTAACTCTAATCTATCCTCATCAAAAACTCCAATCTCCCCTTGAATTCTAATAACAACTTCAATAAATTCATCCAACTTTGAGATTATATATTTATCCAATGGGGAAAAGTTGACTACATCTACAAAAACTATCTTTTTATACTTTTTAAATATGGATAGATTTAGATATTTTATATCTTCAACCCAATCCTTTGGTATATAGTTTCTTTTATCTAAAAAGGCATCATATTTCACTTTAAATCTTTCAAATATTTCAAAATATTTTTTTTGCCACTCCTCTAACTCTATCTCCTTCTCACACAAACTTCTATTTAAGTCCGTATAGTATTTAAAAAATTTATCTGAAAACTCTATGGACTCAAAATAGTTATTTATATTTATCTCTGCAAACTCTTTTTTCATATGATTGTATAAACTTACAAATCTCTTAGCCTCGCTTAGAACTATTCTATCTGTACTAAAAGCTAAATTTTTAAACTCATCTATCGTCAAATAAAGAGGGTCTGGTTCAAAAATATTTCTTTTACTCTCTTTTCTCTGACTATTTTTTAAAGGATAATCAGAAAACACATACACAATAGAGGGATCTTTTTTCAATCCCTGAATTAAAGACCCCCCGTAGCTTATATATTCAAATTTCATTAAAACCTCCTATTTTTTAATAGGTGTTGCACACTCTACAGCTGCACCTTTCAATATCTCTACTCCATGTACTAACGCGTCTATTACAAAATTTAGATTTTCTGTAGCTCCCTTTGGACTTCCAGGTAGATTTAAAATTATACTTCCTTTTCTAATTCCACATCTAGCTCTACTTAACATAGCCTTTGGAGTTATTTCAAAAGATTTTGCTCTCATATACTCTGCAACTCCCTGTGCCTCTCTTTCAATTACTGCAAGTGTCGCCTCTGGTGTTACATCTCTTTTAGAAAATCCTGTTCCTCCATTAGTTACTATTAAATCGGCTATATCCTTATCTGCCAACATTTTAAGCTCTTCACAAATCTCTTCATAAGCATCAGGAAGCATGTTATAATAGACAGTTTCATAACTCAGATGTTTTTCAAATATCTCTTTTAACTTTTGTCCCGTTATATCTTCTCTCTCTCCTCTTGCCCCTTTGTCACTTAATGTCACTATAGCTACTCTTATCATAACTCCTCCTTATAATATTGGTGCTAATAATTTTGAAATAGATTCAAGCACCCTCTCTTTTTTACCTCTATTTTTATACTCCTCTAAGGTAACTTTTTTAGAGTTTAAAATATCGCTCTCTATTCTTCTTTCCAATTCAGTTATATTACTTCCTAAAATCAAAAGGCTTATCTCAAAGTTTTGATACATACTTCTATAATCAAAATTAGCTGTTCCTAAAAATGCGATTTCACCATCTATAACAACAAGTTTACTGTGTATAAATCCATCTTTATATTTATATATCTCAGCACCTAGCTCTATTAACTCTCCATAGAAATACTGGTTAGCCCAATATACAAAAGCATGATCTCCCACACTTGGAATAACTATTTTAACTTTTATTCCCGATACCAATGCAACTTTTAAAGCATCTAAAATAGGTTCATCAGGTATAAAGTATGGTGTTTCTATATGGATACTTTTTTCAGCTTTTATTATAAGACTTAAAAATGTATCTTTTATAGTGTGAAACTCATAGTTTGGCCCAGAACTTACAACTTGAATTGGTGTCATATTGTAATCATCTTCATCTATCGCAATTGTTTGAAAAATATCTGTGGTATCCTTTTTTAAGAATTTCCAACTTCTTTCAAATTCGTGTAGATAATCTATTATAGCCTCCCCTTTTAAAGAGAAACCTATATCTTGCCATCTACCAAGATGTCCCTTTCCAACATAGTCCTTTCCTATATTTAAGCCTCCAGAAAAACATATTTTGTTATCTATAAGTGCTATTTTTCTATGATCTCTATAGTTCGCTCTCAAATTTCCAACCTTTACAAATGGAAAATATGATGGAAAAAACACTTCAAACATTATTCCAGCTTTTCTTAACTCCTCCACTCTATTTCTGGATACTCCTCTTGTACCTGCACCATCAACTATTATTTTTATCTCTACACCCTCGTTAACTTTCTCTAAAAGTAGATCATATATAGGCATTCCTACCTCATCATCATCAAATATATAATACTCCATATAGATAGATTTTTTAGCACTCTTTATAGCTTGTGTTAAATTTTCAAAAAAAGATTGAGCCTCTGGGTAGAATGTAAAGCTATTGTTATGAGTCATCTTTCCTAGAAGAACACCATCTAAATATCTACTTAATCCTATCCATTTTTTAATACTAACCATAGATTTTTTATTTAAGTTTTTTAAATAGTCATGGCTATTTTTTAGATAATATTTTGCTAAAGCTCTACGTTTTTTAAAGCTAATACCAAAAAATAGATACATTATAAATCCAAAATATGATGTCAATAGAAGTATCGTTATCCAAAATAGTGTAAAAACAGGTCTTCTTCTTTCAAAAAATATAACGATACATGCAAATATAATATTTACAAATACTAAGTAGTCTTTTAATGCTATTAATATCTCTTTCATCTAGTCACCTCTAACTTTTTTAGAAAAAAAGAAGAGTCGAAACTCTTCTTTTTATTTGAATTTTAAATCCAACTCTCTAAAATTATCCTCTAACCCTTTTCCATTAGAAAACTCTTTCTTTATTTTTTTTATAAACATTCCCATCTCGTCAGCACTTCCAACTATTCTATTAAAAATACCTAAGTATTCAGTTATAATTGGATTATCAACATCATAAGGATATCTCATCAGATGATCTATTTCACTCCAAGCCTCTTCAAAAACAGTTCTCACCTGAATCTCTACGAGAACTTCATCCTGTTTTGTAACTGGAACTCCAATTAAATAATGTATGGATCTATATCCATGATCTCTCACTATTATCTCACAATCTAAATCCTGAATAGTATTTTTTAAATCTTGAATATTGTAATCCCCTCGTCTTATATTGATCTGGGGAGTCTCTTTTGTATCCCATAACTTTGTTATCTCACAATGGATTCCACGCCAATCATCTTTAAACAAATGAAGTACACGTATTCCAATAAGATCAGTTATAATCTCTTTATAGTTTTCTACACTAATTCCACGATCTGCATATTTACGACCCTTTCTTATTATTTTTTCAATAAGATGTGTCGCTCTTTTTACTCTTCTTCTAACTGAATGAACCCCTTCACTATCAATTAATTTAGATACTATATGTTCAGCTTCTTTTTCTAAATAGGGAACTAATTTAATATAGTCAGCATAAATTTTCATCAGCTCATCCCAATCAAGTCCCGTTGAATGGAAATACTCTTCTGTTATACAGAATGCCTTAAAAAATTCCTCTCTGTCTATCGTATTGTCTAATATCAAAATAAACACCTCTTTATTATTTTCTAGGTATCTTCTCCAATGAAATTTCACAAGTTTTTCTATAAGCTACCACTTCAGTAGTTTTTATCTCTCTTATTTCTACTGGAGCTATTGTAACTATCTTTTCCCTAATATTAAAGTCATTTCCTTTAATTACGTGAACTCTTTCAACAGATATTCTATCTCCTTCTATTAACTGAACTTTATCCAGATCACATCTAAAGTTTACCCAACTTTGAAGTGTTGGAGTTTTTTCAATAAGATTCAGTAAAGCTAAAGAGTACAATGAGTTTTCCTCCTGTAGTAATCTCTCTTTCTTTATATCCTCTAATCCTAAAATCTCCTTTTCTAAAAGATCTAACTTCATAACCTCTATTCTATTTTCAAAAGATACCTTTCCACTTACTAACTTACCAGATAATTGTATAAGTTGTCCCATAAAAATCTCTTTTAAAAACTTTATGTTAAACATAAATCTCTTTAAGTTACTGCATTGGTATATTTTGTAATAGTAATTATTTATTATTGTATTAAAAGAACCATCATCTTTCAAGTCAATCTCTAACCCTAACTTAAACTCTCTGTTTTTTAATTCTAAATATTTTTTTCTGTTTATCTCAACTATTCTACTATTACAGTCTTTTAAATGTAGTTGATCCAGTTTTAAATCGGTAACTCCAAAAGTTTTTATTAGGTTTTGATTTTTCACATCTTTTATCGTAGAAAATTCAATTGGTAACCTATCCAATTTTAATGAGCTATACCTTATCTCTAAAGCACTCTCTATCATTTTAAAATCTTCATCTTTAACTTCTAATACTTCTGGGTCTCTAATCTCTATTTCTTCTTTACTTTCCTCTGAAATTTTATCCTCAGTTTCAATCTCTGAAACTTCTAAAACTGTTTCTGTGATTTCAATATTTTCAGTAGTCTCTTCAAGAGCCACCTCTAACATCTCCTCTGAGATTTCGTCCACTATAATTTCATCAGAAATATCTGAAGTTACCGAAAGAGCTTTTTTCCAATATATGCCTCTTTTAATTCAGAATCATCCATTGGTATTGAGCATAGGTATCCCTTTAACTCTTTAAAGAACTCCTCCTCACTGTGAGGTAGCAGTTTTATTCCAAGCTCATTCAATCTTTCAATTGTCTTTGTTTTTAAAACATTTGAATTGCTAACAGCGTAGATAACATCCTTTGTCTTTACCCCTGATAGCACAACCTCTAACATATCTATAAAATCTGAGTTATTCAAGTCTAATCCTAAAATTAGCGTCGGATAATTCTCTATATCTTCTTTAATACTTTTAAAAAAGTTTTTGTAGAAATCTAAAACTTTTAACTTTCTAAAGTCTTGGATAGAAACAAAAATCTTTTCATGTCTATTTACATCTCCAAGAATCTTATAATGTTTAACCTCTCCGTTGGATGCTATTACACACTCTTCGTCTGTAGGCAGTATCTTAACTACTTTATTACAGTTTATATCGTCTAAAACTATATCATAATCTGTTGAAAAAACAGCATTAATCTTATTACTTTCAGAGAAAATATTTAGTACCTCTGCAGTTTCTCTGTTTGTTTCGTACAAATTTTTGATTTTTTTCAATAATGAACTTCTACTGCTAACAACTCCATCTAAATATACTTGGCTAACTTGAAACAAAGAGTTCTCATCTCTTATATAACCTTTTATATTTTCTTTCATATCTTTCATCAACAGTTTGGCTAACTCTCTTCTTGTTGGATATCCAGCATTTCTAACTAAGAAATCC
>NZ_DBGBQB010000112.1:0-3289 GCF_048470075.1 Cetobacterium sp. | reverse complement strand
ATCAGACATATGTTTTAAAAACTATGAAATTTGTAATATATTCAGGGTAGGAACTACCCGCAGAGCGTGATTAATATATCTGACATGAGTCAGATACTTCCCACGAAGCCCCGCCCTCTATTAGGACGGTGGTAGTTCACACAAGTAAATTTAAAACAGATAGTGCTCCAATTACCCATAGAGTTAAATTTATTTTCTTTATCTCTCCTGCTGATATATGAGTTATTATATAGGCAACAAATCCGAAACTCAACCCTATACTGATACTATATGTTAAAGGCATCATCACAATTGTTATAAATGCTGGAACTGCTAATTTCATATCTGTAAAATCTATATTTCCAATTGATTTAAACATAAATACACCCACAAGTACAAGTGCTGGTGCTGAGGCATATCCTGGTACTACCCCTACCAGTGGTGTAAATAGCAGTGCCAATAAAAATAGTCCACTTGTTACTAGAGAGGCTAGACCTGTTCTTGCTCCTGCTGAGATTCCAGCTGCTGATTCAGCAAAAGATGTCACTGTACTCGTACCTAAAACTGCTCCAATCAATGTTGATGAAACGTCCACTTGTAACATTCTTTTTAACCCCTTAGCACCCTCTTCACCCTGTACTAAGCCCATATTTTTGTAACATGCCATCATAAATCCAAGAGAATCAAATAGATCTATAAACATAAATGAAAATATTGAACCAATCAATGAGATTTTTAATGCTCCCAATATATTTACTTTCATAAAGATTGGTTCTATTGATGGAGGCATTGAAATAATTGCTTTTGGAACCTCTACAATTCCAAAGAACATTCCAATAATTGTTGTCAGTGCAATACTTATTAAAATTCCACCTCTCACCTTTTTTATCTCACATATAACCATAATTGCCAATCCTAAAATCCCCAATACAGTTGGCATTGAGAAATCTCCTAAGCCTACAAAAGTGGCCTCATTTGCAACTATTATACCCATATTTTTTAAGCCTATAAAAGCTATAAAAAGTCCTATACCTGAAGTAGCTGCTGTTGAAACTACACTTGGAATAGCATTTGCAATTCTCTCTCTAATTCCCCCTAGTGTCATAATTAAAAAGAATAATCCAGAGATAAAAACAACTCCCAGCGCATCCTCCCAAGAAACACCTTGTCCTAAAACTAAGGTATATGTAAAAAAGGCATTTAATCCCATTCCTGGCGCTAAAGCGAACGGTGCATTTGCCCAAAGTGCAGCTATTCCTGTTCCAATAGCTGTGGCCAAGCAAGTTACAGTTATAAGTGCCCCTTTATCCATCCCTGTTGCAGAAAGAATTGCTGGATTTACAAAAACTATATAGGCCATTGTTAAAAAGGTAGTAAGTCCGCCTAAAACCTCTGTTCTTATAGAGCTTCCCCTCTCCTCAATTTTAAATATTTTTTCCAATATATCTGATGATGTATTTCTTGATACTATTTTTTCCACTTTATATTCCTCCACTTATATTATATCTATTACAGGAAATCTATTTGGTAAAACTATGTTTGCTCTATTTTTTATCTCTTCAGATTTTTCCTTTACTTTTTCAATTAATTCATTTTCATTTAAAACTAAAATCTCTCTATTTTTCATTAACCATTGTCCATTACACATTGTCGATTCCACATTTTCACTAGACATTGTATAAACTATATTGGCTATTGGATCATGAAGTGGTATAGAATGAAGTGTATTTGGGTTTAAAATAATTAAATCTGCTTTTTTCCCCACTTCCAAACTTCCTATCTCATTCTCTAACATTGCGCATTTAGCTCCATTGATAGTTGCCATCTCAAGTATCTGTTCAGCTGGAACAATTTTTGGATTCAATGTTCTTCCCTTGTGGATTAAAGATGTTAAATACATCTCTCTCATCATATCCATTCTATTATTTGACGGAGCTCCATCAGTACCTATTGAAACACTTATGCCCTTTTCTAACATCTCTGGTATTCTTGCAAATCCAAGTACAACCTTCATTGCTGCTGCTGGGTTATGAGATACTTTTACATCATATAATCTAAATAGATCTATCTCTCTATCTGTTAACCAAACAGTGTGAACTGCCAATAAATTTGGACCTAAAGCTCCTAATTTATGCAGGTGTTCAACTGTTGAATTCCCTCTATTTGATTTAACATAATCATTTTCTGCAGCTATCTCTGCTATATGCATATGAATTCCTGTTTTTAACTCATCAGCTATTTTTTTAGTCTTTAGTATTAGCTCATCGGAGTTATTGAAAATAGTTCTTAGCCCAAACCAAATCTTAACTCTTCCATCTGCTGTATTGTTATATTTATCATACAGCTCTTTTTGAGTCTCAATCTCCTCATCAGCTGTTTTTATCCAGTTATTTGGTAAACCAATCCCCTCATCCATAACCGACTTTGATAGTGCAGCTCTCATACCAGTATTTTTTACCGCTTCTACCATAGCTTCTACATATTGTCCACCTGACTCCAAAAATGTTGTAACTCCAGATTTTATCATCTCTATACAACAAGCAGTAGAAGATACCAGTGAGGCTTCATAATCAAAACTGCTCTCATATGGCCAAACCCTCTCTCTTAACCAAGTTAAAAGATCCACATCATCAGCTATTCCTCTTCCTAGTTGTTGTGATAGGTGTACATGAGTATTAATCAGTCCAGGTAGGACAATTTTTCCTTTTGCATCTATAATCTCTATATTTTCTGAAAGAAGCTCCTCATCTATCTTACCGATAGCTTTAATTGAATCCCCTTCAATTAAAATTGAGCCATTGTTATAGACCTCTCTTTTAGCATTCATAGATATCACATATGCATTTTTTATTAAAGTTTGTTTCACAAAAAACCTCCATTTTTTTAATAAAAAAAAGTGTAAACTCTATCTGGGATAGAATTTACACTTAAACTGAACCTAAAACATATTGCAATATTTTAAGAGAATTTATAAGTATAAGCTCTCCCCATAGCGTCCATATTTAAGGTTAGGACGTAGAAACTTTTGAACCATATTATCAAAATATATGAGTAAACTTTTTAATTTAATGATACCATATTTGTATAAAAACTTCAATATCCTTGTGAAAAATATCCATTTTTTTTGAATATTTAAAGAAAAAATGCTAAACGCTTTTATAAATAGATATTAAAAAAGCAGAGGGCAACCATCACAAATCCCTCTACTTAAATACTTAATCACCTTTGAATAATTTTAAAACTTTCAATCATTTTCTTAAAAAACATTTTAAATCTCTTAAAAGTAAAACAGTTTACTGACTTTAAATCT
>NZ_DBGBQB010000111.1:0-2105 GCF_048470075.1 Cetobacterium sp. | reverse complement strand
TATTACTCAAAAAAAAAGAAAAATAATTTTTTGGAGTATATATGTTACAGAATAGTGAAGTAACATCAATTCTATTTTAATTTAAGGAGATTAATTAAGACGAGGAGGTTATTTTTATGAAAAAATTAACACTTTTAGCATGTTCTTTATTTGCTTTTGCTGCTGTTGCACAAGCAAAAGAGGTAGCTGCTCCTGTTACAAGTTCTAAAGAGGTTGTAGCTGAGCCAGTTGTAATCGAGGAGGTAGTTGTAGCCCCAGTTGTTGAAAACCCTTGGGGATTCATTAACTTAAGAGCTGGTTGGGATTTCTGGAGTGAATATGGAAACTTCAACAGACATGAAAAATATGACACTGACCTTTCTAAAAAAACTAAAGACTTTGGTGGAGAGATAGCTATTGAAGCTTACAAATCTTGGGATTATTTCGATTTAGGTCTTGGAGTTGCTTATCAGCACCATATGAAAAGAAAATCTACTGATGGTGTTTCTGGAGCAGAGTTCTCTTCAGTTCCATTATATGTAACTGGTAGATATGATATTAACTATTGGGATTGGGCTGCTACTCCATACATTAAAGCTAACGTTGGTTACTCATTTAACTTCAACTCAAAAGATGTTGATGGATCTAACTATAGCTATGGAACAAAAGTTGACGATGGATTATATTGGGCAGCTGGTGTTGGAGTTCAATATGAGGACTTTAACGTAGATGTTCTATATGGAGCTAACTATGCTAAAACTAAAGTAAATGGTGAAAAAGATAGCGATAAATTTGATAACGACTATGAGAGAGTTACTCTATCAGTTGGTTACAGATTTAATATCTGGTAAAAAGCACTTTAATTATAAAAAAAGGGATAACCCACAGGTTATCCCTTTTTTTATCCTATTATTTATAAGTTATAACTCTTGTGTCATCCAACACTCTAAATGTAAATGTCTCTGTTACAAATAGCTCTACCTCTTCATTTGTATGTCCTTGATATCCCAGTGAAAAATCCTCTCCTAAAACAAGTTCAATATTTTCATTGTCATAAGGAACTAATAATCCACCTGTTATATTGTTTGAAACGATTATTGGCATTCCCAGTATTTTCTCCAATCTTTTTGCTAAAGAGTCATTTAAATTTATCATATTTAGATATATAAATTTTTCAAGTCCTACAACTAGCGCATAAGGTCCTTTACTAAACCCTGTATTTCTAAGTTTTGAAACTCCATACATAAGATTTTTTATTGTTTCTTGCTCTGTTTTTCCAAATTCAATTGTCTGTTTTTCATCTTTAAACAATCCTAGAATACAAGCTTCATCCAATCCAAAGTATATCGCTTCCTCCTCAAATTTTGCCGCTTTCTTCAAAGCCTCATCCAAATTTTTATAATCTATATCTCTAGCTCCTCTTTCAAAATTATCAAGTTCCCATCTACTCAATTTAAATGTTATTCTATTTTCAACAAAGGGTTGTGTTTGATATACTCCATACTTTAAATCATCTTTTTTATGGATAGATAATCTACCTGTATTCACTCCACCTCTCTCTTTTCCCACAGGGCCAGTTACTCTTACAAATCTTCTCGCTGATAGCTGAGTTGTTAAAACCTCTCTAGCTCTATCTTCAATCTCTTTCCACACATGCTCACTTATTGGTGCTAATTCTTTTTTCAAAAAATCCATAGTTATCCCTCCTATCCTTTTAATGAACCAATATTTAACGATTTAACTCCATTGTATTTTACATCTTTTGATATTTCACCAGTTGCTCCATCTCTTCCCATTAACTGCGCTTCTATTCCAATAATTTTTCCCTGTTTAAACATATAATCCTCTAACTCTTTTCCAAATTCAAATTGATTTCTTCGCATCCATTCCACAATCATAGAAGCATGTTCCATCTCCTCATTTCTATTATGAATCATTATTTCTTTAAGTTCTGGATCTTCTGCCATCTCTGCTCTTTGATTATAGTCATCCACTGCTTGCAACTCCTCTTTTAAACTTTGAATTGCATAGTCTAAATCTGTAGCTTTTTTGCTTATTCCATCTAACATAAAAACACCTCCACTCAATAAAAATATCACTATTGTCTTACTACATTATTTTTTAAC
>NZ_DBGBQB010000110.1:0-9262 GCF_048470075.1 Cetobacterium sp. | reverse complement strand
ACTAAGAACAGAACAAAAATAAAAAATATCGGAGGTAATTAATTATGATTAAAATTTTATTGGCATGTAATGCTGGAATGTCAACAAGTCTATTGGTTAATAAAATGAAAAAAATTGCGGCAGAACATAAGTTAGAAGCAGATATAAAAGCAGTTCCTGAAATTCAAGCTCCAAGTTACTTCAATGATATAAATATACTACTATTAGGACCACAGATAAAATTTTTAGAGAGTAAAATGATTGAACTTGCCGATGGAAGATTCCCTGTGGTTACTATAAATACACAAAAATATGGAATGATGGATGGATTAGGTGTTTTAAAAGATGCAATTTTAGCTATAAAAGAGTTTAAAAAAGCAAATGAATAATATTAGGGGGGATATATATGAAGTTATTCGAAGGTTTCAATATATTTTTAAATAAACATTTTATACCTACGGCAAATAAAATAGCAGCTCAACGACATGTTGTAGCTATTAAAGATGGTGTAGTTGCCACAATGCCTTTAACTATTGTGGGATCACTTTTTCTTATTTTAAGTTTTTTACCCATTCCCGGATATTCCGATTTTATAGCCAGTAGCGGAATAGGAAGATATCTTTCTTTTATATCTGATGCTTGTTTTGGTATCGTAGGTATGGTTGCATGTTTGGCAGTTGCATATAGACTGACTGTTGGGTATGGATTGCATGAACTTGCTCTATCAAATGCAATAATAGCTGTTTCAAGTTTCTTTGTAACTATGATTCCTTCAGCTATTGATGGAAACATTAGTATGGGGTATTTAGGAGCTAAAAGCTTATTTACAGGTGTTATTATTGGTCTTGTTAGTGTTGAATTTGTCAATAAGGTACTAAAAAAAGGGTTAGTTATAACTCTTCCTGAAAGTGTACCACCTGCTATTTCAAAAACTTTTATGTCATTAATCCCTGGTGTTATTGTTATCAGTTTCTGGGGAGTTGTTACAGCTATTTTAGCTAATACAAGCTTTGCTAACTTTCACGATGCTGTAAATATCATTGTAGGTACTCCACTAAGATTTGCAAGTACTTCATTAGTTGGTCAACTTACAGCAGTTTTATTAACAACTGTTCTTTGGTGTGCTGGAATACATGGAGCTACTATTGTAGGAGGAATAATGGATCCTATATGGCTTGAGAATACTCTTCATAACGCAGCTCTTGCTGCCCAAGGTATTGAAAATATATACTCTAATGGCTATATTATTTCAAGTGCCGCTTTTACAGATATGACAATTAAAATTGGTGGAAGTGGATCTACAATTGGATTTGTTTTACTTATGCTTTTTAGAGCTCGTTCTAAACAGTTAAAAGAGGTTGGAAAACTATCTATAACGCCATCTCTATTTAATATTAATGAACCAGTTATTTTTGGAACTCCTATAGTTATGAACCCATTACTTATAGTTCCTTTTATACTAAATCCAGTTTTAATAACAATTATCAGTTGGTTTTTAATGAAATGGGATTTAGTAAAAATACCTTTTGTCATAGTCCCTTGGACTACGCCACCTATTATAGCTGGATTCTTGGCATCTGGTTTCTCTGTATCTGTAGTTTTACTTAATATTTTCAGTATTATTTTATCAACAGTTATTTTCTATCCATTCTTTAAAATCTATGATGCTCAATTAGCAGCTGATGAAAGTGAAGTTAAAAAAGAGGATAGTTTAGAATCATTACTAGAAGAGATTTAATTTGAGGGAGGATATATTATGAAAAAACCTGTTAAAATAGTTACAATTGGTGGAGGATCATCTTATACACCTGAGATTGTTGAAGGATTTATTAAAAGATATCATGAATTACCTATTAAGGAGTTATGGTTAGTTGATATTGAGGATGGAAAAGAGAAGCTAGAGATAGTTGGAAGTCTAGCTAAAAGAATGGTAAAAGAAGCTGGTTTAGAGGATAAAATGAAAATCTATTTAACTTTAGATAGAAGGGAAGCTCTTAAAGACGCTGATTTTGTAACTACTCAATTTAGAGTTGGTCTTTTAGCCGCTAGAATAAGAGATGAAAAAATACCTTTAAGATATGGAATGATTGGACAGGAAACAAATGGAGCTGGTGGCTTTGCAAAAGCTCTTAGAACTATTCCAGTTATTTTAGATATATGCAAAGATATGACTGAACTTTGCCCTGAAGCTTGGCTTGTAAACTTTACAAATCCCAGTGGTATGGTAACTGAATCAGTTTTAAAATACTATCCTAATATCAAGGTTGCTGGTCTTTGCAATGTGCCTATTGGTGTTAGAAAATCAGTTACTGATGCTCTACAAGTTCCTGATAATGAGATTGAACTTATCTGTGGAGGATTAAACCACTTCTTCTGGGGAAGACAGGTTATTCATAATGGTGTGGATAGAACAGAGGAGGCTCTATCTAAGATACTAACTGATATTGAGAACCTTCCAGCTAACTTAAGACATGGGAAACCTTGGATAAGAGAGCAGATTATGGATTTAAAGATGATTCCTTGTGCATATCATAAATACTATTATCTAACTGATGAGATGTTGGCTGATCAATTAGAGGAGATTAGAAGTGGAAAGGGTACTCGTGGAGAACAGGTTAAAAAGGTAGAGAATGAACTATTTGAATTATATAAAGACCCAAATTTAAAGGTAAAACCAAAGCAGTTGGAACAAAGAGGTGGGCAATACTACTCTGATGCTGCGTGTGAACTTATAAATTCAATATACAATGACAAGGGTACAACTATCGTTGTTTCAACTGAGAATAAAGATGGTCTTATTGATTGTTTACCTGATGGGTGTGCCGTTGAAGTTTCAGCCAAAGTATATAGAGATGGCGTTAAACCATATCCACAAAAACCTATGCCAATAGAAGCTAGAGGAATTCTACAACTTATGAAAAATTTTGAACAACTTACAATTGAGGCTGCTGTTACAGGAAACTATGGAAAAGCATTACAAGCTTTAACTGTAAATCCTTTAGTTACAAGTGGAGCTGTCGCTAAAACTATATTAGATGAGATTATTAGGGAAAACTGGGATTATTTACCTCAATTTCATAACTCAATTGAAAGATATAAATATTAATAAGTTAGGAGGGAAAAAATGAAAAATACTTTACCTAAAGATTTTTTATGGGGAGGAGCTATTGCTGCTAATCAGTGTGAAGGTGCATATCTAGATGGGGGAAAAGGTCTATCACCAGTTGATATTTTACCTGGTGGACCAAAGTTAAGAGCACAGGCTCTAGAGGATGTAAAAAAAGCTATGAATACAGATTATGGATATTATCCCTCACATATTTCAATAGATTTTTTTCATAAGTTTAAAGAGGATATAAAGCTATTTAAAGAGATGGGATTCAAATGTTTAAGAACATCTATATGTTGGGCTAGGATTTTTCCAAATGGTGATGATTTAGAACCTAATGAAGAGGGATTAAAATTCTATGATGCTTTAATTGATGAGCTTATTCAAAATAATATAGAACCCATTATAACTATAAATCATTTTGATACACCTTTAGAACTTACTAAGAAATATGGTGGTTGGAAAGATAAAAGGTTAATCGATTTTTATACTAGATATTGTGAAGTTCTTTTTAAAAGATACAAGGGTAAAGTAAAATATTGGATGACATTTAATGAGATAAATATCATTTTACATATCCCATCTTTTGGTGGTGGTCTTGTTTTTGAAGAGGGTGAGAACAAAAAACAAATTATGTATCAAAGCGCCCATCATCAGCTTGTTGCAAGTGCTTTAGCCACAAAAATTGGACATGAAATTGATTCTAATAACATGATTGGATGTATGTTAGCTGCGGGAACTGTCTATCCCAATACCTGTAACCCAGTGGATATCTTAGCTGCACAGGCTGCTAATAGAGAGAACTATTTCTTTATAGATATACAATCTAAGGGGGAGTATCCATCCTATTCAAAAAGAATGCTAGAAGAGATTGGAGTTTCATTGGATATTACAGCGGAGGAGAAAAAAATATTAAAAGAACATACCGTTGATTACATTGGATTTAGTTATTATTCTAGTAGACTTAGAAGTGCAGATCCTAAAGTTATGAAAGATGTTAGAGACGGTAATGCCTTTGCCTCTTTAACAAATCCATACTTAAAAGAATCTGAATGGGGATGGACTATTGATCCAGTGGGTCTTAGAATAACTATGAATGAACTTTATGATAGATATAATAAGCCACTTTTTATTGTAGAAAATGGACTTGGGGCTGTTGATAAAGTTGAAACTGATGGAAACATAAAGGATGATTATCGTATTGAGTATCTAAGACAGCATATTGAGCAGATGAAAGAGGGGGTTAAAGATGGCGTTGAACTTCTAGGATATACCCCTTGGGGATGTATAGACCTAGTCAGTGCTGGAACTGGTCAAATGAGTAAAAGATATGGATTTATCTATGTTGATAAAGATGATAATGGAGATGGAACTTTAAAAAGATCTAAGAAAAAATCATTTAACTGGTATAAAAATGTTATCTCTTCAAATGGGGATGAACTATAGATGAGAATAATCGGTATAATAGCGGCTACACTGACTACTATCGCCTTTTTTCCTCAAGTTATACAGGTTACAAAAAGTAAAGATACAAAAAGTATATCATTAACTATGTATATTTTATTTGTAACTGGAGTTTTACTTTGGGTTTTATATGGTTTTTATCTAAATGATTTACCTATTATAATTGCTAACTCCATTGTTGCTGTGGCTTCAACTATAATTCTTTGTTATAAAATAAGAGAGATTCGAAGTAATTTAAAAAGTAAATAATTTTTTCAACTATTGTATTTCTAATAAAAATATGATTAAATTAGAAAAATGTTTTCAGGGGGAATATCATGATAATAAATCATATTGCTATTTACACAAATGATTTGGAGAGATTAAAAGATTTTTATGAGAAATACTTTTCTGCAACCTCAAATAATAAATATCACAATCAAAAAACAGGATTAGAAACATATTTTTTAAGTTTTGAAAATGGAGCAAGATTAGAAATAATGACAAGGCCTAATTTAAATATTAATGAATCGATCTCTCCGTTCTGTGGTTTTATACATCTAGCTTTTTCTTTGGGAAATAAGGAGACTGTAGATTCTCTTACAAATAGACTTGTTAAAGATGGATATACTCTTTTAAGTGGACCAAGAACAACAGGAGATGGATATTACGAAAGTTGCATTCTTGATCCAGATGGAAATCAAATAGAATTAGTTGCATAATCTAAACTTTTTAACTTATACAAATAAGATTAATTTAATATCAAGAGCTTTATTATATGAAAAAGAGCTAGTTTACTAGCTCTTTTTTTCTTATAGTTTTATTAACTTCTCTACAGTTGGAATATCTGTTGGAACCCAATCTAAAGTCATTAATGACTCTTTTTTTATCCATTTAAACTCTTGGTGCTCTACCAATTTAAACTCTGAGAAATCTAAAACTGTACAGTTATAAGTAGATAATTTTATAATAAACTCTTCATACTCTTTTTGAACTTCGTCAAAAACTTTATCTGCTCTTATATCTATATTTAACTCCTCTTTAATCTCTCTTTCCAAAGCTCTTTTAGGTTCCTCACCCTCCTCAATTTTACCACCTGGGAACTCCCACATCCCTGGGAAAGTTTTATCCTTTGGCCTCATAGCACAAAATATATCACCATTTGGATTTTCTAAAATAGCTCCTACTACCTCAATAATTTTTTTCATTAATTTCTCCTACTTCTAATAAATTCTTCTAAATTTTCCGAATAGTCATCTAATAGTTCTTTTCTTAATTCATTCAATTCCATATACTTTTTTAAAACTACAATTTCAAATTTTTCTCTTTCAATTGGTTCTTTATCTAAGATAACTACGCCATTTCTAACAACTTGATTTTGGAAAACTGTTGTTGAATCTTTCAAATCTATTAAATCTATTTCTCTATTAACTTTACTCGATATTTCTTGAGCTTTTATAAAAATATCATATTTTTCTATTTTTTTATCTGATAAAAAAGCTATATCAATATCACTCTCTTCATTAACTTTACCTATGGCATATGAACCAAATATATATATCACTTTACATTCAAAGTCCTTTAAGCATTCAATTATGCTTTTTAAAATAATTTCATCCATAATTAATCCTCCAATATTTTTTTAGCAATAATTAAAGAATCTCCTAAATGTTTTTCTATTATTTTCTGTAATATCTCTATATTTAAGCTTTGATAATCATGGACAGCTATATTTCTAAATCCTACCATCCCTTGCATATTTACTGATGTTTTTTTATCAATAACTCCATTTTTTTCTAAAACTTCAAATATCTGTTTGCTTGTTTGAGGAATTTCTAATTTCTTTATTTTTATGTAATGAAGCCCTAAATCTAACGTTGCTTCACACATTCTTTGTAAATTTAAAATTATAGAATCTTGTTTTGTATAATTTTCTAGATTACTTGGTTTATTTGCATACTCCTCTTCTATTCTCTTTATACATCTTTTTATAGTTTCAATTTTATTAATAATTACATCATCTTTCAACTTAATTCCTCCTTAGATTAACTCTCTTTTTCCCTCTCCTACTTCTGCTACTTGTAGCATTTTTTCTACTCTTTCAGTAAGTTCGATATATATCTCTTTAGAAAGTGGATTCTCTAACCTTAAGGTTGTAGTTATCGGTTTTTCATCCTTGTAGTCTACACAATCCCCTTTTCCTATATAGATATATGGTTGAACTACACCATCAACCTCTTTGTATTTTCTTACAAAAATATGTAAATTTATACCACGTTCTTTATTTTTAACTATATTTTGTCCTCTTTCACTTCCAACTCTTGTGGTATTTGGGCTTTCCCATTGAAAATTATATCTATCTAATATTTTATCATTATATTTTATGCTCTCCTTAACATCTGCACCTTTATGTAAATCCACAAATAAAAAATAATTATTTCCATTTGCAAATAACCCAGTTCCTCTAACAGAACTATGTTTCATTTGATAATTACAAATTAATGCTACATCTTTCATAAAATAGTTTTCATATAACTTTAAAAATGGAAAACCATAATCTTCTGTTCCAAAGCTTTCTTTATATTTTAAAAGTCCATAATCTAAAACTTCTAAAATATAATCCTTTACATCTTTATTTTTTAAAACTTTGTTTAATAGTTCTGTTTTCTCTATAGTTTCACCAGAGACTTGAAAAAGTTTCCCACATCTTTTCAAATCTTGAGAATCATAATAATCTCCATTTAAATATCTCATAGCATGGTCTATAGTATCAAGAGTATGCTTAACATCAGATATCTCAATATATTTTCCAACTACTCCTAAAATCCTATTTTTGGATAGTCCATAATTCTTTGCTACTAATTCACGAATTATTGCAAACTCATACACTCTTTTTATAGGTAAAAATCTCTCTATTTCACGAATAACTACTTTTTCTTCTTCGTTTAATGAAAACAGATTATCCTTTACTTTATCTAAAAAATCTAAATATGATTTTTGAAGTCTCACATATTTATAAAAATTAGGAGCATCTTCATACTCAATAAAATCTAATGGTCTTGGAACTTTTCCCTTTAAATAATCTTTAAACTCATCATATTCAGCCTTTAAATACTTTAAACTATTAAAGTTTTCATTATCTAGTTGTTTCAATATCTCTTTTTTACAAATCTCTTCCATCTTCACATGAATAGATTTGGAAAGATTATCAAAATCCCTTTTTACAGCTATTTTTATACTCTCTTTATCATAACCTTTTCTTCCCATAAGTGCCAAGGCAATTAAAAAAGCTCTAGAATGGTTTCCTATAAAATCTATAACTGTTAAAAACTCCTTGTTTTCATAGTGTCTTAGTCCTCTTCCCAACTGCTGTGTAAATATAATCGGTGATGCTGTTGGTCTTAACATTAAAATACTATTTATACATGGAATATCTATTCCTTCATTAAAAATATTAACTGTAAATATAACTTCTAAATCCTCTGTCTCTTTGAATTTTTTTATTATATCCTCTTTTAATTCATTTGAATTTTTTTCACTAGTTACACTTATTGCTTTTATTCCTCTTTTTTTAAATTCAACTTCCATATATTTACAGTGCTCAATAGATATACAAAATCCTATAGTCTTTCTTCTCTCTCCACTATATCCATAAAAATTCATTTTCTTTATAATAAAATCCACTCTTTTTTCTAAACTCAATGCTTTAGCTACTGCAGAAATATCATTTAAATCAATACCCTCTAAATTTACATCTGATATATCCTTTACTCCATAATAGTGAAATGGTGTCACAAGCTCCCTATCTAGTGCCTCTTGTAAACGAATCTCTACAGGTACATTCATATGAAAAATCTCATATATATTTCCACCATCACATCTTTCAGGTGTAGCTGTTAATCCTAGTAAAAACTTAGGTTTAAAATAATCTATAACCTTTTCATAACTTTTAGCAGTTATATGATGTGCTTCATCCACTATTATATAATCAAACTCATCCTCTCTAAACTCTTGGTATCTATTGTTTAAGCTTTGTATAGTGGAAAAAATATAATCTCTATCTGTATTTTTTTTATTTCCTGTAAAAAAGCCCATAGTTTTTTCAGGTAAAATATTTTTAAAAGTTTCCATAGCAGATTTTAATATCTCTTCATTATGAACTATAAAAAGTAATCTTTTAGCTTTAAATACCTTTACATCAAAGGCACCTAAGTATGTTTTTCCTGTTCCTGTAGCTGCAATACAAAGAGCTCTTGTCTCTCCATACATTCTAGTTGTTTCTAAGTTTTTTAAAGCTGTCTCCTGCATATAGTTTGGTTTTATATCTGACTCTTTATAGATTCCAAACTCATGATCCTCTGCTGCTAAAAAATATTCATCTCTAACTTTTTTTCTTACAACTATCTCCTCTTTTTTTACGTATGAAACTATATATGAATTTACATTTTCAACACCTTTTCCCCAAAGATAATTAAACTCATTTAAAATCCCTTTTATAAAGTCACTATTTTTCTCTGTAGTAACTGCTGTATTCCACTCTATATTACTTTTAAGTCCACTTTTAGTAAGGTTAGAAGATCCTATTATAGCTTTATAATAGTTTTCATACTCAAATATATACCCCTTAGTATGAAACCCTTCCATCTTGTCACTATCAAAAAATTTAACCTCTATATTTTTAAATCTTTTTAAAAACTCTATAGATTTCAATTCTGTAAAATGAAGATAGTT
>NZ_DBGBQB010000109.1:0-7453 GCF_048470075.1 Cetobacterium sp. | reverse complement strand
CTTACAATATAAAGCAATAATAAAAAAGCAGAAAATATAAAAAACTCTTTTATATTCTTATTGGGAATTGATTTATCAATCAAGTTTTGAACTACTATAGGTCCATATAGGTCAACTATAGTTACAAAAAAACTGCTAACTATAAAATAAGTTAGCAGTTTTCTCTCTTTTAAATAGTATTTTAAAACACTATTTAACATTTGATAGCTCCTGATATAACTCCTCTAAAGCATCTATCACTCTAGGAGTTCCTCTTAAAATTTTATCTGAATCTATTATCATGATGTTCCCTTTTTTTCCTGCTTTTGTTTGCTTTACAATTGGATTACTATTCAATATATCACTCTTATTTTTTATAGCCATTGAGCCTACCAATAGGTCCGGATTTTCTGCTAATAAAAACTCAGGGGATACTATAGGTCTTCCTCCAGGTAATCCCTTTGCTATATTCTCAATTCCCAGTGTATCAAATATCTCCCCAGGTAATGAGTTTGGACTAAATACCATCATTGGAGATGTTGAAAATAAAAATCCCCCCTTTATATTTAAAGGTTTTTCAGCTATTTTTTCCTTTATATCTTTTAGTTTAAAACTATAATCTTTTACTAACTTAGAGGCACTCTCTCTCTTCCCTGTTACGATTCCGTATACCTCTAAATTATCTAAAATCTGTTCAAAAGAGTTACCTTCATTAATTAGAAAGTTCAAGTTTCTAGCCTTTAAACTCTCTCCAAAACTTTCAGACATAGTGTTCAATATAACTAGATCTGGATTATACATTAAAACTTGCTCTATTGAAGGTTTCATTATTGTTCCAGCCTTAGGTAAACTCTTTGTTTTTTCCTGTGGCCAAATTGGATTTTTTGCTGTATCCGCTATTGCAACAATGTTTTTTTCTCCTCCCATTAAATAGAAGGATTCCACTGCAGCTGGATCCAATATTAACACTCTTTTGTACTCTCTTTCCTCGACTTTATTTCCTCTTGAATCTACAATAAAACCATTTTCTACTTTTAAAGCATAGGCTAAATTACTTGCTAAAATAGTAAAAATTAAAGTTATTACTCTTTTCATATCTCCTCCTATACCAGTGGAATAATATATGGAACTCCACTCTCATCCCTTATAACTCTAGCTTTTAAATTATAAACTTTTTGCAAATTTTCCTCTGTTAAAACCTCTATCGGTGTTCCTTGATACTTTATCTCTCCATCTTTCATCATTATAATCTCATCACAAAACATAGCAGCTAAGTTCAGATCATGTAAAACAGCTACTCCTGTTAGAGATTTCTCTATAACTAAGCTCTTTACCTTATTTAATAGCTCAACTGCATGATTTAAATCCAAAGCTGAAGTTGGTTCATCCAATAGTAATATCTCTGGATCCTGTGTTAAAGCTCTAGCTAATAAAACTCTTTGAAACTCTCCTCCTGAAAGACTAATAGCTACTCTTTCAGAAAATTTTTCCAATCCTAAGAATTTTAAATTCTCCTCAACTTTTTGTCTATCATCAAAAGAGTATCCTGCCCAACTTGATTTCAAATGAGGTAACCTTCCCATTAATACAAAATCCTTCACTGACATATTTGTCATTAAATTTGATTTTTGAGGAACTAGAGAAACTAGTTTGGCTCTATCTTTTTTATCTAATGCCTTCGTATCTCTTCCATTAAAAACTATCTCTCCCTCATTTGGATTTAAGTATCCCAATATATTTTTTAAAAAAGTTGATTTCCCACACCCATTTGGTCCCAGTATTCCTGTCATTTTTCCTTTTGCTATATCAACCTTTATTTTTTTTAGAATCTCTTTATCCCCATATGAAAATGAAAGATTCTTTACTCTAACTCCCATTAGTTTCCTCCTCTAGCTTTAAAAGCCAAGTATAAAAAGAATGGTGCACCAAAGAATGCTGTAACAACTCCTATAGGTATCTCCACTGGAGCTAAAAGTAATCTCCCTATTGTGTCACATATCAATAGAAAAAATCCACCTGCTAATGCTGCATTGGGAATCAATCTGGAGTTTGATGGTCCAACCAACATTCTTATTGAATGGGGTATAATCAATCCAACAAATCCAATCATTCCCGAAAAAGCAACTGAAAACGCTACAACCAAAGCTGATACCGTCAATACTTTAGCTTTTAGTGTATGAACATCCACACCTAAAGAGTTTGCTTCTTCATCTCCAGACAGTAATGCATCCAATTGATTCCTCTGTAGATAGAAAAAAACTAAAGAGAAAATCAGTGGAACTATCAAAAGCGATACTTTTGTCCATGTTGCTCCACCTAGATATCCCATTAGCCACATAGTTATTTTAAATGATTCCTCCCCTATTAAGTACATAGCAAAAGAGGTGAAAGCCCCTATAAAAGCTGACACAGCTATTCCCACAATCAATAGAGTAGTTATCTCAACCTTTCCACTTCTATTTGATAGTTTAAATATAATAAATGTACTTATTAAGCATGATAGAAATGCTAAAATACCATAAAAAATATCTGGCAATTGGAATACATAGGCTATTACAGCTCCAAATGTAGCACTTGCTGCTATCCCTATTATATATGGATCCGCTAAAGGATTTTGAAATACAGCTTGAACTACCACTCCACTTGATGAAAGCATCATTCCTATTAGTAGCGCCATAACTATTCTCGGTAATCTTATATCATAAATTATTGTTTTTATATAATCTGGTGCTGTACCCATGGAAAATAGTTGTTCCAATGGTACAGGAACACTTCCTAATCCAATAGAAAGTGTTCCTGTCAGTAATATTACCAGAATTAATATTAACGATATATGTTTTTTCATATTAATTCTCCTATTTTTTTAAAAGTTATATTTAATCCCTGCATAGAAACTTCTTTCTGCTGCTGGATTATACTCTTTTCCATCTGAACTTATAGAGTTATAATATTTCTCATTAAATATATTATTAATTCCTGTATAAACTCTTAAATTCTCAATTGGTCTATAGTTTAATGTTAAATTTGTCACAATGTTCTCGTTTTGTTTCCCCTCTGTATTCTCATTGTTTAAGTAATATCCTGATGAATACACAGTATCCCAAATAATATTAATCTTTGAAGTTATTTCATAATCTAAAGCTATATTGAATCTATTTGTAGGAACATCCGCTATTGCATTTCCCTCAATTGCTTTATCTTGATCCTTTAATATTTTTGTTTTAACAAGAGCATATCCCTCTCTAACTGTTAATTTTCCAAAGTACTGTTCAGCATTTAACTCCAAACCATATCTTCTTGTTTTTCCAATGTTATAGTTTCTAAAGTTCATTCCTGTGTAGTTTTCAGTTGCAATCTCATCATTTGTTTCAGTCAAATAGATTGCTCCACTTATAAAACTTCCAAATATATAGTCTTTAAAACCAGTTTCATATGTTACATATGTCTCTGAATCTAAGCTATTATCTATGTATGCCCCATCTATCTTATCCACTAATTGCGATGGTGTTGGAGAAGTAAATCCCTTCTCACCTTTCAAATATATATTTCCAGTTTCTGAATATAGATAGTTTCCAACTAATTCATAGGCCATATTTTCCATAGTTGTTTTTCTATTTATTGTTGTATCAGCTGTTATCGCTCCACTTGATATAGAGTTTTTAGTGTATGATCTATCTGTTTTATAGTCTGCATATTCATATCTAATTCCTTGAGTAAGCTCAAATTTTCCAACTGTATTTCTATTTAAAACAAATACACTGTGAATATCTTTAGTTAAGTCATTTCTATATTTTTCAGAACTAAACATATCCATTTGACTATCTCTTTTTAGATTGTTATTTATGTAATCATAACCTAAAATTAGACTACTTGCCTCTCCATATGAAATTTTTAGTTTAGGCTTAAATCCAACTTTTTCATCTCTATAGTCCATATAGTTTTTAACGCTATAGCCCATTTTTTCATAGTTATTTTTATTATAAATATCTGTTTTTTGATAGAATCCAACCAAATCTAAAGTTATTTTTTCATTGATTATATACTCATATTTTCCAGTGAATTCATCTTTTTTTGTATTATTCACAATTAGTTCATCATATTTTCCAAATAGACCATTACTTTTAGGATTTGATAATCTCTCTCTCGTGAGCATTCTTGGAGAAGTTGCATCATCACTATATCTTGAATATTTTAAACTGATATTTTGTCTATCATCAATCTTATATTTTAAACTTCCTTCAAAATACTCTGAGTCAGATTCATCTCCATCTCTAAAGCCTCTATAATTATTTTTATTATAATTAACATTTACACCTAAATCTCCAATTGTTGTCCCATAGGAAAACTCTCCCTTTTTTCCTCCAAAAGAGTTTAACTCTCCTGAAACAGAACCACCTGTGTACCCCGCTCCAGACTTAGTCACTATATTAATTATTCCCCCTCTTGTTCCACTTCCATAAAGGATTGCTCCTCCACCTGGAATAACTTCAATTTTCTCAATATTTTCAACTGGTACTGTATTAATTGGAGTTTTTGCATGGGATGTATCTAAAAGATTCACACTTACTCCATCTATTAAAACCTGTACATTTGCTGTTGCTTTACTTCCTTGACCTCTCATATCCACTATTGGATCTTTTGGATCACCTATCAAATTTACACTAGGTACATCTTTTAATGCTTCTGATACAGACTGATAGTTCTTTTCCTCAATATCTTTAGCCGTAATAACTGTCACTATGTTTGTAATATTTCTTTGTGCTGTCTCAAACCCAGTGGTTGAAATTACACTTTCGTTTAATTTAACACCTTTGCTAGCTTCTTCATAAAAAAACTCATCATTTGAATAACTTAAAGCTGTTACTATTAAACTAAATATTGCTACTCTTTTGTTCATAATTTTTTAATCCCTCTCATTACTTTTTTGTTAATCCTAGAGTTTTTTCAACTATTGTAATTAAAATCTCTCTAGATATATTGTTACCCCAAAATAAGCCATCCTCTGTCAAACTATACTCTTTATCACTCTCTAAGATAAATTTGCTATCTTTCAATTCAGAGATTAAATCTTTAAAAACTACTTTTTCTTCAGAGTTTAAAATTTCATCCACCATATCTTTTTCTATCTGTGGAAATTGGAATAATCCACTAAATCTATCTAATCTTTGTTCATACTCACTTTTCTCAACAAACATTGACATCTCTTTTTTCATTCTAAAAACCGATATATTATCAACATTTCCACCAGCTCCAACTCCTATTGGAAATGTATCTCCACCAAAATTTCTAGTTTTTATATACTTATATCTATCTCTTCCCTTTTTTGCAATCTTTGTTAACTCTAAAACATAGTAGTTACTATCAGCTGTTAACTCCTTTACAAAGGCATCGTGTAACTCTCTCTCTTTTTTTAAATTCTCTTGAATTTTAACCTTTTCCTCTTTTATATCCTGGGATAGTGTAGACCCTTCATGTACCATTAAAGAGTAAAAACTTGCACTTCCTAAATCAAGTTTTTTTATGATTTTAGCATCCTCAACTACATCCTCTACCCTTTGATTTGGATAGTTATAAATAATATCTATGCATACCTCTCCATTAAATTTTTCCTTTAACTTAGCTAACCTATCTATTGTCTCATTTTTCGAGTATGTTCTATTGTAAAACTTTCTTCCATCATCTGAAAAACTCTGAATCCCCACAGATAGTCTATTAACTCCATATCTATTCATCAGTTCTATCTTTTCATCATTTAAGTTATGAAGCGTTGTCTCTAAAGTAAACTCATATCCTTTAGAAAATTTTATGTTTCTATTGACACTCTGCAACACTTTTTCCAACTGGTCATTTTTATAAACCGTTGGTGTTCCTCCGCCAAAATAGACAACATCCACACTTTTTTCCTTAAAATATCTGTATTGTCCATATCTATCAAATTCACTCACAAGATAGTCAGCATAGGAATCTAAACTCCCACTCAACTGCTCTCTATTCAAATTACAAAATGAGCAGATTTTATCACAATATGGTGTATGTACATATACTGCTCTTGGAACATCCTTTGGTTTTTCATTCAACTTATTTAAAAACTCATTCTCTGCAACTCTTCTTTGAGGATAATATTTCCCTATTAATCCACTTGAGTTATGATGGCTCTTATATCTTGTTTCAAAATTCATTATTTAATCACTTCCCTTTAGTCTCTATATCTATCGCTTGTGCTCCTGCCAGTTTTATATCTGACATTATGTCCACTACATCTCCGTAGTCAATCCCTCTATCTGCAAGTATTGCCACCCTTTTATTTTTCATTGACTCAAGTGTATTTTTTAATTTATCCTGTAGCTCTTCTTTTTTTATATCTATTAGAACACTCTCTTTTTTGCTATCTATTTTTATTTTTAACTCTCCGCTATTTGCAACTAAAATCGATACTTTATCAATAGTTTCTGTTATTTCAGAAATCTCTGATTTAGGTAGATCTATCTTCATTCCCTTCATATCGTCGAAAGTTGTAGCTACCATAAAAAATATTAATAGCAAAAATACCACATCAATCAGTGGTGTTAAATCTGGCGCTAATTGTTTTCTTTTGTAATTCATAAAACCCTTTGATTTAAACATATCTGTACCCTACATCTTTCTTAAAATATTTATAAACTCCACTACATTCTTCTCCATATCAACCATTGCTTTTTCAATCTTTTTTTGATAAAAATTATAAAATATTAGAGCAGGTATAGCTACTATTAATCCAGAAGCTGTCGTTATTAGTGCCTGAGAAATACCAAAAGCTAAAACTGTTGGATCTCCTGCACCATGTTTTGACATAGCTGTAAAAGCTCCTATCATTCCTGTCACTGTTCCCAATAGTCCTGCTAGCGGTGTCACATTAGCTACCAAAGCTAAAATCCACATATTTTTTTCCAATTTTGGCATCTCTCTTAGGGCACACTCTCTTGCTTTTTCCTCTAAATAATCATAAGTACAACAGTTCATCTTTTCTCCAGTGTATTCTATTAAAATAGTTTTCATAACTTTAGTCGATGTATTTTTAAAACAATCGCAAGCTCTTATAGCTCTCTCTCTTTCATTGTTTTTTATAAATTTCTCTAAATGATTTATCAATAGCTCTCCGTTATCTTTTTCATTTTTGAAGAAATAGTATCCTCTCTCCAATATCACACTAAGACCTGCCACTGATAAGAAAATTATTACAGCCATCAATGGTCCTCCAGCTTTAATTACCTCAATCATCTATTCCCTCCTATTACTTAAATATTTTGATTTTCAAAATTATTATATTGATTTTAAACTAAATAGTCAATATATTTTTTATACAAAGTATTTTTTTATAAATAATTTGATAATTAAAATATTTTTTGTTATAATTACCATAGATTTATTACTTATTTTTTGGAGGAGTTATGAAATTTTTTATTTTTTCAATAGTTTTACATATACTTATCTTGAT
>NZ_DBGBQB010000108.1:0-3653 GCF_048470075.1 Cetobacterium sp. | reverse complement strand
TCTATTAAATCTATCGCCTTATCAATCTTTTTAAAAGGTATGATATTTGATATTAATTTTTTAGGTTGTAATTTCCTCTCATTAAACAGTTCTACAATATGTGCAAACTTGTATGTCTGATGTCTTGACCCTCTAATATCTAACTCTTTTATCGTTATTCCCAATTGAGCTATCTCTGAAGTATCTTTAGAAAATCCTAAACACATAACTCTTCCAGCTACAGATGTTATTTCAATAGCTTGTTCAAATGTTTTTGGTAAACAAACTGCATCTATTGTTACATTCGATCCCATTCCATTAGTTATCTCTCTAACTTTCGTTAAAGGATCTTCTAAATTTGGATTAATTACATAATCGGCTCCTAACTCTTTAGCTACTTTCAATCTTTTTTCATTAAAATCTGAAATAATACAAATTCCACCTTTTAATTTAGCCATCTCTAAAACACATAAACCTATGGGCCCTGCACCAATTATAAAAACATAATCTCCTTTTCTTATATCCGCTCTCCAAGTTATTTGATCAGCTATTGTATATGGTTCAATCATAGCTGCTTCTTCCCAAGAGATTGAACTGTCAAATTTAAATATATTTTTTCTAGGAGCTACATAATATTCTTGAAATCCTCCATCTACATGACAACCTCTAACTTTAAGAGATGAACATGCATTTGGCCTTCCTGACTTACATGCATAACATTCACCACATGCAATCATTGGTTCAACAACAACTTTATCTCCAATCTCTAAATCTTTTACATTCTCTCCAATACTCATAACCTCACCAACCATTTCATGACCTATTACTCTTGGATAAGTTGCCACTGGAGAAGTTCCATGATAAATATGGATATCAGAACCACATATCCCTACCGCTTTTATTTTTATTAGCACATCTGTTTTTTCAGATATTTTAGGTATTTCTCTTTCTATAATTCGTAAGTCTTTTGGTTTAGATACTATTATTGCTTTCATTTAGACTCCTTTTTATCCTAATATTAAATTTGGTAAATACAGACTGATTGCAGGAATAAAAGTTACCATTCCCAATACTACTAAACTAATTAATAAAAATGGAATAATCGCTTTTATTGCTTCACCCATAGATATTTTTCCAATACTGGAAGCTACAAATAAACATACGCCTACTGGCGGTGTTGTCAGACCTATTATTAAATTTAAAACAACTATAACTCCAAACTGAATCGGATTAACTCCTAAGGGAATAACTATTCCAAGTAAAACTGGAAATAGTATAACTAGGGCAGCTATTGTTTCCATAAAAGTTCCTACGAGTAAAAGAAGTAGATTTATAAGTATTAAAACAATATATTTATTTTGAGATATTCCCAAAACTCCTTGAGCTATGGCTTGAGGGACTTGTTGACTTGTTAAAATCCATGCAAATATATTTGCAAATCCCACTAATAGCATAATAGCAGAGGTTCCTACCATTGAATCTAACAATATTTTTGGAAGTTCTTTAAACTTTAGTTCTTTGTAGATAAATTTTCCAACTATAACAGCATAGAGTACAGCTGCTATTGACGCTTCTGTCGGAGTAAAAACCCCACCTAGGATTCCAAATAAAATCAAAACTGTGAGCATAATTGCCCAAAAAGCATCCTTAAAACAGCTATTTTTTTCTTTTAAAGTTACTTTAATCCCTTGGGGATGATTTTTTTTCACAGATATTCTATAAGAAACTAGCATCATTCCAAGCCCTAATAATAATCCTGGAATTGCCCCTGCTAAAAACATTTTTGATACTGATATCCCTGTTAAAGTTCCTACTATAATCATAGGTAAACTTGGTGGTATTATTGGACCAATTGTTGAAGAAGCTGCTGTTACTGCTACTGCATAGTCAGGATTATATCCTTCCTTTTTCATAGCAGGAATCATTATTCCCCCAATGCTAGCTGTATCAGCTAAGGCCGTTCCTGATATTCCTGCAAAAACCATTGATGAACCTATATTTGCTAATCCTAATCCTCCTCTAATATGTCCAACAAAAGCATTACAAAACTTTATAATCCTTTTAGTTATCCCGCCACTATTCATAAGATTTCCAGCTAACACAAACCCTGGAATAC
This sequence comes from Cetobacterium sp., assembly GCF_048470075.1. Taxonomy (GTDB): domain Bacteria; phylum Fusobacteriota; class Fusobacteriia; order Fusobacteriales; family Fusobacteriaceae; genus Cetobacterium_A. Next base: position 1,558 of record NZ_DBGBQB010000108.1, on the reverse strand, counting down.
ATAGAAGAGTAAAGGAGTCTATTCCAGCATACATCTTTTGAGGTATTACAACTAAAGGGATATCATTCATGACAAGATAAAAAAAAGATGATAACCCTAAACAAAAAGCTACTGGAACTCCTATGAATAAAAGTATAAAAAATACTCCAAATAATATTAATTCCATTCCATACTCTCCTCTTCCAATTTAATCATATCAATTTTTGTATCCAATTTTTTAGTAATTTTTTCCTTAAGAATCTGCAACCCATAGATTAATAAAAAAATTCCTGAGTAACAAACAGTTCCATAGGATAAATACATTGGAATTCCCATAGCTGGTGATGTCTGTTTGACTCCTAAATTTCCAAATGTAAATCCTTCATAAGCTATAATTAAGAAAAATATATTTAATAAACAATACGTTATTATTTCAAATATATGCTGTACTTTTTTATTTAGTTTAACTAATAAAATATCTACTCTAACAAACTCATTCCTTTTTAAAGCTATAGGCGCTGCTGTCATAATTGAATATATAAATAAAAATCTAGAAAGCTCCTCTGTCCAAGAAGGTGCCTTTGGTAAAAAAAATCTAGAAAATACTTGTAAAAACACAACTAATATTAGTGTCAAAAAACTAATAATAACCATATATTCCAACGTTTTTTCTATATAATCTTTTTTCATCTTCCCATCCTTTCTTATTTTGTATTAACTATCTTTAAATATAGCTCATACTGCTCAGATGTTAAAATATTTTTCATCTCTGGTATTATTTTATTTTGATATTCCTCTTTATTTACTGATACAATTTTCATTCCTTTATCTAATAAATTTTTCCTAGACATAATTACAAATTCTTCAAATTTATCTTGAGCAAATATTTGTGCTTCTTGAGCTGCTTCTAAAACTGCAGTTTGCTGCTCTGGTGCTAGTTTATTAAATTGTTTTTCTCCAACTACTGCATATATCCACTGAATTACATGTTCTGTTTCATATGCATATTTTTGAACTTCATAAAATCCTAAACTATATATTAGGTCATAAGGATTTTCCTGTGCCTGTATTGTGTTTTGCTGAAGAGAGGTAAATACCTCTTGTAATGACATTGGAGTTGGTTTAGCTCCTAACTTTTCCCACGTTTTCACGAAAATTGGTACATCTGGCACTCTTATTATTAATCCTTTTAAATCTTCAACTGATTTTATTTCTTTATTTGTTGTAAGATTTCTTGGAGCTCTTTCGTGATAATATAATGGAATCAATCCTGCATTTTTTTGTATATCTTCTTTTATCTCTTTTCCAATCTCTCCATTTAGAACAATATTCATATGATTCAAATCTCTAAAAGCATATGGAACAGCCATCAGTGCTGCTTTTGGAGCCCAGTTTTGTAAAGTTTCACCAGTTAAAACCATATCTAAAGTTCCTAATCTTACACTATTAATCATATCTGTTTCTGATCCTAATTATCCATTTGGAAAAACTTTAACTTTTAATTTACCTTTAGTTTTATTTTCAACTATTTCAGAAAACTTAACTGCAGTTTCATGCCAAATATGATCTGTATTTGCAT
>NZ_DBGBQB010000107.1:0-26834 GCF_048470075.1 Cetobacterium sp. | reverse complement strand
GTTTAAGGATTTAAAAAGAAAAATATCAACAGGCGATTATTCTAAAAGTGAAAAAGAAAAACTTGAAAATGATATTGATTATTATTTAATGGTTTTAGATGATTTAAAAGATTAGAGCTTGAGATTTTATCTCAAGCTCTTTTTTAGTTTATTTTAAATAGGTGATTCATTTTTTCTCTTTTAGTTCTTAGATATTTAGAGTTACAACTATTTGATGGAAATTCAATCTGTGTTCTATCACTGATATGAATACCATATTTTTTTAAATCATCTATTTTTTTTGGATTGTTGGTCATTAAGTTTATACTTTTTATGTCTAAAAGTTTAATCATTTGGGCAGCCACAGCAAAATCTCTAAGGTCTGGATCAAATCCAAGTAGAGTGTTAGCTTCAACAGTATCTTTTCCCTGAGCCTGTAAATTATAAGCCTTTATTTTGTTTAAAAGACCTATACCTCTTCCCTCCTGTCTCATATATAGAAGTACTCCTGAACCATTTTTAACAATGCTCTCAAGGGCTTTATCAAGTTGACTTCCACAATCACATTTTAGTGAACCAAAAGCATCACCAGTTAAACATTCAGAATGAACACGTAGAAGAACATTCTCCTTATTTTTAATATCTCCAAAAACTAGAGCAACATGCTCTTTATAGTCTATTGTATTTGAAAATCCAACCAGTTTAAATGTACCATGTTTTGTAGGTAAAGGAGCTTCACAAACCAATTGAGTTTGAAACTCATTTGCCTTTCTATATTCAATTAAATCCTCAATTGTAATCATTTTTAAGTCATGAGTTTTACAAAATTCAATTAAGTCAGGAACTCTAGCCATCTCTCCATTTTCTTTTATAATTTCACAAATAACACCACAACCGTTAAAACCAGCTAATTTAGCCAAATCGACAGAGGCCTCAGTGTGACCAGGTCTTTCTATTACTCCGCCTTTTTTAGCTATTAGAGGGAATATATGCCCAGGTTTTTTAAAGGCACTACCTGAAGTTGCCTTAAAAGCTAAATCCTTAATAGTATTGTGTCTATCCTCAACAGAGATTCCAGTAGTAGTTCCTAAAACTGAATCCACAGACACAGTGAAAGCTGTTTGATGAGAATCACTATTGTTAACTACCATAGGGTTTAAGTCCAACTCTTGTGCTCTTTTCTCTTCAATAGGAACACAGACTAAACCTCTTCCAAATTTTATCATAAAATTAATATTTTCTTTTGAGATGATATCCCCTATTCCAACAAGATCTCCCTCATTTTCTCTATCTTCATTGTCCACAACGACAATTAATTTACCATTTTTCAAATCGTCAATCGCTTCTTCGATTTTATTAAACATATTATCCTCCTTAATAATTAGAAAAATCCATTTTCAGCTAAAAAACTTTTGGAGAGATTAGATGAAGATTTTTCAGTAGTTTTTTCTCTGGCTAGGAGCAATTTTTCAAGGTGTTTTCCAATAAGATCAGTTTCAACATTAACTAAATCTCCCACTTTTTTAAAACCAAGAGTTATGGATTTTTGAGTGTGTGGTATTAGAGATACAGTCAACGATGAGTCAGTTAGCGATGCAACAGTTAAACTAGCACCATCTAAAGTGATTCTTCCCTTATAGACAACGTATCTCATAAATTCAAGAGGTATAGCAATTGTGTATTTTTTAGCAAAACCATCATCACTTATTGCAGATATTTTTCCACAGCAATCAACATCACCAGTAACTAAATGACCACCTAAAAAAGATTGTAAAGTTAAAGATTTTTCCAAATTAACTAAACTTCCAGTTTTTAAATCCTTTAAAGCTGAAACTTTTAAAGATTCATTCATTATATTAGCTGTAAAACTGGTATTAGAAAGTTTAACAACAGTTAAACAGACTCCATTAGTAGCAATACTATCTCCAATAGCTGCATTCTGTAAAACTTTATCACAAGATATAGTTATATCAGCACCTTGGGGAGTTCTATCGATAGATATCACTTTTCCAAGCTCTTCAATTAAACCGGTAAACATCCATCCTCCTTATAAAACTCAAATCCTACATTATTGTCATAGAGATTTATCTTTATGTTTTCAAGAGTGATACCCTCATCAATAAGAAGAGGCGAAAATCCACTTAAAAATGGTATGGCAAGATTATCACCTAATATTTTAGGTGCAATCATAATCTCACCTCCATCATAAAGATTCTCTTTGAAAAAGGATGAGATTACACTAGATCCACCCTCAACCAGTATAGAGTCAATATTATAAGACCCTATTTTTTTTAAAATATCTTTTAAGTTCTCACTCTCTGAGAAAGTTATAAATTTTATTGCAAATTTATCTCTTAAAAATTGGAACTTTTCTAAATTAATGTTTTTATCAGATGTAATAATAAAGGTCTTTTGATCAGTATTATTACTTATTATACTATATTTTTCTGATATAATTAAATCTTTATCTAAAATTAGTCTATATGGGTTTCGATTTCCCACAGTTTTACATCTAAGAGATGGATTATCTTGAATAACTGTATTAGCTCCAACTAAAATTCCAGAGAAAAAATTTCGATAATTCTCAACTTTTGTTCTAGCTAGAGAGTTTGTAATCCATTGAGATGAAAATGCCTTAGTGGCTATCTTTCCATCTAAAGTAATACCCACTTTTATAAATGTGTAGGGAATTTTATTCTCAATATATTTAAAGAAAACTTTATTTAGATCTCTGGCTTCCTTTTCTAAAATACCAACAATAACCTCAATACCAGCCTCTTGTAGTTGTTTTATTCCTCTTCCACTAACCAGTGGGTTTGGGTCTAAAGTGGCGATTACACATTTTTTTATCTTAGATTTTATAATAAGCTCCGTACAAGGAGGTGTTTTCCCATGGTGTGAGCAAGGCTCTAAAGTGACATAAAGAGTGCACCCCTCTGTAATAGGAGAGTTATTTATAGTATTAACCTCAGCATGTGGGCCACCATAAAACTCATGATATCCCGTAGCTAAAATCTCATTATCTTTAACAAGAACAGCACCAACAAGTGGATTTGGATTGACAGCTCCTATCCCTTTTTTAGCCTCATTAATAGCTATTTCCATAAAGTAATTATGCATAGTTACGCCTCTGAAATAGTTCTTATAAGATTAACAGTTTCAATAGCAGAAAGTCCAGCTTCAAACCCTTTATTTCCAGCCTTTGTTCCAGCTCTTTCAATGGCCTCTTCAATAGAGTTAACTGTTAGTACTCCGAAAATAACAGGGATTCCAGAGTCTAAAGAGATTGATGCCACACCTTTAGAAACTTCTGAACAAACGTAATCAAAATGTGGAGTAGCACCTCTAATTACAGCTCCCAGAGCGATAACAACATCAAATTTTTTAGTTTCAACCATCTTTTTTGCAATAAGAGGAATTTCAAAAGCTCCAGGAACCCAAGAAACATGAATGTTCTCTTCGTTAACCGAATGTCTTTTTAAAGCATCAATAGAACCAGATAACAGTTTAGAAACAATGAACTCATTAAATCTAGCACAAACGATACCAACCTTTAAATTTTCTCCTATAAAATTTCCCTCATAAATTTTTACCATTTTAGTCCTCCTCAAATTTTTTTATAAAAAAAACCGAAGATAGACTTCGGGCATAAAAAAGTAATAATATTAGAAATTTGTGCATAAAAAAAACACTTCTTCCATCCAGACTATACTGTCGGTTTTGGAGTTTCACCAAATCAAACCCGAAGGTTTCGCGGACTATCACCGCCGGTCGGGAATTGCCAAATAAGCTCACCCTGCCCTGAAGTTTATCTATCATATTTTATTATTCTTATTTTGATTATAAAACACATAGAGTTATTTTGTCAATAAAATTATTTGTATTTTTTATTTAATGCCTTTATGATAGCAAAAGTTTCAAGATCGAAAACACCATTAACTTTTCTAGGTCTAAAGTGCATTTGAAAAGCTGAAACTACCTTCTTACTAGGTAAATCCCAAGTGTCAGTGGAGTTGATATCATACCCATATTTACGCAGCTCATCTTTTAAATCCTCAACAGAGTATGATTCAAAAAGTTCTTGAGAGTAATAGGTGTTGAAATCTTTTTTATCAAACCAAGCTCCCACACCATAGTTATCATAGAGATGTTTCCACGGGAACTTTGGACCTGGATCAAACTTTCTAGTTGGCGCAATATCAGAGTGCCCTAAAATATATTTAGGATTGATTTTATACTTGGTAGTAAGTTCTTTTAATAGCATTCCAATTTTAAAAACTTGGGCATCATTGTAGGGGTAAAACATAGTTGTATCAACTATACCCTCTTTTAAATTAGATGTCTTCTGCTTACTAGCACTGGAATAACCCAAATTAGAGATCTCTATCCCTATGGAGTTATCATTTAGATTTTTGTAACCATCAAAGGAACTAGTTCCAGCATGCCAAGCTCTTTTAGCATCAGGTACTAAGGAATAAACAGAATCATACCTTTCCTGAGTAACTAAGTAGTGAGAACTGACATTATTTTTTGTTAAAGCAGTGATAGAACGCTCATCATTTAAGGCAGTGTAGTGTAAAATAACAAATCTAACTCTCTCATTATAAGATTTTGACTTGTATTTAGACGAATTAACACTGTATTTTAGCGATGTGCACGAAGATAATACAAGAGTTAAAAGCAAAAAAATCTTTTTTTTAATCATATAAAGAACTTCCTTTCCTTTGGTATAATTTGATTATATAATAAATTGTCAAAAAAATCCAAAAAAACCTAAAAAACATTTGAAATTAATTGGTTTATGTGATATAAATGACTGTACTTAATTACAATAATAGAAGCATTTTAGGAGGAAAATATAATGACAAAAAAAGAATTCGCAAAAGTATTATTTGAAAAAGGTGTATTCTCTTCAAAAGCTGAAGCAGAAAGAAAATTAGATTCAGTTCTAGTTACAATAGAGGAGACTTTACAAGCTGGAGAAGAAATTAACTTCATCGGATGGGGAAAATTTGAGGTAGTTGAGAGACCTGAGAGAACTGGAAGAAATCCTAAAACTGGAGAAGAAATCAAAATAGAAGCTAAGAAAACTGTAAAGTTCAAAGCTGGAAAGTCTTTAGTAGACAAAATGAACTAATATTTAACCACTTAAACCGAGATTATTCTCGGTTTTTTTTATGTCTTTTGGAAATTACTATTGACTTATTAAAAAATATTAGTTATATAAGTACTAACGTAAAAATCTCTTAAAAATAGGAGGAACAATTATGATTAGTTATGAAATGAGCGAAATAAGGAATATAACCCTTTTAGGACATCGTGGAAGTGGAAAAAGTAGCTTAGTAGAGGCCATGTTATACATATCTAATACAACCCCTAAGATGGGGAGTGTTGACTCTCAAACAAGTATATCAGATTTTGATAAAGAGGAAATGAAACAGGGATTTTCAATTAATACGTCAGTGATACCTCTTGAATATTTAGGGCACAAGTATAATATACTTGATACACCTGGATACTCAGATTTCTCAGGAGAGGTTTCATCAGCTTTAGCGGTTTCAGGAGGAGCAGTTTTAGTTATAAATGGAGCGGCAGGAGTTGAAGTGGGAACAGAAAGAGCTTGGAGATTACTTGAAGAAGCGGGGATTCCAAGAGTGATTTTTATCAATAAAATGAATAAAGGAGTTCATAACTATGAGAAACTTCTCTATGATATGAAAGAAAAGTTTGGAAAGAAAGTAGCGCCATTTTGTATACCAATAGGATTTGAAGAGGAGTTTAAGGGGTTCGTAAATGTGGTGGACCTAAAGGGAAGAGTTTTTAATGGGGCTTCATGTGAAGACGCACCAATTCCAGAGGACATAGATGTTTCAGAAGTGAGAAATCTTCTATTGGAAGCTATTGCTGAAACGGATGAAAATCTTTTAAATAAATATTTTTCGGGTGAGGAGTTTACAGAGGAGGAGATTAAGCAGGGCTTACACAATGGGGTTGTCAATGGGGAGATAGTCCCTATTGTTATTGGTTCGGCAAGTAATGGAATAGGTGTGAGAACTCTTTTTGAAATGCTATATAACTATTTACCAACGCCTTCAGAGGTAAATGATGGTATAAAAACTGGATATACAGTGGATAAAAGTGAAATGCTATCAAGAAAAGTTTGTGTAAATGAACCATTTTCTGCAGTTATATTTAAAACAATAGTGGATCCATATATGGGAAAAATATCGCTTTTTAAGGTCAATTCTGGAACTATAAAAAAAGATGATGAGATACTAATTTCAAATAAGGGGTTAAAGGTAAAGGTTGGAAATATATCATTTTTTAGAGGTGGAAAACAACTTCCAGCTGATGAAATAAGAGCTGGAGATATAGGAGCTATGACAAAGGTTCAAGAGGCTCAAACTGGAGATACTCTATGTGATAAGGATAGCCCTATTCTATACCAGGTGATAGAGTTTCCAAAACCTTGTCTATATATGTCAATTGTGCCTAAAGAAAAGAGTGATGATGATAAATTAAGTGGTGCTCTTCAAAGATTGATGGATGAGGACCCATCATTTTCAATAGTTAGAAATTATGAAACAAAAGAGTTAATAATAGGGGGTCAGGGAGAGAAGCATTTGAATATACTTCTTAATAAATTGGAAAATAAATTTGGAGTGAATGCAATCTTAAAAGAACCAGAAGTATCCTATAGAGAAACTATTAAAAATAGTGTTGAGGCTCAAGGAAGACATAAGAAACAATCTGGAGGAGCTGGACAGTTCGGAGAGGTATTTATAAAATTTGAACCAAATAGTGATGATGAGTTTGCTTTTTATGATAACATTCATGGAGGAGTTGTGCCTAAAACATATATTCCAGCGGTAGAAAAGGGACTGATGGAAGCAAAGACTAAGGGAAAACTTGCAGGATATCCAGTTATCAATATAAAAGCAACACTGTATGATGGTTCCTATCACCCTGTGGATTCCAATGAGATCTCCTTTAAACAAGCTGCTATATTGGCATTTAGAAAAGGTATGGAAACAGCTAGATGTGTTCTATTAGAACCTATAGTAAAAATGGAAATAATAGCTCCTGATGAGTATATAGGGGATATTATGGGGGATATGAATAAGAGAAGAGGAAGAATTTTAGGTATGGAACCTAAGGCATACTCTGAACAACTATTAACTGTTGAAGTACCTGAGAGTGAGATATTGAAATATGCAATAGATTTAAAATCGTTGACACAAGGTAGAGGAAGATTTGAGTACAGTTTTTTAAGATATGAGGAGCTTCAAGAAAATTTAGCTCAGAAAGTGATAGAGAGTAAGAAAAAATAGATAATAAATAGTAAAAAGCTCTGATAAACAGAGCTTTTTGCTTTAGAATAACTCTTTTTTAAATAGAATCCAAGTGATTATAATACCGCATGCTACTGCAACAAGTACAACCCAAAGGAAACCATAGGTATCCGATGCAAAGGGAACACCTCCAACATTCATTCCCCAAAGTCCTGAAACTACAGTGGGAATGGCAAAGACTATAGTTATAGAGGTAAGTTTCTTCATAACTATATTAAGGTTATTGGACATAACTGTGGAGAAAGCATCTCTGGTACTTCCTAAAATACTTGAATATATATTAGCCATTTCAATGGCCTGTTTAGTTTCAATTATAACGTCTTCAAGAAGTTCTAAATCATCGGGGTATCTTTTTACAATCTCAGTTCTCATCATTCTTTCAAGAACAGCCTCATTTGATTTTAAAGATGTTGTAAAATAAACCAAACTTTTTTCTAGCTCAAGAAGGAGCATAAGTTCTTGATTTCTAAGATTATTTTTTAATTGTCTCTCAATATTATCACTAATTCTTCCAATCTGCTTCAGATACAGTAAGAAGTATGTGGAGTTTCTAAAAAGCATCTGTAGAATAAATCTTGTTTTCTTAAAGGTAAAAAAACTTTTGATTCTTCCTTGAACGAACTCTTCAATAAGAGATAGCTTAACTGTAGAAACAGTAAGAATATGATCCTTTAATAAAATTATACCAAGAGGAACAGTTGTGAAAGAACAACGATTATTATCATCATGAATAGGAACATCAATGATTACTAAGATAATATCGTCATCTATTTCTAAACGGGCTTTTTCCTCTTCGTCAAGAGCTGCTCTAACGTGTTCTTCAGGGATATCAAAGCTATTTGTTACAACTTTTATCTCCTCTTCAGTTGGATTTGAGAGGTGAATCCATGTATTCTTTTCCGTAAGTTTTTCAACTTCCAATGTTTCGGATATTGAAAAAAGTTTTTTTTCTAAAATATCATTATGACTTTTGTAAATTTTTATCATAAAAACCGCCTAAATTTGAGTGTTAGTCTCTTAAAGCAAGAGGCATTAATATATATTTGTAAGAGTTATTGTCTCTTTCGGTAATTTCAAACATAGCTGAAGACGTATTTCCTCTAATAAAAACATTGTTATTTAAGTTCTCTACGAATTCAAAAAGAAATTTTATATTAAGAGAGCACTTGAAATCCTCTCCAGTTTTGATCATCTCAACCTTTTGATTAATCTTTGCTTTTCCTGATGAAGCGGAGATAGAGAGTTTCTTACCTTTAAACTCTAAAATAGCTCCATTTTTTGATTCATTACTAGTTCTTGCAACTGTAAGTACTTTTTTAAGAGCACTTTTAAAATCATTATAGTTAAATTCCATCTCTTTACTAAAACTATTACCACAAAGAATAGCATCAAAATTTGGGAATGGAAGAGTTGTAACTTTTGTAAGGAAATATGTATTATCCCATAAAAAAATAAGGTTTTCTCCATTTGATCCAATTATAATATCTTCATTTAAGTCTTTTATAAGTTTACATAAAATACTTACAGATTCAAGAGGTATAGAAAAATCTTTTGATAAAAGAGCTCTGTTATCTGTCTTTAAATAAGTTAATCTATAAGAATCAGTTGATACAAAGGAGATTCTGTCCTCTTTAAATAAAACTCTGATACAATTTATGGCAAGATTTTCAGTTGATGGAGCAACAGAAAATCTTGTTTTCTCAAAACTTTTATAAAGCTCTTGAGGAGATATTCTAGCAATTTCATCAACGATTGGTAATCTTAAATTTTCAGGAAAGTTATCATTATAAAGCAGAGTGAATTCAGCTAAATGAATTGATAAGATATCATTTTTAGATGAAAGAGTGATTATCTCATCATCTAAAAGTTTTATATATTCCAAAGCTAAATTTGGCTTAAAAATAACAATGCCCTCTTCTATTGTTTCACAATGAACAGTTTTTATATAATTAACATCAAGATTAGTACCTGTAAAAGTTACTTTACCACTACTTGACTCTATTTTTAAACCGGAGATAATAGGTTTAATTGGATTATCTTTTAAAATATTAATAAATTCAGAGAAAATTTCAACTAAATCATTTCTTCTAATGTTAAAATTCATGGGGTTCCTCCTAAAATTAGTCTTTTCTAAAATTATACACTATAAATAAGAGCCTTACAAGAAATAAAAAAGTCTAACTTAAAATTTTAAGTTAGACTTTCTAAAATTAATCAATAAGAATCTCTTGCCAATATTTACTTTGAATATCTAGAGTATTTTTTATATCTCTTAAAATCTCAGTATTTTTTAAATCCTCAATTGAATATAGTGGTTCAACAGTGATAAGTTCTCTAGCTGGAACATTTATAGAAGGTACTCTCAAATGCTCAGCAATCAATCTATAATTTTCAGGTCTTTGAATAAAGTTTAAAAACTTGTATGCCGCTTCTTTATTAGGAGCAGTTTTAGGAATTACAAATGAATCGATATAAGCTGTTCCACCTTTTTCAGGAATTATGAACTCAGTAGTTTCTAATTGCTCAGGAGTTAGCTCATTAAGAACATTATCAGGATAGCAATGAACAACCCAGAAATCACCATTAGCAAAACCTTTACCAAAAGATTCTGAATCAAACTTAGCTATATTCTTTTTCCATTCTTTTACAAGGTCAGCAGCCTGTTTTATAGCGGCTTCATTCTCAGTGGTTTGTGGGTAACCAAGAGTACCTAACGCAGAGGTCATAACCTCTCTCATATCATCAAGTAGTGTCATCTTACCTTTGTATTCAGGATTGTTATAAATACTGAAGTCCTTTGGAAAATCTTTAACATACTTTGTATTTACAGCAATAGTTGTTGCACCCATAGCAAAAGGGAAAACATAGTCATTGTTAGCATCAAAATACTGTAATTTTTCAAGAACCATAGGATCTATATTATTAAATGAGGATAGTTTAGATTTATCAAGTTTTTCAATCATTCCATCATTCATTAAAATTTCTGCATAGTCAGTTGAAGGTGTTAAAATATCATAACCAGTTCCTCCAGCCTTAATTTTGGCGAACATCTCCTCATTTGAAGAGTAAATATCTTCTACCACTTTAATACCCGTTTCTTTTTCAAAATCTTCATAAATTTTGGTTGGAATATAATCTGCCCATCCATAAAGATAAAGAACATTTTCATTGGCTTGTTTTTCCTTGCCACATGAAAGTAGTAAAAAAATCAAAGATAGTAAAGTTACTATTTTTTTCACTTAAACCTCCTTAAAAATATAAATTTTATAACTAATATAAATTGTATTATATTTTTTAGATATAGTCAAGGAGAATTAGGGAGATTATTTCACTAGAAAATAGCGTGAAATTAATGTATAATCTAAATAAAATATGAATAATTTTAGGAGATAAAAAATTGGATATAATAGCGAGTAAAGATAATGAGCTTTATAAGAGCTTAAAAAAATTAAAGACAAAAAAGTATAGAGAGATAGAGGGAAGTTTTCTTGCAGAGGGAAGAAAATTCTTAGAGTTTGAGGAGACACCAAAACTGATATTGTTTAAAGAGGGTATATCTCAAGAAATAGTTGAAATGGCACAAAAACATGAGTGTAGAAAGATAGTTCTAAATGAAAAATTGTTTAAAGAGTTAACTTCTCAAGAGAACTCACAGGGTGTTATTATATGTTATAATTCAAAAGTTCAAAAGTTAGAAAAGATAGATAACAATGTAGTTGTATTAAATAGAGTATCTGACCCAGGAAATTTAGGAACAATTATAAGAGTAGCAGATGCAGCAGGATTTAAGGATATAATTTTGACTAAGGGAAGTGTGGATTGCTACAATGAGAAAACTGTTAGAAGTAGCATGGGTTCGATTTTATCTGTAAATATACACTATGTTGAAGAGAGTGAAGTTATGGAGTTCTTAAAAGAGAGAGGGTACAAAGTGATTGTGACTGCTCTAGAAAAAGATTCAATCCCTTATACAAAGATGACATTAGGAGATAAAAATGCCTTTGTATTTGGAAATGAAGGGGATGGAGTTTCCCAGGAACTAATATTAAAAAGTGATGAAAAAGTTATTATTCCAATCTATGGTAGTGCAGAGTCATTAAATGTGGCTATGGCTACAGGGATAATACTGTATGATGTGAGAAATAAACTAGAAAATAAATAGAGAGCTAGGAGAGAAAAACAGATGATAAAATTAGTTGTTACAGACATGGATGGGACATTTTTAAATGATAAAAAGGAGTTCTCAGAGGAGTTTTGGGAAATTTATTCAAAAATGGAAGAAAAAGGTATTAAATTTGTTGTAGCAAGTGGAAGACAGTATCAAAATTTAAAAAAAAATTTTGACAGAATTATGGATAGAATAGTTTTCATAGCTGAAAATGGGAGTTATGTCATTGAGAGAGAGAAAGAGATATATTCAAGAGTTTTATCCAAAGAGATAATAAAAAAGTATGTTGGAATTGGAAGAAGGATACCTACAACAAATGTGGTACTATGTGGTAAAAAGTCAGCGTATATAGAGTCAGTAGACCCAAAATTTGTAAAAGAAGTTGAAAAATATTATGAAGAAAAAAAAGTGGTTTTAGATCTTTTAGAAGTTAATGATGATGAAATAATAAAAATAACCTACTGTGATTTAAGTGGAACGGAGGAGAACGTATATCCTTATGTAAAGGATGAAAAAGACTCTCAAATTGTGGTTTCTGGTGAGATTTGGCTAGATATAAGTCATTTGGAATCAAATAAAGGAATAGCCCTAGAAGCACTCCAAAAAGAACTTGGAATAACTTATGATGAAACAATGATTTTCGGAGACTATTTAAATGATTATGAGATGCTAAAAAAAGGAAGATACAGCTTCGCAATGGAAAATGCTCATGAAGAGATAAAGAAAATTTCGAACTTTATGGCAAAAAGTAACAATGAAAATGGTGTGATAGAGGAATTGAAAAAAATCATTTAAAATCAATTATTTTAAGGAGGGAAATTTTTATAATGAATATATGTTCAAAAGTTTTATTTATGCTATTTTTAACAGTAAATATTTTTGCTGAGTATAAATTTCCAATAAAAAATCCATATATAGCAACAATTGTAGGAAGTTCTAAAATTATGACAGAGGGAATACCTGATAAGGTACCAACTAAGGATTTTAAAATATTGTTAGAGAGAAGTAATAAAGTACCTCCAAATATGTGGTTTGATAAGGGATTTAACTTTTCCTTAAGTAAGCAGAAAGGAAAAGCACCATTAATTTTTGTTTTATCAGGTACAGGATCAGCGTATAACTCAATAAGAACAAAGAACTTTCAAAGGATATTTTATAATGCTGGCTATCATGTTTTAACAGTAACTTCTGTTTTTAATTCAAACTTTATATTGAACGTTTCAAATAGCAGAGTTCCTGGGGTATTAATACAAGATGGACTAGATTTATATAATGTTATGGGAGATATGTTAGATAAGGTAAAAAAAGAGGAAAAACTTGAAGTTGAAGATATATATTTGATGGGCTACAGTATGGGAGCGACACACTCAGCAGTTCTATCCTATTTAGATTCTCAAGGAAAAGATTTTAACTTTAAAAGAGTATATATGGTAAACCCATCCATTAATCTATACTATTCAGCAACTGTTTTAGATGATATGCTATATAAAAATATAAAAAATAAAGGTGAAATAGTAGATATTATAGATGAAGTTATGGAAGTGGTAAAAAAGAGTATATCTCCAAGTGATCTACAGATAACTGAGGAGGGTATATACTCCATTTTTGAAAAGCAGGAACTTTCTAATAAAGAGATGGAAACATTGATTGGATTAGCCTTTAATTTAACATCCATTGATTTAAACTATATAGTGGATCAAATAAATGGAACACATGTATATTCAAGCACATCTCCAGAAAAGTTTTCAAATATGTACCCATATTTCAAGGGGATCAATTTTGCAAGTTTTAGTGACTATTTAAATAATTTAGCATACCCTTATTATATGAAAATATTGGGTGGAGACCTCACTTTTAATGATATGCTAAAGTATGGAGATTTGAGAATTATAAAAAATTATTTGGAGAAAGAGAACAAAATTGTAGCTGTAACCAATGAAGATGATTTTATCTTGTCTAATAAAGATAGAACTTTTATAAAAACAGTATTTAAGGATAGAAGTTTAATATACCCAGATGGTGGGCATTGTGGAAATATGTTCTATCAAACAAATGTAGATAAAATGTTAGAATTTTTACAGAAGGGGGTTTTCAACAATGAACTATAGAAGAGTAATTCTAGCTTTAAGTTGTACATTTTTTATAGGATGTTCCTCTTTAGAAAAAAAATCTAACTATTCAGAAGCGAACTTAACAAAGAAAGAGACTATAAAAGAGCACACTCATTTAAAAGAAAAGAGTTATTTGACTTTAAATGCAGACAAAAAAAGCGAGTATGAGTCTGAATCTATAAAAAGTGAAATAGTGACAAAAAAAGAGATAAATGGAACAAAATTTATAGAGGTCTATGACCCATTAGAACCCTTAAATAGAAGAATTTACTATTTTAACTACTATCTGGATAAATATGTTTTAATTCCAGCAGTTAACACATATGAATTTATAGCTCCAAAAATTGTTCAAAAAGGTGTTTCAAACTTTTTCTCAAACTTACAAGAGATTAATACTTTTATAAACTCTATATTACAACTGGAGGGGAAAAAGGCAACTATAACACTTGTGAGATTTGGAATAAACTCAACAATTGGTATATTGGGTCTATTTGATGTGGCATCTGCTTTAGAATTACCTAAAACTTATGAAGATTTTGGGTTGACTTTAGCAAAATATGGAGTAGGAAATGGACCATACCTTGTTTTACCAGGTTTTGGCCCTTCAAATTTAAGAGATACAGCAGGAAAAGCTGTTGGAATAGCAAGTATATCTGAGATTAATCCATATGATCAGCCAGTGGGATTTGATGTAAATAACATTGGAGTTACCACTATGGGGGCAATCAATACAAGAAAAGAAAATCAAAACTTTAGATACTATGGAACAGGGAGTCCATTTGAATACGAGTATGTAAGATATTTTTATACAAAGTATAGAGATACATTAATAGATGTCAATGATGTAAACGGGAGAGGTGAGTAATTGTGGATTTACAAAAGTTAGTATTAAATTACAAAGATGATGTTGTAAAATCAATTCAAGAGTCGGTGAGAATTAAGAGTGTTCAAGAGGATGCCTTGGAAGGAATGCCTTTTGGAGAGGGACCTGCAAAGGCGTTGGAGCATATGCTAAATCTTGGAAAAGAGTTAGGGTTTGAAGTTGAAAACTTTGATAACTATGCAGGGCATATTGACTTTGGAGTGGGACCTGATGAAGAGATGATAGGTATTCTAGGGCATGTGGATGTTGTACCTGAAGGGAAAGGGTGGGATTACCCTCCATATGAGGCTAGAATAGTGGATGGAAAGATGTATGGAAGAGGTGTTCTTGATGACAAGGGACCTACGATAGCTGCACTTTATGCTTTAAAAGCTATAAAGGATTCAGGAGTTAAGTTAAATAGAAAAGTTAGAGTTATAGTAGGAGCTAATGAGGAGACAGGTTGGGGATGTATGAATCATTATTTTGGAAAGCTAAATATGCCACAACCAGCTATGGCATTTACTCCAGATTCATCATTTCCAGTAACTTATGCTGAAAAAGGTATTTTACATTTAATGATTAGTAAAGATTATGATGAGAAATTAGACTTTACAATAAAAGGAGGAGTTGCTTTTAACTCTGTACCGGATTCAACAGTTGGAACATTCCCACTATCTATGAAAGAGGAGATTCTAGCTAACTTAGACAGATATAATGAGGGAAAAGAGTTTAAAATCTCTGCATCAGAAAAAGATGGAAAAATGGAGTTAGTTTCTTTGGGAAAAGCTTCTCATGGAGCTAGACCAGCTAATGGATACAATGCAATAGCAGCTCTATTTTCATTCTTATCAATGTTAAAAATAGAGGATGGAAAATTAAAGAATCTAGTTGAGTTCTTTAAAGAGTATGTTAAAATGGAGTATTCAGGGGAGTCTTTAGGGATTGCTTTTAAAGATGAACCATCTGGCGTATTGACATTAACAATTGGAAAAATTGAGTGTGAAGACAAAAAGGTGATGTTTGGATTTGATATTAGATACCCAGTTACTTTTACTAAGGAGCAAGTTATTGAGCAAGTGGCTAAAAGAGCAAATAGCAAGGGACTGGAAGTGACAATTAGATCAGCTAAAAATCCTTTATATGTTCCAAAAGATAGCTTCTTAGTTACAACTCTAATGGATATATATAAGAATATAACTGGGGATGTCGATGCAGAACCAGTTTCTATTGGTGGAGGTACATATGCAAGAGCCGTAACAAATGGAGTTGCATTTGGAGCTCTATTAAAAGATCAAGAGGATAATATGCACCAGAAAAATGAGTATTTAGAGTTGGATAAATTGGATACTTGGTTAAAAATATATGTTCAAGCAATATACGATTTAGCTAAATAAAAGTGTAAGAAAAAACTGCAGTGATGCAGTTTTTTTTTATTTTCACCTCAACAAAAAAGAACGAAAATACTAAAAAAATAGTATGATAAAAAAATAAAAATTATATAAATAATAATAATATATATTATAAATGTGAACATATTAAAAATATATTTTTAAAAAAAGAATATATGAAATATATTGATTCAAATAATGAAAATTAAATAATCACTAGGGAGGGATAAAATTTATGAAAAAGTTTTTTTTAATTTTAATGAGTTTTTTATTATCATTGGTCACTATGGCTGAAGCACCATACCATATTGGGGTAATAACAGGAACTGTTTCTCAATCTGAGGATGGACTGAGAGGAGCTGAAGAAGCTATAAAGTTATATGGTGCAGCAGATAAGGGAGGGGAGATTGTCCATGTAACATATCCTGATAACTTCATGCAGGAGATGGAAACAACAATATCTCAAATGGTAAGTCTAGCAGATGATCCTAAGATGAAGGCAATTGTTATTGGAGAAGCTATTCCAGGAACTGTAGAGGCATTTAGAAGAATTAGAGAGAAGAGACCAGATATTTTACTATTGGCAAACTCTCCACATGAGGACCCAGAAATGATAGGAGAGGTATCTGATTTAGTTGTGAATCCAGATAGTATAGCGAGAGGGTATCTAATTGTAAAGGCAGCAAAGGAGATGGGAGCGGATAAATTTATGCATATCTCTTTTCCAAGACATATGAGTTATGAGCTTCTATCAAAGAGAAGAAATATAATGAAAGTTGCTGCAAATGATTTGGGAATGGAGTTTATTGAGATGACAGCGCCAGATCCTGTAAGTGATGTTGGTGTTGCTGGTGCTCAACAATATATATTGGAACAAGTTCCAAATTGGATAAAGAAATATGGGGATAAGACAGCGTTCTTCGCAACAAATGATGCTCATACAGAGCCACTTTTAAAAAGAGTTGCAGAACAGGGCGGATATTTTGTAGAGGCTGATTTACCATCGCCAACAATGGGATATCCAGGAGCTTTAGGAATACAATTCTCAGAGGATGAAAAAGGAAATTGGCCAAAAATTTTAGAAAAAGTTGAAAAGGCAGTAAATGAAAAAGGTGGAGCACAGAGAATGGGTACTTGGGCATACTCATATAACTTTTCAGTGACAGTTTCTCTAGTTGAATTAGCTAAAGAGGTTCTTGATGGAAAGGCTCAAGTGGATGATTTTGAAGCTCTAAAGGAGGTATTGGCAAAGAATACTCCAGGGGCACAATGGAATGGAAGTAACTATGTGGATGTAAAGGGTGTAGAAAAAGAAAATTTCTATCTATTATACCAAGATACATATGTTTTAGGTAAAGGATATTTAAAAATGACAGAACTAGAAGTGCCAGAAAAATATTTTTCAATAAAATAATTGAAATAGCTGACCACTAGTCATTAAGTCTAGTGGTCATATTTTTAATAGAGCTATCAAAAGGAGTGATAAAATGCAAAAAGAACTTTTGAAAATGTCAGGAGTCTCTAAAAGCTTTGGTGAAAATATCGTATTAAAAGATATAAATTTTACCATAAATAAGGGAGAGATAGTTGGATTAGTTGGAGAGAATGGAGCGGGGAAATCTACACTGATGAAGATAATATTTGGAATGTCTGTGATAGAGGAAACTGGAGGATACAATGGTGAAATGCTTTTTCAGGGAAAAAAAGTGAAGTTTAAAAGTTCTTTTGATGCTTTAAATGCCGGAATAGGAATGGTTCATCAGGAATTTTCGTTAATTCCAGGATTTAAGGCTTCAGAAAATATTGTATTGAACAGAGAGAGTTTAGAAAAATCATATCTAAAAGAGATTTTTGGTGAGAGAATTAGTAAGATTAATTTTCAAAAGAACACTGAAAGAGCTAAAGTTGCAATATCTCATCTAGGAATTGACTTAAATGTGGATACAAAAGTGGAAGAGATGCCTGTGGCACATATGCAATTTACTGAGATTGCCAGAGAGATTGAAAGAGAGAATGTAAAACTTTTAGTTCTAGATGAACCAACAGCTGTTTTAACAGAAAAAGAGGCTGAGATACTTTTAAAAACAATGAAAAGATTAGCTAGTGAAGGAATAGCAATCATATTTATAACACATAGATTGGATGAGATTATGGATGTTAGCGATAGAGTTATTGTTTTAAGAGATGGTGTAATGATGAGTGAATTAGAAACTTCTAAAACCGATGTGAATGAAATCACAAAATTAATGATTGGAAGATCAATCAGTAATGAAAAATCAAGAAAAAAATCTGAAGAAAAATCTGAAGAAACTATTTTAGAAATAAAAAAACTATGGGTTGATATGCCAGGTGAAAAAGTAAAAAATATAAATTTAAAAATAAGAAAAGGTGAAATCTTAGGACTGGGAGGAATGGCTGGTCAGGGTAAGGTGGGAGTAGCCAATGGAATAATGGGTCTTTATACTGCTGGTGGAGAGGTTCTTTATAAGGGTTCTAAGATAGAGCTAAACAGTCCTAAAGTGCCTTTAGAAAATGGGTTATATTTTGTATCAGAGGATAGAAAAGAGGTTGGACTTATACTGGATGAGGAGATCAATATGAATATTGCTTACCCATCAATATATATAAAAAATAGATTTCTAAAGAGTAAATATTTTGGATTATTAAAAAGTGTAGATACTGAAGCTATAAAAAATAATACAGAAAACTATATAAAAAAATTAGAGATTAAATGTGTAAATGGAAATCAAAAAGTGGGTGAGCTAAGTGGAGGAAATCAACAGAAGGTTTGTTTAGCAAAGGCCTTTACTATAAATCCAGAGCTTCTATTTATATCTGAACCAACACGAGGAATAGATATAGGTGCAAAAAAAATTGTTTTGGAAACATTAAAAGAGTATAACAGACAGAGTGGAATGACAATTATTTTAACCTCTTCAGAGTTGGAGGAGTTAAGAGCTGTTTGTGATAGGGTAGCGATTATAACAGAGGGAGAGGTTGCAGGTATCTTATCCCCAGAGGATGACTTGTTAGAATTTGGAAAACTAATGACAGGATTAAAGGGGGATAAAAATGAATGAGAGTATACTAAAAAAAATAGATAAAATTGGACTTCCAAGAATAATAATAGCATTATTTCTGATATCTCTTTATGTATTAGCTCCTTTTGTAGGAGTGAATTTAAAAACAGCTTTTCAGGATACTTTAATTAGGGTTGGAATGAACATAATCTTAGTTTTATCACTGGTTCCAATGATTCAGGGAGGAACAGGATTAAATTTTGGAATGCCGCTTGGAGTGGAAGCGGGACTATTGGGAGCAGTAATAAGTATAGAGCTAGGTTTAACAGGTATGTTGGGGTTTGTAGGAGCTATATTAATATCTCTACCAATATCAATTGTATTTGGTTATGGATATGGTTCTATCTTAAATAAAGTAAAGGGTGGAGAGATGATGATAGCAACATATGTTGGATTTTCATCAGTTGCATTTATGTGTATTATGTGGTTGATACTTCCCTTTAAAAGACCGGATATGATTTGGGCCTATGGAGGAGAGGGATTGAGAACTACAATAAGTGTTGAAGGGTATTGGAATAAGATTTTAAGTAAATTAGTATTGAGTTCAAATAACTTCAGTTACATTGGAGAGATAATATTCTTTCTATTTTTAGCATTCTTAATAAAGGAGTATTTTAAAAGTAAAAATGGTTTAGCTATGAAAGCTGTAGGAGCCAATGAGAAATTTGCAAAATCATTGGGAGTAAATATTGATAAAACAAGAGTTAGCTCAGTTATAATGTCAACTATGATAGCTGGAATAGGGATAATAGTTTATCAGCAGAGTTTTGGATTTATCCAGTTATACCTAGCGCCTTTTTATATGGCATTTCCAGCAATAGCAGCTATTTTAATAGGTGGAGCTTCAGTGAAAAAAGCTTCAGTATTTAATGTTATAGTGGGAACAGTTCTATTTCAAGGTGTTATAACAATGACCCCTGTTGTGATAAGTGGAGTTATAAAAACAGATATGTCTGAAACAATCAGAGTGATAATTTCAAATGGAATGATATTATATGCACTAACAAGAAAAGGGGGGCAAAGCTAGATGGATAAAATAAAGAACTTTTTAGAAAAAAATATTGTTCCAATCTTTATACTGATATTTATATCTTTAATTATTCCAATCTCTAAATTAACTCCTCAATATTTGATACAAGAGATGATATTGAGACTGGATAGAAATCTATTTTTAGTTCTATCTCTATTGATTCCAATAATAGCTGGAATGGGACTAAACTTTGGTATTGTACTTGGTGCAATGGCAGGACAGATAGCATTGATTTTTATAACTGAATGGAGAGTTGTAGGTTATCAGGGGGTTTTCTTAGCTATGATTCTATCGACACCAATAGCGATGCTATTGGGATATTTCAGTGGAAATATCTTGAATAAAGCAAAGGGAAAAGAGATGATAACATCAATGATATTGGGATTATTTATGAATGGTGTCTATCAACTTGTAGTTTTATATGGAATGGGAAGTATAATAAGAATATTAAATCCAAAATTGATTTTATCAAGAGGAAGTGGAATTCGTAATGCAATAGATTTACAGGGTATTAGAAAAGGGTTGGATGGACTATTAGAGATAGATATTCTAGGACAAAAGATTCCAATGGCCACATTTTTAATAGTGACACTGCTTTGTATTTTTATAGTGTGGTTTAGAAAGACAAAACTGGGTCAAGATATGAGAGCTGTGGGACAAAATATAGAGATAGCGAGAGCTGCTGGAATAAACGTGGATAGAACAAGAGTTTTAGCCATTGTAATATCCACTGTACTAGCTGGATTTGGACAAATAATATACCTGCAGAATATAGGGACAATGAACACATATAATAGTCATGAACAGATAGGGATGTTTTCTATTGCCGCTCTTTTAATAGGTGGGGCTTCAGCGGTAAAAGCGAGTATTCCAAATGCGATAACAGGGATAATACTTTTTCATATGATGTTTATTATATCTCCTGTGGCAGGTAAAGAACTTATGGGTTCAGCTCAAATAGGGGAGTATTTTAGAGTGTTTATTTCCTATGGAGTTATTGCTTTAGTACTGGTTATGCATGAATGGAGAAGAGAACGAGAAAAAAGGGTTAAAAGAGATGAACAGATATCTAAAAGTCAAGGTGAGGCTATATGAGAAAAAAAATTAGTTTAGCTATTTTTTTTATTATAGTGTTCATTGTTAGCTGGATATTATATTCTAGTGGTCAACAGCATACACTTGTTATAAATAATATTTATTCAGATAAAAAGATGAGTAAGAATATTGTGGTTAAAGTTTTTGGGGAAAAAGATAAAAAAGTGGGGAAAAATAAAAAAGCTGTAATGGATTTAAAGGGGAGTAGTCATAAGTTTTTAATAGAGATAGATGGAGTAAAAAAAGAGGGAGTAATAAAGTTCAGCTTAAATAAAAGTGCAGAACTAGAGGTAGAAAACTTTTTAAATGAGAAAGAAGGTTGGTTAAAAGAGACTGAACAGTATTAAAAAAAGGAGAGTTTCTCTCCTTTTTTCATTTTTGTATTAATTTATAAAACGACTCTCTTTTAAATATTTCATATCATTACCAGCAATAAAAACTATAGAGTTATCAGATAGTAAATCGATAACCTCTTTGGAAAGTTCAGTGGGGATGGCTGGACATCCAAGGGTTCTACCTAAAAATCCCATTTGATCAATATACTTTTTTGAAGCATAGTCGGCACCATGTATAACAATAGCTCTATCATAGGCATTTGAGTTAAATCTATTCTCAAGACCTTTTAATCTTAATGAGTAACCGTAGTTTCCAACATATGGTTTCGTATCAGTTATAAAAAATCCCAAAGAGCTTTGAAAAGAGTTTGGAGCATTTGAGAATTTAGTAGCTAAAACTTTGCCACTATTTTTTCCATGGGAAACATATGTATAGTACATCAATTTTTTCTTTTTTAAATCTATAACAGAAAATCTTGGTTCAGTAGATGGTTTAGTAAAATCAATAACTGTTAAAAATTGAAAACTTTTACCTTTAATTTTAGAAGCTCCTTTTACAGCATGTTTAAATACATCATAATCCATTTTATCCTTTAGTTCCAAGGACCTATAAAGAGATGAGGTAGAGCTTAAAGTAGCTATATACAATATAAAAAATAAGAATAGAAATTTTTGTTTCATAAACCACTCCTGAAAATAAAATCTTTTTTTTATTATAGCAAAAAAAAAGTAAAAAAGATATTAAATTGAGACTATATATTTAGGAAATAATCTGTGAACTATTACCACCTCAATAGAGAAAGAGGTTTTCTCAGAGCGTTTTGATAAAAAATAAAAGGGCACTTTTAAAGTACCCTTTTAAACAGTTACAACTATTGATTTAAAGATTTTATATGTAACAAAACCAGGTCTAGCGCCTTTAGGTTTATTTAAATATTTAACTTGAGTGTAATCAACTGTAAGTTTAGTTCCAGCTGGAAGTTTTGACTGCTGACCACAAAAAACAGCGATATCATATATAGCTTTTTCAGATAGATGCTCAGTATGACTTACAATGGCGTGAGTTCCAGGCATATCTTTACAGTGGAACCACATATCATCTCTATTGGAATACTTAGTTGTTAAAGCATCATTTTCCAAGTTATTTCTACCATATTTAACTAAAATATCATCAATAGTAATCTCTCCAAAAGAAAAGGATTTTGTAACAATTTTTTTACTATGTTTTTTATTATTTTTGATTTTAGATGACAGTTTAAGATAACCTTCATTTAAAAGTTCCTCTTCAATTAGTTTAAGATTCTCTTTTGAATCACTGGTATTTATAAAAGTTTCAACACTTAAAAAATACTTTAGGTTATTGGAGATTTCAACTAATCTTTTCTCATTAAACTCCATACCTTTTTTTAGTTTGTTATATTTTTTATAGATTTTTTCTAGGTTTATTTGAGGTGTAACTAGAGGATCCAAAGCTATCTTACACATTGAGTCATTATAGAAATCATATAACTCCACTTCAGACATACCCTTTTTTACAGAGTATAGGGATGCCGCTAGAATATCTCCAAGCTCTCTATATCTATCAAAATCTTTTTTCTCATCTAAATCTTTTTTTATAGAAACAATTATTTTTTCAGATTTCTTAATCTCTTTTTTTATACAGGTTATTAACTTATCCTTTAAAATTTTAAATGTATTTGAGAGATTTTCATTGGATAAGTAAAAATTAATTAACTCCTGGAAAGAGTTAAACTCTTTTACAGAGTGGTACTCTTTAGGTTCTATATTCAGAACAGTGGCTAAAATAATCTCATTGTGCTCATTAAAGAATATTTTAGGGGAGATTTTGTCATTTAGAATCTCTACCAGATTGTCAAAAGAGGTAAGAGAGTTAGCTAAGAGCTTACCGAGTCCCTCCACATTTTTAAGAAGTGTTTTCTCCTCTTTCTCTCTGTTAAATTCAGCTTCAGTAATAGCTAGAGGAGAGTTTTTTTTCTCTAAATTTGGAGTGTTATAATCAATGCCTGGAAATAGAATCCTATTTGGATTTTCCTCAATAGAAAAACGTTTTATAGAGTCTAAAACTTTATTATCCTTAGTGGTTAAAATAAGGTTTGAATGTTTTCCCATCATTTCAAAGTATAGATTATAAGTTTTAATTTCCCCAAGTTCATTTAATTTTGAGAATGTGAATACAAGGATTCTATCAAAACCAATCTGCTTAATTGAGATTAAACTTGAACCAACTATATATTTTTTTAGATTTAAAGAGAATGAACTATTTTCCTCCAATAGATTTTCCTCTTTTATATCTGATAGGTAGCATAATGAAAGAGAAGGGAAACAAGAGAGAATAAATCTCTGTTTCCCAAAGTTAAGACTTATAGCTAAGGAACTAGTTTGAACAACTTTATTGACACCTTTTCCCTTTAAAGTGCTTTCTAGTTCATCTTTAATTTTATTTAAAGATATACCATCAAGGTACAACATTACTCTTCTACCTTTATTGCAATAAGATTTTTTGCGTCTAAAAGATTAACTTTTAATATAGAACCATCCTCTTTTTCAAGTGCTACCTTATCTTTTTCTTCAGATTCTACAATTTTAACAGTTGAATAGTGCTCTATTCCATTATTTGAAAAGTAATCTTGAACAATTGGAGTACCCTTTACTTCATTGATAGAAACAATTGTACCTGCTGGAAACTCTGTTACAGAGTGAGGTTTAAAAAATTCTGTCTTATCTTTCAAATTTTTTAAAATTAATTCAAAAGTTTCAGTAAAGTGATTTAAATCCTTTTCTGGTATGTTTTCAGTGATAGTTGAAATAATATTTTTATGATAATTATTGTGATAGTTCAGTGCTTCAATCCCTTTTTTAGATAGAGAAACATAAACTTTTCTTCTATCTGCATCTGACCTAACTCTATCAATAAACCCTTTTTCTCTCAATTTGGTGATTGCCACTGTGGCAGTTCCCATAGTTATTCCCAGTCTGTCAGAAAGCTCATTCATACTCAATGATTCCTTTCCAATAGCCTCAATAATATGTAACTCAGTGTGAGTTAAACATTTTATTCCTCTTTTTAATGCAAGATCTTCAGTTTCATAAAATAGTTTATAAAAATTTTCTAAAACATCATTTACTTTATTTATATTATTCATAATTATCTCTCCTTTAAAGATTTGATTCTCTCCGTATAATCTCCAGAGAAAACATATGAGCCAGCAACGAAAACATTAGCCCCAGCCTCTATACATTTCCCAATAGTTTCATTAGTTATACCACCATCGACCTGTATATCAATATCACTATTTAAACTACGTACTTCTTTAATTTTTTGAATTGAGTTTTCAATAAATTTTTGTCCTCCAAATCCTGGATTAACTGACATAACCAACACCATATCCAAATCATCAATAACATATTTAATAGCGTCAACAGAGGTAGCAGGATTTAAAGAAACACCAGCCTTAACTCCAAAAGACTTTATCAATTGAATAGTTCTATGTAGGTGTTTTGTAGCCTCAGCATGAACAACAATAATGTCAGCCCCAGCTTTAACAAAGTCCTCTATGTATCTCTCAGGTGCTTCAATCATAAGATGTACATCAAAAACTAGCTCAGTTTTATTTCTGATAGCTTTTATAACAGGTGCTCCAAATGTAATGTTAGGTACAAACATACCATCCATAACATCAATATGAACATAGTCAGCCCCGGCTTTGTCAATAGCAATAACTTCATTTCCCAATTGACTAAAGTCAGCAGAAAGTATTGATGGTGCTATTTTGATCTCTTTTTGTATCATTTAAAAATTCACTCCCTTTACAATTTTGTTTGATTAAGTAATAATTATTTGTATTTGTTCCAAATCTCATTTTTAGATTTTTCATAACAACGTTTATAAAAGTCATATCTTTCTTTTGTAATTTTTCCTGACTCTGTAGCAGCTTTAACTCCGCAGTTAGGTTCATTAATATGGACACAGTTATTAAATTTACATCCATCACCAAGTTTAAACTCTGGGAAAAGATCTATTAACTCTTGAGCATTTTCAGTTGGAGGTAACTCCACTGAGGAAAAACCAGGGGTATCTATAACAAAACCACCACTTGGAAGAGAAAGAAGTTTGCTATCTCTAGTAGTATGTTTACCAGCTCTTAATCTCTTACTTGTCTCTCCAGTTTTTAGTTCTTTAGAATCTTGTAAAAGATTCAATATACTCGATTTCCCAACACCTGATGGACCTCCAAAGGCAGTAACTTTATCCTTAAGAAAATCTCTCAGTTTATCTATTCCAATATTTTCATAAGTTGATATGTAGAAAACAGGAATATCTATTTTAGATAGATACTCTAAATTAGTTTTGATATCCTCAAACTCCTCTGGTGTTAGTAAATCTATTTTATTTATTATTAAAACAGGATTTATTTTGTTATATAGGCTATTCAAAATTAAAATGTTTATTTTCTCATAATCAATTACAGGGTCTTTAGCAGCAAATTGAATAACTCCATAATCTATATTTGCAACTAAAGGTCTTCTTAAAAGATTTTTTCTAGGTTTAACCTCTGTGATAAATCCATCTTCGTCGAAAACTACATAGTCTCCCACAGTACAGTTTTCTCTTTTATCAGACCTCTTTAAAATACCCCTTAATTTACAAAGGTACTCTTTCCCGTCGCTTTCAATATTGTAAAAACCTTGGATTTTATTGATAACAATTCCTTCGATAATAATTCACGCTCCTTCAATTAATAACTTACAACAATATCAATGATAGTTCCAGCAGGAACAGTTTCTCCAATATGTGTAGTTTCTATAACGATTCCTTTTTCTAAGTCAGGGACTACCTTTTCTCTCACATTACCAACAATAAGTCCTTTTGAAATCAACTCATTATTTGCTTCTTCAAAAGTAAAACCAATTGTATCTGGAACTTCAACAGAAGCCACTGAATTAGAGTTACTTAATAAAAGAGAAACTCCTTTATTTTTTTGAGTACTTTGTCCAATGGAAGGGGTCGTAGCTAAAACAGTATTATATGGTAAGTTTGAAGATGTATAGGAAACTTTTTTTATCTTAACTCCCTCTTCCTGTAATTTAGCTGAAACTTCTATTAAGTTTTTGTTGGTGAAGTCAGGCATAGTGTAGTCATCTTTTCCCTTACTTAACCAAACCCTAACAGTTCTACCCTCTTTAACAACTTTTTCTGGAACTGGGTTTTGTTTAAAAATAGTTCCAGCTGGTAGATTGGAAAAGTCATTTCCTGCAACAATTACATTGACCTTATCGATGGTTTGAATCTTACCTACCTGCTCTAAATTCATTCCAACAAGATTTGGCAATGAATAAAAACTCTTATTAAAATATGTTTTTAAAAATATATTAAAAGTAAAAAAACAAATAAAAATAATAAGTATAAATG
>NZ_DBGBQB010000106.1:0-4902 GCF_048470075.1 Cetobacterium sp. | reverse complement strand
TGAAATTTTAAAAAGATACAATAATTTTTTAGAGGGAGTTATGTCTTGGGATTTAAAAACTAACCTATTAAAAGGAGAAAAGGTAACAAAGATATACTCAAAATATAGAAAGATAGTGAATATATTAAATGAGAGATCTATATGCTATATGGATGAACTAAACTATGATGTCATAGATAGCTTTATAAATTATGGATACAATGAAAGTGAAATAGAAATATTTAAAAGTATATATGATGATTATAGAAAAAAATATTTAGTAAAATAAAAATAAAATAACAAAATAATATGTAGAAAAACTAGGAACTATAAGGGTTCCTTTTTTTTATAAAAACATTAAAGGAAAGTGATATATACTTCGTAAATCAGAGTAAAGTAACTTTAAAGATGTGAGGTGGCTTCAATGGAAAAATTTAAAAAAGTTAATTTAAAGTATGTTGGTTTTGGAGTTGTAATACTATTAATTACATATTTTATAGTGGATTATATTATAAGTATAAGAGAGGAAAGAGTATATTATGGAGTTTTAGAGGTTGATAAGATAAATGTATCACCAGAGGTTTCAGGAAAAATAGAGGTATTATATATAGATGATGGATATCTGGTTAAAAAAGGGGAGCAACTTGTAAAGATAGATGGAGAAGAGAATAGATTAAAAATGGAAAATAGTGAGATAAATTTAGAGACTTCCAAAAATCAATTACAAAAGACTTTAGATGGGACTAGAGAGGAACAGATTGCTGCTCAAAAAGAGGTAGTAAAACAGTTGGAAACACAGGTAGAACAGGCTAAGAAAAATATTGCTACATTGACAAGTAACTCTAAATTTGCAATTTCAAATTTAGAAAATAAAAGAAAAATTTACAATGATACAAAAGAACTTTTTAATAAAAAATTTGAAAGTCAATATAATTTTGATACAGCAAGATTAAACTATGAAAATGCACAAAATCAATTTATAAATGCACAAAATAGTTTGGAAAATGGAAAAGAAGCACTACTTGGATATGAGGCACAAAAAAAATCAGCTGAAGAAAATTTGAGATATATGATAAACGGATTTTCAAAAAGAGATATAGAGTCAGATAAGCTAAAAATAGGGTCATCTATAAAAAATTTGGAATTGGCTAAAGTATATGTTGATAGAGGTAAATTGATATGTCCAATTGATGGTTTAGTAGAAAGTGTAAACTTTAAAGTGGGAGAAGTGGTTGGACCAGGAATGTCAGTTGTAACATTGTTGGATACAAATAATCTTTGGACAAAAATATATGTCCCTGAAAAGATAGTTCCCTTAATAAAGTTAGGTCAAAAAGTTATTGTTCAAAGCGATTTTATAGATAAGAAGTATGATGGAAAAATAGTGTATGTAGCTTCAGATTCTGAGTTTACACCTATGAATATAGTTACCAAGAAAGATAGATTAAAACTTGTATATGAAGTGAAGATAAAGATTTTAAATAATGATGACAAATTAAAAAGTGGGATGCTTGTGGGGGTGGACTTAGGCTTATGAACATAGAAACTACAGAAAGTAAAAGAAAAGAGTATGCTATAGAGATAAAAGGATTGACTAAAAAATTTGAAAAATATGTGGCTGTGGACAATTTAAGCTTTTCAATACCAAAAGGTGTAATATTTGGATTTCTAGGACCAAATGGAAGTGGAAAATCAACAACAATTAGAATGATTTGTGGAGTACTTACTCCAACTTCAGGAGAGGGAAAAGTGTTGGGATATGATTTAAAAAGTAATCCAGAAAAAATAAAAGCAAGAATAGGATATATGTCTCAAAAATTTAGTCTCTATGAGGATTTAACAATTGAAGAGAATCTTACTTTTTATGGAGAGATATACTCGATCTCTAAAGACAGATTAAAAGATAGAATAGAGGAGATTATAGTCATGTTAAATCTAAATGAAAAGAGGGGAGTTCTATCTAAAAATCTATCTGGAGGATGGAAGCAGCGTTTAGCATTGGGTTGTGCAATAATACATAAACCTGAGTTACTTATATTAGATGAGCCAACAGCAGGGGTTGATCCAGTTGCTAGAAGAGAGTTTTGGGCAACGATAAAAGATCTTATAAAGAGTGGAGATATAACGGTTTTGGCAACTACACACTATATGGATGAGGCATCTGTATGTGATATAATAGGATTTATATTTGAAGGTAAATTAGTGACAATAGACACACCAAAAAATCTATATAAAAGATATAATACTGACAATTTAGAGGATGTATTTATCATCTATGTAAAAGAACTTTCACATAGAGAGGTTATATCTTCATTTGATCAGTTAAAGGGGAACTCTAAGGAGGAACATTATGATTAATATAGATAGAACTCTCACAATCGCTAAGAAAGAGATAATACACATAAAAAGAGATAGAGCAAGTCTTGTAATAGCATTGATATTACCTATTTTTTTACTTCTATTATTTGGATTTGCTGTTAGTTCAGATGTAGATAATCTGAAGTTATCTGTATATGATGGAGGCAAAACAGTTGAGAGTAGAGAACTTATAAATAAATTTAATAATTCAACATATTTAAAAGTATATGAGTACGTGGATACTCCAGATGCAGTAGAGCGAAGTTTAGATTATGGTAGAACTAAGATTGGAGTTATTATACCAGATTATTTTACTACGAGATTGAGGAGAGGAGAAACTTCAGACGTTCAATTTCTAATAGATGGATCTGATCCATATATAGCAAAAACAGCAGCAGCTTACTCCTCTCTTATTGTAAATCACTACTCTCAGGAGTTATCTAAGGAAAATTTGGCTGAAAATGAACTATCTCAAAAAATAAAACCTTATAATCTACTTCTATATAATCCTACATTGGAAAGTAGTAAATTTAATATTCCAGGAATAATTGGGTTAATTTTACAAAATATTACTATAATGCTAACTGCTTTTTCAATAGTTAGAGAGAAGGAAAAAGGAACTATGGAGCAGTTAATAATGACACCTATAACTCCATTGGAGCTTGTGATTGGAAAGATAATACCATATGTTTTTATAGCGTTCTTTGAGTTGGATATGACCTTGATTCTAGGAAAAATAATCTTTGGAGTAGATATAAAGGGAAGCTTAACTCTGTTGATAGTTTTAGGAACTATATTTCTAACTTCATCTTTAGCTATTGGAATATTTATATCCACTATATCCAATACCCAACTTGAAGCTATGCATCTGTCTTTAGCCTATCTTTTACCCAGCGTTATTCTATCAGGATTTGTGTTTCCAAGGGAAGCAATGCCAAAAATTATATATTTTGTAAGTTGCTTTATACCACTTACATATTTTAATGAGATTTTAAGAGGAATAATATTAAAAGGGGTAGGAGTGAAGGAGTTACTTCAACCAATAGCAGCACTTATGGTATTAATAATTGTTATAATCATAGTTTCAATAAAGAAATTCAAGAAAACACTGGATTAGTAGGGGGCGGAAAATTATGAAATTAAAAATTTTAATTATGTTTATTACATGTATCTCACTTTTTGCAAAAGCTATACCTATTGATAAGGCTATTGAAATGGCTATAAAACAGGGAGAGGAGACTAATATCTCAAGAAAAAACTTAAATATATCAGAAAAAGAGCTAAGTTCAGCATTTAAAACAGCCTTACCAAACCTTTTTTTTGCAGGTGGATATTTAAAGAGTGATGGAGCTTTTTTAGAAAATACTCCCATACAAACAGCAAAAAGTGGATATGTAAATTTCATAGGGATATCCCAACCTATATTTCAGGGAGGGGCTATAACAGCGAAAATAAAAAAAGCTAAGGTGGAGGAGAGAAAAGCAGCATTGGCTCTATTAAAAGAGATTAGAGATATTAGATTGGAAGTTATCTCAATATATACTGGTATTTTATCTGCTCAAAATAGCTTAGATGCCTATAGAGTTTCAAAAGAGCAATTGAAGGAAGCCCTTGATTATGAAAGAGAGAAAGAGAAAATAGGAAAGACAACAAAGGCTGATATACTTAAAGCAGAATATCAGCTCTTAGATATGGAAGCCTCTATTTTAGATATAAATAATCAGATAGAGATTGGTCTTTTAACTTTAAAACAAAAGTTAAACCTTTCAAGTTCGGAGGAGATAGTGGTAGAAAATTTCTATATAGATGAAAATATATTGAAAAATATAGATTATAATAGAGATTTAGAACGGGCATTAGCAGATGGAATAGCTGCAAATTTTGCAAAACTGAATATAGATGAGGCAGATATTGAAAAGATGTTAGCAAAATCTGAGTTATTGCCACATGTGAGAGGTTTTATAGGAAAGGAGTATGTTACAGAAAATCATAAGACAGACAACTCTTGGGGAGGGGGAATAGTAGTAAATTGGAATATTTTTCAATTTGGTAAGGATTATGATAACTATGAGGCTGCACATTTGACAGTTGAAAAAACAAGGACTCAAGAGAAACTTATACACAACAATATAAGAGTAAACATTAAATCAGCTTATTTGGATATGGTTAAGTTTACAAAGCTTGAAAGAGTATATTTTAAAGCTTTAGAGGAAGCTGAAGAAAACTATAAAAAAGATAAAATTAGATTTCAAAAAGGGATGATATCTATTTTAGATTTTCTTATTTCGCAAGAGGTTTTAACAACGTCTAAAGTAAAGTATGAAAATATAAGACTGACTTTATATAACTCTTTAGAGAGATATAGATCACTTTTAATATAAAAAATACTGAAAAATTTGGAAATGTTGTTATTCTAGATAAAAGATTGAAGGATTTAGTATGTATTTTATATTATATAACATTATGACGGGAAAAGAAAAGCAGCTCACATTAATTTTGTGAGCTGTTATTTTTTATTCAATAAAAAATTAAATTATGAAATCTAGTAGTTGTATGGTGAGTATT
>NZ_DBGBQB010000105.1:0-2585 GCF_048470075.1 Cetobacterium sp. | reverse complement strand
AGGAATTGGACCTATTTTTCATCTTTAGTTAACAGATTCTTTATTGATATTAAATATTCTATCATATTTTTTTCTAAAGAAATATATTTACTTCCATACCCATTTTATTTTCTGTACATATGGAATTTCTTGTAAAACTATGTTAAACTTAATACAGTTGAGATTAAAATTTTGGAGGTATTATGAAAAAGAAATTTATAGCTACTTTAATGACATTATCACTACTTTCTTTAACTGGATGTAAAGATGAAAAGACTGAAGAGAATCCAAAAATGATAATACCAATTAAAGTAGGATTTAACTCTATAGCTCCCGACACTGATGTTTCCGCTGCTACAAAAGAGGTTATTAGAAATATAAACACTGGATTGATTAGATTTGATCCTGATTCTAAAAAGCTTATCCCAGCATTAGCTGAGTCCTATGAGATAAAAAATAATGGAAGAACTTATGTTTTTAAACTGAGAGATAATCTTAAATTCCACAATGGAAAAAATATAACTCCTGAGGATGTTAAATACTCTTTTGAAAGAGTATCTGGTATAAATACTGGTAAAGCCATTGTTGGTGAATGGAATAAAAAGCTAGAGAGTATAAATATTTTAAAAGATAATACCATTGAAATAAATATAGATGAGGCTCAAAAAAGTAGCTCTGACATATACAATATTGCTGATGTTTCCATAATTCCAGCCAATATCCCTGAAAACCAACTTGAAAAAAATCCAATTGGAGCTGGTCCATACAAGTTTGTTGAGTATATCCCTGGACAAAAGATTGTACTGGAATCCTTTGAGGACTATTACTTAGGAGCTCCAGAAGTAAAAGAGGTAGAGTTTAAAATTTATAAAGAGGGAGCTGGTAGACTTCTTTCCTTTAAAAATGGTGAAATTGACTTTTTACCTCTAAATTTAGAATCTTTAAAAGAGATAAAAAAAGATCCAAATATTGAGATAGTATCCTCTTTAGGAAACGATGTAAATGTACTTTATCTAAATAACTCCTTTAAGCCATTTCAAGATAAAAAAGTTAGACAAGCTATTTGGCAAGCTATTGATATGGATAGAGTTGTTGAAAACCTAGCTTTGCCTAAAGCTGAAAAACTTTATACGCATATGTCCCCTTATTTAAAGGAGATATATGAAAATAGTGTTGAGAAAAGTTATCCTTACAATCCCGAAAAAGCTAAAGAGCTTTTAAAAGAAGCTGGATATTCCAATCTTAACTTTACTTTAACGACTATTTCAGAGAATACCTTTGAAAATGATTTGGCACTTTTTATAAAGGAGGATCTGTCTAAAGTGGGAGTTGAGGTAAAGATAAACCCTATTCCTTGGGGTCAATATCTTCCAGAAGTGTATAGAGGACATAAGTATGAGGCCGCTCTTTTAAGAGTTGCAGGTTATCCTGATCCACAGAGAATTTTACAAAGATATGAAACAAACTATTCATCTAATATGGGGAACTATTCAAATAAAGAGGTGGATAATCTTTTAAAAGAGGCTACTCAAACCTACGACAGTGAGAGAAAAATTGAGATATATAAAGAGATTCAGACCTTATTAAATAGGGATATTGCATCTGTATACCTATTGGATCAAGGGGTAGCAATCGCTCTATCATCTAAATATACAGGATATAAAACTTATCCCTTTGCCTTTATAGATGTTTCAACTATAAAGCTAAAAAAGAATAGTAAGTAGGTGAAAAGTTTGAATTACTTAAAAAAAATTTTCTCATCTTTTATAACTATCTTTGTTGTTTCATTGATTATTTTTTTACTTTTTGAGGCTCTTCCAGGGGATCCAGTTTTGACCAGATTGGGTATTGAAAGTGATCCTATTTTGGAAGCTCGATTAAGGGAGGAGTTTGGATTAAACTCCCCTTTATATACCAGATTTTTTAGGTGGTGTATCCAGATTTTAAAGGGAAACCTAGGTAATTCATTTTCATACTCAGGTTACACAGTACTGGAGCTGATTAAATCAAGATTTTTTACCACCTTTGTAATAACGGCAACAACCCTTATAATAGTGATAGTTGTATCTATTCCCTTAGGTACTATCCTAGCTAAAAACCATAGAAAAAAAACTTTTAAATTTTTAAAAGTCTTTTCCCAGATTGGGTTTTCAATACCAGCTTTTTGGATTGCTATAATTTTAATGTATATATTCTCCTTAAAACTGAGACTTCTTCCAACTTTGGGAACTATAAACTGGGAAAGATATCCGATTACATCTTTAAAATCTTTAATCCTCCCTATATTGACTTTAAGCATAAGTAAAGTGCCTTTAGTTAGTCACTATCTATGTAATAGTATGATAGAGGAGAGTTCAAAAGATTATGTTAGAGTGGCTAGAAGTAAAGGATTAAATCCGAGTGAGATATATAGAGGACATATTTTAAGAAACTCACTGATCAATGTTATCACAATAATTGGAATGATCACCATATATTTAATCACTGGAACTATTGTTATTGAAAATGTTTTTACTCTTCCTGGTTTAGGAACTCTTTTAATGGAAGGAATCAGTCGAAAAGACTACCCTTTGGTACAGGGAGTTGTTCTTTATATAAGCTTTTCT
>NZ_DBGBQB010000104.1:0-1725 GCF_048470075.1 Cetobacterium sp. | reverse complement strand
TTTCTTTTATTACTGATACTAACTTAGTTGATGTTAACTCATATTTTTCTAATAACTCTTCAGCCTTTCCACTTTGACCAAATACATCATAGATTCCAACTTTTTTTACCAGTGTTGGGTGTGTCTCTGATAAGAACTCCGATACTGCTGATCCAAGTCCTCCTATCACTGAGTGCTCTTCAGCTGTAACTATAAACTTTGTCTCTTTCGCTGCCTTTAAAACTGTTTCCCCATCCAATGGCTTTATCGTTCCAACGTTTACAACTCTTACTGATACTCCCTCAGTCTCTAACTTCTCTGCTGCCTCTATAGCTCTTGCTGTCATAAGCCCTGTCGCTAAGATTGTAACATCTGTTCCCTCTTTTACAGTGTTTGCTACTCCTATTTGGAAATCATATGATTCATCAAATAACACTGGTACATCCAATCTTCCCATTCTTATATATACTGGTCCATTGTACTCCGCTGCTGCAAATATCATCTTTTTAGTTTCTGTTGCATCTGCTGGTGATAACACTACCATTCCTGGAATACTTCTCATAAGTGAGATATCCTCAACTGATTGGTGTGATCCTCCATCCTCTCCAACTGAGATTCCAGCATGTGTTGGCGCTATCTTTACATTTAGCTTTGGATAAGCCACTGTGTTTCTTATTTGCTCAAAGGCTCTTCCTGCTGCAAACATCGCAAATGTTGATGCAAATGGTACTTTTCCACATGTTGCAAGTCCAGCTGCTGTTCCTATTAAATCCGCTTCAGCTATTCCAACATTTATATGTCTTTCTGGAAAAGCCTCTTGAAACAGGTTTGTCTTTGTTGATTTTGTTAAGTCTGCATCTAAAACAACTATATTATTATTTTGTCTTCCAAGCTCTACCAATGCTTCTCCGTAAGCTTGTCTTGTAGATTTTTTCATTATTTTATCCTCCAAATTTATTATATCTCTGATACCTTTTCTAGCTCTGCTATCGCTCTTTCTGTCTCTTCACAAGTTGGAGCTACCCCATGGAATCCACAAACATTTTCCATAAATGATACCCCTTTTCCTTTTACAGTTTTAGCAATAATTACTGTAGGTTTCCCTTTTGTTTCTTTCGCTTTATCTAAAGCATCAAATATCTCTTGGAAGTTATGTCCATCTATTTGAATTACATTCCATCCAAAAGCTTCCCATTTTTTATCTAGAGGCTCTACACCCATAATTTTATCTACATTTCCATCTATTTGAAGGTTATTTGAGTCAATGAAAGCACATATTGAATCAAGCTTAAAGTGTGCTGCTGACATAGCTGCTTCCCAAACTTGCCCCTCTTGTAACTCTCCATCTCCCATTAAAACATAAGTTCTATAGTTTTCACCAGAGATTCTAGCTGATAATGCCATACCATTAGCAACAGATAAGCCCTGTCCTAAAGAACCAGTAGAGATTTCAATCCCTGGAAGTTTTTTCATATCTGGGTGTCCTTGTAATGGTGATCCATAAGCTCTTAAAGTTCCTAAAAGCTCTCTATCAAAATATCCTCTTTCAGCTAAAGCAGAGTAAAGTACTGGAGCTGCATGTCCTTTTGATAAAACAAATCTATCTCTACCCTCCATTTTAGGGTTTTTAGGGTCTATATTCATCTCTGAAAAATATAGTGCAGTAACTATATCCGCAGCTGATAATGAACCTCCTGGATGACCTGATTTTGCTTTACAAATCATTTGAACAATGTCTTTTCTTAT
>NZ_DBGBQB010000103.1:0-2805 GCF_048470075.1 Cetobacterium sp. | reverse complement strand
ACTGTAGAAAAAACATTAAAAAATAAAAATGAAAAATATAGTATTGAAGGGGTATATAAAAATATAAATAAAACTTTAAATAAAAGTTATGACACAGCCAATCCTTTAGATATCTCTATGAAAGATTATAGAGAAAAAATTCAGGGTAAATCTAAAGAGGAAGTAGCAACATATCTTCACACTAAGTTAAAAGAGAAAGGGATTGAAACTGAAGTAAAAAATGGGGAACTTTTTACAAAAAATGGCAAAGACGAATGGAGAGTTCTATGGGATTTACAAGGGGTTAGAATTAGAGAAGGATATGATCAAACGTTAAAGGAGACTGTATACACAAAAATATATACTTATGAACCTAAAAATGAGCAAGGAAAGATTCTTTATACAAAGGATTCCAATATTTTTATAGAGGATAAGGGGATTTCTAAAGAAAATCTTAGAATAACAGGAGGAAGTTATTATGGAAGTGAAGGAAAAGATTTAGAGGAGTTATTAAAAAATACTTCTGAATCTGCTTCTAAATACTCTAACGCAATTGAAAAACTTGTAGCTGATAAACAAAAGTTGAAAAATGGAAATATGAGTGAAAATGATTTTA
The DNA here is from genome assembly GCF_048470075.1 of Cetobacterium sp. GTDB lineage: Bacteria > Fusobacteriota > Fusobacteriia > Fusobacteriales > Fusobacteriaceae > Cetobacterium_A. Next base: position 2,210 of record NZ_DBGBQB010000103.1, on the reverse strand, counting down.
ATGCTAAATGGATAATCCCATTCGAAAAGGGTGGAGAGTATGAAAAAGAGCTAGAAAAATACGTGACTAAAGTTATACCTCTAAAAAACAATATGGAGAGATATGATAAATTAAATAAAAATTTAGGAGAAAGTCTGACAGCCTTAACAAAAGACCCTCAAATGCCAAAGGATTACTATAAGGTAGAGAATGGTGACAATATAAACGAAGAATATATTGCATCCTTAAAAACTCAAAAAGAAAAAGAATTAGTTAGAACATACTATAATTTAGGTAAAGAAAAAAAAGAGGCTAGTGATAAGTATTTTGCTGAATTTGAAAAAATTCAAACACTTCAAAAAGAGTATGGCTTTTTCAGTGGATTTGCTAGTTGGAGAGATAATCCAGAAGATGAATTAAAATGGAGAAAATGGACAGATAGAGTTATTTCTGATAAAAATCTCGTCATTGAAAAAGAAGCTAAATCTATTGAATTTAGAGGGAAAGGACGAGTTAATGGAACTATAGATCTTGGATCAGGATATAACAAACTTATAATTACAGAGCAGTTCACCGGGAAATATGGGACAAATATAATATTAGGTCCCTATGCAAAGCTTAAAAATATCGCTGTTGTAGAGGTTGGTAAAGCTGTTGGGGATAAAGATACTCCCTCTTTATCTGGAACTCATTCACTAACTTTAGATATAGACACAGATGTGAAAGATAAAAATGGTCATCTTATACAACATGCTTTTAGGGGCTCTGATAGAAATATTGAATTTTCAAATGCTACAGCACTGGCTTTAGAGGATAAAAATAAATTTTCAATTGAGATGATGGTATCTAAAACTAATGAGAACTCTATAATAAATATGGGAAGACCTTTAGAAACTTTTGTTAGAAATTTAACTAATAGTGATGAAAAACTATTAAAATCTAAGATTACTTTGGATTCAGACTCCATAGCTCACGAAATTAAAGATTTGAATATAGCTGATGAAAAAGGCAATTCTCTGGTTCAAATTACTATAAAAGATAAAATCCAAGGTCTTGATAGTATTGAGAATGAAGTTTACAAAAGTATTAAAGATGCAAAAAAGATGGGCAGTATTTGGGAAACAACTACAGCAACAAATAAAAAAACTGTTTTTGGTGGAATCAGAGAGCAGGAAGCTTTAAATGAACTAAAAATGTTGACAAATCAAATATCTAAGAAAAATATATATAAATATTTAAATAAAATATCTAAAAATGAGTTGAACACATTTACCTCTTTGCCATTTGCAGATCAAGATACCATCGATAAAGACTTCTATATAAATGGTGGTTACATCTCTAATAGAGACGTTGAAGATAATTTTAAAGGTAATATAAATACGGGATATGCTCTTTATGAAAAAAAGATTAGTGATACCTTAAGAGTTGGTGGAATTTTTGGTGGTGCTACTTCAAAACATCAGGAGATAAAGAAAGATAGTCTTGATACAGTGACAACAGACTCTAGTATTAAAGGACAATCAATGTATTTAGGAACGTATGGTAAGTTCTCTTATACTCCTAATTTAAATTTAATCTCAGGAGCAGGTATTCAATATGGTGAGTATGATGTCAACAGAAAATTAAAAAACAACTATCAGAATCTAAGTTTTAAAAGTAAACCTAAAACAAATGGAGTTAATATCTATAGTGGCTTGATTTACGATTATCCTTTACCTAAAGATATAAACATTGGTTTTAAAAGTATTCTTTCATACTCCTTAATTATTCAAAATAGTATTGAAGAATCAAAAGAGAATCTGTCCATAAATATAGCTAAACAAAACTATAACTATCTAGATGGGGAGTTGGGATTCAATATTAGTAAAACTCTTTATGGAGATGGTGTAGTTAGTCAACTATCTGCTGGATTAGCTGGAGTATATGGAATAGCCGGTTATGATAATGAAAATATGCATGGAAGGATTCAAGGGTCTACATCTAGCTTCACAATCTTAGGAAAAGACAATGAAAAAGAATCTATAAAGTTAGCATTAAACTATAATGTTCAAAGAGATTCAGGTATGACATACGGAATCGAGGGAGATTACTTAACAAATAATGAAAGAAAAAATATAACTATCGGAGTTAAGATTGGATATATATTCTAAAATATTTTTTAGAGAGAGAAGTAATATTCTCTCTTTTTAATATGTATAAAATAAAACAATCAATCAAACTTTTGGTTGTAC
>NZ_DBGBQB010000102.1:0-5053 GCF_048470075.1 Cetobacterium sp. | reverse complement strand
GAATATAAGTGATGCTGTTATCGACATTTTAACAGCTGTTTTCATATCTCCAGAAGCAACTGCTCCTGCTAGTAATACAAATACAGATGTTCCTGGTAAAATAAATATTGTTGATAATAAAGCATATTGAATAAAGCTTATTGGTGTTAACCCATAAACATAGTTTTGGATTCCAAAAGGAAATACTGGTAATAATCTTGTTGTTGCAAGTATAAACCATCCCTCATTTTTAACACCATCATTTATTTTTCTGAAAGCCTCTGTTTTACCAAATTTTTCTTCAATAGGTTTTCTAGCAATATATCTCGCTATTAAAAACGCTAATGATAATCCTAGACAAGCACCTAAAGCTGTGTATATAATTCCCATTACAGCACCGAATATTAGCCCCCCAGCTAAAGTTAGTGGTAATACAGATATACAAGTTGTCGTTACAACTGCATATAATCCTATATATGCTACTGGTCCCCATACTCCTAAACCTTTAATTAAAGCTTCTAATTTTTGTCTATCTTTTAAATATTCTAAAGCTCCTGATTTTACTAATCCAAATACAACAGCTGCTAAAATACATACTATTATTATTAATTTTATTGGGTTCTTTTTCTGACTCATTCTACTCTCCTGTTTCCACTTTTACTTTTCCATCTTTTGCTGCATAAGACCATTCAATCCAAGAACCATCATAGTTTTTAACAGTTGGATATCCTAAAAGTTCTTTTAATACAAATGTTGTATGTGCTGATCTAACTGCTGATTGACAGTAAGGTAAAATCTCTTTATCTGGAGTTACTCCCTTTTGCTCATAAATAGCAACTAACTCGTCATAAGATTTCATAGTTTTATCTTTATTTGTAGCCTCAGTCCACTCTACCCAAACGCTTCCTGGAATTCTTCCCTTTACAACAGCACCTTTTTTTAGCTCTTCACCTGTGAACTCTTTTCTAGTTCTAGTATCAACTATAACATCTGCTGGATTATTTATAGCCGCTTCTACACTCTCTATTGTCGCTAAAGTATCTTTATCTGGAGTATTTGCAAATTTAAAGTCACCTTTCTTTTCGTCAGCTTCCTTTCCAAATCTTGTTTTTATACCAGCATCTTTTAAAGCAGTATATCCACCGTCAACTATTTTTACATTTTCCATTCCATACATATCAAGTATCCACCAAAGTCTATACTCATCCAATCCATCACCTATTAAGATAAGTGTTGTATCTTTTGTTACACCCATTTTATTTAACTCAGCTTCCATCTCTTCTCTAGAAGCTCTCATACCACCAATATCACCATATCTTTTATCTTTTGGCTCCATATCCGGTCTCCACATGCTATAAGATCCCTCTACATTTCCAATTAAAAATTTTGCTTCTGGTCTAACATCTATAACTACTATATTTTTATCAGTCTCTATAATTTTTTTAGCTGTCTCAGCACTTACTAATTTTTCAGTTTTATATTGAGTGTAATCTTTTCCAAAAGCTACCATTGATAATAATAATGATCCTAAAATTAAAGTTCTTTTCATCTTAACCCTCCAGATTTTATATTTATTTTCTGCTTATTTTCTTTTGTTAAGTTCCATTTTTGATTTATATCTTGTTAACCATTGCTTTGCTGGTCCCATATTTCTCTTTGTAGCTTTTGATTTTTCATACTTATCACCAAATATTAAATCAACTATATGAAGAGCATCTGTGTGTCCTTTTTCCATTGACTCTCTACAAGCTGCACAATAAGTTACCATATGTCCTGTTGTTGTTTCTGCTGCTCTTCTATCCATAACTTTTTTAGCTATCTCTGGTACAGCTGGAACAATCATTCCTCCAAATCCACAACATCTAGTCTTCTCTCTTGAGTTTTCTAACTCCTCTACCTCATATCCAAGCTCTTTCATAATCCATCTAATTCCATCATGGATTTTTGTTTGTTTTCTTATTGAGCATGAATCATGTATATTAAATTTAACATCTGAATTTTTTCCTACACCAATTTGAGATTCTGGTAATCCAATCTCAGGTAATAGTTCCCAAAGTGATACCACATTTTGTTTTGCATACACATTGAATATTCCATAACAAGATTGACACGCAACAATAACTGTTTCTGCATTAACCTTATCTAATTCTTTTTGAACAGACTTAAATCTCTCTTTAAATAGATCATCTTGTCCTAAGGCCTTAGGTGGTTTTCCACAACACTTCAGTAATGATCCAACCTCTCCATTTAATTTATCTTGCAGATGATCAACTATATTTCCAACAGCTGCAGAATTATATGAAGGTAGTGAACAACCTGGGAAAAATACATATTTTGTTTTCTTTCCATTAGGAGCTGGGTTTGTTGTGTTAAACATTTTAGAGTATCCTAAATATTGATGAACCTCTATAGCTTTATGTCCCTTCATAGGTGATTTCCCACCATTATCTTTAATATATTCACTTCTCATAGCACCAAAGTTTGATTTTATATCAAAATCTTTTGGACATTTTAAAGTACACTGATCACACATATTACAAGAGTAAGCTATCTTAGCATCCATCTCTTCACAACCCTTTTCAATATACTCTTTGAATAGGTGCTTTGGACAATCTGTGTAATCATTTAACATTATACACTCTTTCATACAAAGTTTACACTCACACTGTAAACATCTATTAGCTTCTTTTAATGCTTCCTCTTTTGTGAATACTCTTTCAACTTCTGAAAAATCTTTAACTCTCTTTTCACCGTCAGTTGTTCCAGGAACTACTCTTTCAATCTTTTCAGCTGTATCCCATCCCTCTGGTAAATACTCTGTTGGTAGATATAGTTTTGTTTTATATCCCCCTTCAGATTCTAAAGTTCTTCCCTCTTCCAAACTCTTTCCATTTAAGAATCTATCAATTGACTTAGCAGCTCTTCTTCCCTCTGCCATCGCTTCAATAACGATAAACGCATTTGCACAATCCCCTGCTACGAAAACTTTTTCATTGCTTACCGACTGCATAGTCAATCTATCAGATTCAAATGTTCCATTTCTTCTTGTCACTAACTTTTTACTTGAATCAAATGAGTTATCAACTCCCTGACCTATAGCAAATACAAGTGTATCTATCTCAATAATCTCTTTAACATTTTCATCAAATTGTGGATTGAAGTTTCCATTTTCATCAAATAGACTTAAACATTTTTTTATCTCTAATCCAGATATTCTATTGTTCTCATCCACTATTATTCTGCTGATTCCATTTCCTAATTTGAATTCAACACTCTCTTCTATCGCTCCATGAATCTCATGATTTGAAGATGCCATTTTTTCAAAAGTAGCCTCTAAAGGAATTGAATAAACAACTTCTACTCCAGGAACTCTCTTTGAAGATCTAGCACAATCCATCGCAACATCTCCACCACCAATAACAGCAACTCTTTTTCCTGCTCCTTTAAAATTCTTTGTTAAAGATATCTCTTTTAAATATTCTGCTGCATGAAAAACTCCTTCTGCATCGTGATTTTCTAAAGATCTATCCACTCTTCCTAACTGTTTTCCAACAGCGACTAAGATTGCATCATAATTTTTTTCTAACTCTTCAAAACTTATATCTTTTCCTATCTCTGTAGATAGTTTAATCTCTACTCCTAACTTCTCTAATAAAGAATACTCTTTGTCTATTACCTCTCTTGGAAGTCTGTATTCAGGAATTCCAACTCTCATCATTCCACCAAATACAGGTAATTTATCAAATATTGTAACGTCATATCCTTCTTTTGCCAAGTCTATTGCACCTTGAGCTCCTGCTGGTCCTGCTCCAATTATGGCTACTTTTTTACCATTTTTATTCTTTACAGCTACATCCCAATTCTCTGCATTATCAAAATTATCAGCAGCAAATCTCTTTAATGAAGCTATTGCTATAGGTGAATCTTCCTCTCCTCTTCTGCAATTTTGTTCACAAGGATGGGCACAAATTCTACCTAACGTTCCCGGTAAAAAAAGTTTTTCTCTAATAACTTTTATTGCTTCTTGTCCATTTCCTTCTCCTATTAATCTCACATAATTCTTGACATCAGTGTTCATTGGACAATTACTTTTACAGGCAGCTTCTGAGTCACCCATACAGTTTTCAACAATATCTTTCATTTTTAAAACGATATTTTCATTTAACATTTAATAAATTCCTCCAAAAAATTTAGTCTATTAGTATTCTAACTTTAAATACTTTTTATGTCAACGTATATATTCTTGTTTGTAAGACTTTGTTAAAAAAGTAACTTTTTCTGAGCATTTTTTTATCATGACCTTTTGTTCAAATAGATGTTTGTCTCAACAAAAATAGAGGAAACGCACTAGTTTTCCTCTACTAAACTTTTTATCATATTCCAATCAGAGAGTAAATCAAGCCCACTCATAGCTAAAATCAATGTAGATTTTTTCAAAGCTATCAAACCTTTTTCACTTCCACACAACTCTGCAAATTTTTTAGTATGAGTTATAACATTGTCATCTAACTTTATATACGCCTAGATTGCTTCTATCTCTTGTGTTAGGTTTCCCATATCTTCTATTTTTCCTTATACCCCAACTCTCTAGCTAAAATTCTTGCTGTTATCTCTGTTAACTCCCCCGTTATTTCAATACAATGATTTATATGCTCTTTTGTTCCTAAACTCATTCCACGAGTCAAAACTTTGCAACAACAAACTTTTCTTTTTTCCGTAAATTTTGTTTGAAGCTCCTTTGTTAACTCCATACTTTTCTTAACTTCTGGTCCACCAGCTTCTCCCCTTCCAAAAAACATACCGATGGCCATTACTCCACCATTTACTGCACCACATGTACATCCATTCCCCATTCCAACTGGAAATCCTGATGCTAATTTTATAATTTCATCTCCATATGGTGCTTCAAAAGAGTCTTTTAAAACTTTTAAAACTGCTTCTGAACAATAAAAATCTCTATTTCTATAGTATTCTTCAGCTTTCTTTCTTAAAGCTAATATATCTACCTCATTATTTTCAATTTTAACTATTTTATCTTTTTTTAATTTTCTAATAATTCTATGCAACATTATCT
>NZ_DBGBQB010000101.1:0-10758 GCF_048470075.1 Cetobacterium sp. | reverse complement strand
TGCTAATCCCATATCTGATAATACTTTAGAGATTGCTGCTGTTGTTGTTGTTTTTCCGTGGTCAACGTGTCCGATTGTTCCAATGTTAACGTGCGGTTTGCTTCTTTCAAATTTTTCTTTAGCCATTTGAAATTTCCTCCTATTTTAATTTATATTTTATAATTTTTGTTATGACCCCTTACTAGAGGTCACAACATTATTAAACTTTTACAAGTTGAAGATTTTAAAAAGATAAGTTACTATCTTCCTCTCTCTTCTTGGATAGCTTTTTGAACTGATGCAGGAACTTGTGCATACTCTTCAAATTCCATAGAGTAAGTTGCTCTTCCTTGAGATTTAGATCTTAAATCAGTTGCATATCCGAACATTTCTGATAAAGGTACTTTAGCGTTGATTATCTTCGCTCCGTTTCTATCAGTCATTCCTCCGATCATTCCTCTTCTTGAGTTGATATCTCCTATGATATCTCCCATGTACTCTTCTGGAGTAGTTACTTCTACTTTGAAGATTGGCTCAAGGATGATTGGTTTTGCTTTTTGAGCAGCTTGCTTAAGTGCCATAGATCCAGCAATTTTAAATGCCATCTCTGATGAGTCAACCTCATGGTATGATCCATCATAAAGTGTAACTTTTAAGTCAACCATAGGGTATCCAGCTACAACTCCAGCCTCAAGAGCCTCTCTACATCCTTTTTCAACAGCAGGAATATACTCTCTAGGGATAACTCCTCCTGTTATTTTATTTACGAATTCGAACTCTTTACCAGGGTTTGGCTCAAGAGTAATCTTAACGTGTCCGTATTGTCCTTTTCCTCCAGATTGCTTAGCGTACTTAACTTCTTGGTCTTGTGCCATAGTTACAGTCTCTCTGTAAGCAACTTGTGGTTTACCAACAGTTGATTCAACTTTGAATTCTCTCTTCATTCTATCAACGATGATCTCTAAGTGTAACTCTCCCATTCCTGAGATGATTACTTGTCCAGTTTCCTCATCAGTTTTAACTCTGAATGTAGGATCCTCTTCAGCAAGCTTTGATAAAGCTAATCCCATTTTCTCTTGGTCAGCTTTTGTTTTTGGCTCAACTGCAACTGAGATTACTGGCTCAGGGAATTCCATTTTCTCTAGAACGATTGGTGCATCTTCAGCACATAGAGTATCTCCTGTAGTTGTATCTTTTAATCCAACTGCAGCTGCGATATCTCCACAGTAAACAACTTCGATTTCCTCTCTTTTGTTTGCGTGCATTTGAAGAATTCTTCCCATTCTCTCTTTTTTACCTTTTGTTGAGTTTAATACGTAAGATCCTTTTGTAAGAACTCCTGAGTAAACTCTGAAGAATGTTAATCTTCCAACAAATGGGTCAGTCATAACTTTAAATGCTAAAGCAGCAAATGGAGAATCATCTGAAATCTCTCTAGTTATTTCTAACTCTTCGTTCTTAACATCTGTTCCTTTGATGATAGCTTTATCTGTTGGAGCTGGCATGTATGCTACGATAGCATCAAGTAATGCTTGAACTCCTTTGTTTTTAAATGCAGTTCCACAAGTAACTGGTACTATTGTGTTTGCTAATGTTGCAGCTCTTAAAGCAACGTTGATTTCAGCTTCAGAGATCTCTTCTCCTCCGAAGAACTTCTCCATTAACTCATCAGAAGTTTCTACTACTGATTCGATCATGAAGTTTCTAGCTTCTTCAGCAGCATCTGCTAATTCAGCTCTGATCTCTCTAACTTCAAAATTCTGTCCATTGTCAGAATCTTTTGGCCATACGATCTCTTTCATTGCTAATAGGTCGATAACTCCTTCGAAGTCATCCTCAGCACCGATTGGTAATTGAATAGGTACTGGATTTGCTCCTAACTTATCTTTAATATCGTTAACGCACATCTCGAAGTTAGCTCCGATTCTGTCCATTTTATTAAAGAAAGCTATTCTTGGTACACCGTATTTGTCAGCTTGTCTCCAAACTGTTTCAGACTGTGGTTGTACTCCGTCAACTGCTGAGAATACAGCAACTGCACCATCAAGTACTCTTAGAGATCTTTCAACCTCAACTGTAAAGTCCACGTGTCCTGGTGTGTCTATTATATTTATTCTGTGATTTTTCCAGAAACATGTTGTAGCAGCAGAAGTAATTGTAATACCTCTCTCTTGCTCTTGCTCCATCCAGTCCATTGTAGCGGCACCTTCGTGAACCTCTCCAATTTTATGAGCTACTCCAGTATAGAATAATATTCTCTCTGTTGTAGTAGTCTTTCCTGCGTCGATGTGAGCCATGATACCAATGTTTCTAGTCATTTCTAAAGAAACGCTTCTAGCCATTTTGTTATCCTCCTAAATTTTAAATTACAACTGAAATTAGAACTTGTAGTGTGCGAAAGCTCTGTTAGCTTCAGCCATTTTGTAAGTATCCTCTTTCTTCTTAATAGTAGCTCCTTCGTTGTTTGCTGCTGCTATTAACTCTGCTGCTAACTTCTCGATCATTCCGTACTCTTTTCTTTGTCTTGTATAAGTAGTTAACCATCTGATAGCAAGAGTTTGTTGTCTCTCAGGTCTTACTTCTACTGGAACTTGGTAAGTAGCTCCTCCGATTCTTCTTGATCTTACTTCGATCTGAGGTTTAATGTTCTCTAATGCTTGCTTAAATACATCGTACCCCTCTTGACCAGTTTTTTCTTTTATTAAATCCATTGCAGAATAGAATATTCCTTCAATGATTGATTTTTTCCCATCTAACATGAAAGAGTTGATAACTTTAGTTACAACTTTATCAGAATATCTTGAATCAGGTAATACATCTCTTTTTACTGCTGCTCTTCTTCTTGACATTTACTGTCCACCTCCTTAATTAATTATTACGCTTTCTTAGCTCCGTATTTAGATCTTGATTGTTTTCTCTTAGCAACTCCAGCTGTATCTAAAGCTCCTCTGATAACTTTATATCTAACTCCTGGTAAGTCTTTTGTTCTTCCTCCTCTTACTAGAACGATTGAGTGCTCCTGTAAGTTGTGTCCCTCTCCTGGGATATAAGAAGTTACTTCGATTCCGTTAGTTAATTTTACTCTGGCAACCTTTCTTAAAGCTGAGTTTGGTTTCTTAGGTGTAGTAGTATAAACTCTTACACACACTCCTCTTCTTTGTGGGTTTCCTTGTAATGCTGGTGATTTTTTACTCTCTTCTAGAGTTTGTCTTCCTTTTTTTACTAATTGACTTAAAGTAGGCATTTTACCCTCCTTCCTCTGAATTTTTTTATTTATTATTTTTAAATAATATTTAACTTTAGTATTATAATAGCTTTATTGCAAAAAGTCAAAGATAATTTTACCACAATTTTATTTTTTTACAACTATTTTTTTAATTCCTCTAGCTCTAGAGCAGTTTCATCCCAGCTTTCCATAGCTTCTAAAATTCTTTCATCTTTTAGATCTATCTCTCTTTGAATGTCCATTAACTCATCTAAATTATTGTTTTTTCCAGCAACTTCATACCTTTTTTCCAAGTCACTTTTTTCACTTTCTAATCTCTCTATCTCTTCCTCTAATTTTTTATATTTTTTTTCTAAGTTTGTGATTTTATTTCTATTTCTTTTTTGCTCCTCATAATTTAAACCGGCAGTTTCGTCTTTTTGTTTGATAATATCTTTTTGTGAGATATAGGACTCATAGTCTCCCTTAAATAAAGTAGCTCCCTCTTTAGTCACTTCATATATATTATTTACAACACTCTCTAAAAAATATCTGTCATGAGAAACAACTATAATCGTTCCATCATAGTCCTCTAAGGCTTCCTCTAATATCTCTCTAGAGTAGATATCCAAGTGATTTGTTGGCTCATCCAGTATTAAAAAATTAGGTCTTGATAATATGAGTTTCATAAAAGCTACTCTAGCTTTTTCTCCACCTGAAAGAGATTTTATTTTTTTATCCACATCATCTGCTGAAAATAGGAATCCTCCAGCTATAGTTCTAGCTTCCTCATCACTCATTGGGAAAGTATAAAGTAACTCTTCCAGTATTGTATTTTCCATTTTTAATCCTTGATGATTTTGGTCATAATAACCTATCTTTACTCTTTCACCAATTTCTACAGTTCCACTTTTGGCTTTTTCCAAATCATTTATAATCCTTAAAATAGTTGATTTTCCAACTCCATTTTTTCCGATTATTCCAACTCTATTTCCTCTGTAGATAGTTAGATTTAAATTGTTAAAAAGTTTTTTCTCACCGTAGCTCATAGTTAGATTTTTTAGCTCTAAAACTTTATCTACACTGGGAGTTTCAACTTCAAATTTAAGTTTTATTTTTCTGACTCCAACAATAGGATTTTCACTTTTTTCCATTCTATCTAAAAGTTTTTGTCTACCTCTAGCTTGCTTTGATTTCTGTCCAGCTTTATATCTTCTTACAAACTCCTCCATCTTTCTGATTTTATCCTGTTCTTTTTCAAAAGATTTTACAGCTCCAGATAGATAGGCCTCTTTTTGAATAACATACTCAGAAAAGTTTCCTTTATAAGCTTTTAAAGTTTTTCCCTCTATTTCAAAAACTCTATTTACAATGTTATCTAAAAAATATCTATCGTGAGATATCACTATAAATGCCTTTGGATAATCTTTTAAAAATCGCTCCAACCATTCAATTGCAACTAAATCCAAATGGTTTGTTGGCTCATCCAATATTAAAAGTTCTGGTTCTTCCAACAATATCTTTCCCAAGGCGACCCTTGATTGTTGCCCTCCAGACAGATCTTTTATCTTCACTTTCCACATCTCTTCAGGAATGCTAAGCCCAATAAGAATCTGTTTCACCTTATACTCAATTGCATACCCTTCCTCTTGCTCATATCTACTACTCAAAACAGCTAACTCTTCCATATGTCTATCAAAGTTGTCTAAATCAGTGGCTATTAAATTATTTAGCTCTTTTATTCTTTCATAGTCAGATTTTAAATCAGAAAAAACTCCCATCAATTCATCAAAAATTGTATTTTCTCTATTTAGACTTATATTTTGAGAGAGATAACCTATTTTTAAACCACCTTTTTTTGAGATTGTTCCTCTCTCATTTGTTTCTGGATTTGGGTCTCCATCCTCTAATTCCATAAGCATTTTTATCAGCGTGGATTTCCCTGCTCCATTTACTCCAATAATACCTATTCTATCCTTTTCATCTATAGAAAATGTAATATCTTTTAGCAAAGACTCACCTGAAAAGCCTTTATATAAACTATTTACACTCAGTAAAGCCATCTTCGTTCTCCTTTTTTATTATTTATCCCTTTAATTATAGCATAAGTTTAAAAAAAAGGAGTGGATTTTATATTTCCACTCCTCTATTATAATATTCCATACTTAAACTTGTTAAAATTATTAAAACAATTAAAATCCCCATGGGATAAAAATAGTTATAAGCAACACTCAGTTGGATACACAGAGCTATTAAAATTGGTCCCATCAATGCTGTTATTGAAAAACCAAGTGAATAGTCCTGTAAAACAGGTGTTTCCAATTTAGGATCACAAATTCTTAAAAGTAATAATCCCGTTATAAAAACTCCAGTCGATGTTCCAAACATTGCTAAACTTCTCTCTAAATGATAGTCTTTAAAATATCTTTGGGAAAGTTTATAAATTATTAACCAAGTTATGGAAAACCCTACTATACTAGTGAATACAATGGGAAATATGTAACTCATAACTCCCTTTAAAGGAATAGTAGCCACTGCTGCAACAATTGCAAACTCCGTTAAAGTTCCTGTAATCTTCCCTTTCACTTTCGTATCAATACTCCACTCTAGCCCTCTTTTAGACATTATTTGCCAGATAAAAAACATGATAAACATACCCAAAGACCAGATAGTAATTTTTGATAACACTGGAATTTGAAACTTTTTAAATAGATTCAAAACTATTATAGCAAAACCTGAAACCCCAAAAACAACTGCTAAATGATACGCTAAAGTGTCCACTGTTGTTGTTAGCATTGTCTCTTTTCCTATAAAATTTTGCTTTTCTCTATTTTTTATATAACCGCTTTTATACTCTGATAACACCTCTTGTGTCAAACTACTTCCAGATTTTCTTTTTATCTGAAATATACCAAAAACAATTCCTGTTACCAGTCCAATGGTTGCCAGTGTCACCGTTACTCCTTGAGCCAACTCCCAGTAGTCACCACCTAACTCTTTCAGTGTTCTTCCCACCACTCCAGCTGTTCCATGTCCACCTGCAAATGCAGAGTTTAATTCTGCACCAAAACTTTTATACAGTGTTATATTAAAGAGTTTATCAAAAATAAAGTTTATGAAATATCCTATAAAAAGTTGGATAAAAGTTACTAAAAATAGTATTCCACCTGTGTTCACTGTATTTTTAACAAATCTATTTTTTTTACCCAGCTCCATTCCAAGAGGAACTGAAACTAAGATTGGAACTATTAAGACCCCTGGAATAGACTTTATGCTATTTATCCAACTTAAGGGTATCAACTCATAGTATCTACCTAAAAAATCTGGACCTAGAAATAATCCAATCCCTCCCCCTATTACAGAGGCTGGTATAAATAGTTCCTGCAATAGTTTAATTTTACTTTTTAAAACTATACCCACTATTAAAAGAACACTTAAATATGCAACTATATTTAAAAAATCATTCATTTATAAACTCTCCTGATTTTCCACCTGTTTTTTTACATAGTTTAATATCACTGATTAGCATTGTTTTATCCATGGCTTTACACATATCATAAATAGTTAATAGTGCTGTTGAAACCCCTGTTAAAGCTTCCATCTCCACTCCTGTTTTACCAAAAGTTTTAACTGTAACCCTAGCTTCTATTGTTAAACTCTCATCTAAAAATTTGAATTCAACTTCCACTCCAGTTAAAAATAGTGGATGACACATTGGAATTAATTCGCTCGTTTTTTTAGCTGCCATTATTCCAGCTACTCTAGCGACTCCTAATACATCACCTTTCTCTATAGTTCCCTCTTTTACTTTATTATAAGTCTCTAAGTTCATTGTAATTTTTCCAGTTGTGATTGCCACTCTTTTTGTCTCTTTTTTTTCAGTGACATCTACCATTATGGCTTTCCCATCTTCATTAAAATGTGTTAACACCCTATATTAACCTCCTATGTACTAATTCACCATTGTTTTTAACCTTTAGTATTTCAGCTACAATCTCAATTGCAATTTCAAATGGGCTTCCATCAGATACCTTCAATCCAATTGGAGAATAAAATTTATTTTCTGGTATAACTAAGTTTTGATCACTTAAACTTTTCTTAATCTCAGTAACTTTTTTCTTACTTCCCACCATTCCAATATATTTACACTGTTTTTTCAAAATTGTTTTTAAAGCTATCTCATCTGACACATGCCCTTTTGTCACAATTATAAAATAGGTATTTTCATTTTCATCCAAACTCTCTATAAGAGTTTGATAATCCCCTATTTTTACACTCTCTGAAAACTCCTTAGTCTCCTCTCTATCATCTAAGATAACTCTTTCAAAATCAGAACCTTCCAATATATTATAGATTTTTTGTCCAATATGTCCTGCTCCAACTATAACAACTCTATTCTTTGGATTTATAATCTTTATATATCCCTCTACACTTCCACCACAGCTCATTCCAAGCTCAGCTTCTTTTGTCAAATCATAGCTAAAATTTTGATTTTGATTCTCCTCTAAATTTTTTCTAGCTTGGTTTATAACTCTATGTTCGATTAAGCCACCACCAATAGTTCCTATAAATCCATCCTCCCATACACCCATTAAAGTCCCCTCTTTTCTAGGTGTAGATCCACTTGATTTAGTCAATGTTACCAGTGCTACTTTTTTCCCTGAATTAACAATTTCAAAAATTTTCTCTAAAATACTTAAATCCATCTTTTTCCCCCTTTCTTACGATTTCATATAATATAGCCTCTAAAACAGCTCCACCCAATGCTCTAGCTTTATCAGAAATTGTAAAACAATTGTTATGTTGATTTAATCTTGGATCTATATCTGCTATTTTTAAGCCTTTTTGAACTTTGTATTCATCTCTAATTATTCCTCGTAATAATCCATCTATTGTGGCAAACACTGGTTCTTTACCAATACTACCCAACTCTTCACCTTTTTTTACTATATCCCCAATCTCTTTTAGCCCTTTAAATGTTCCAGAGCATGGAGCATAAATAACCCTGTCCGTTGTTACTCCTCCTATCTCTCCCGGAACTCCTGTGTTTTCCTGTGCACTGCCTCTATAAAGAACTCTTCCCAAGTTATGCCCTCTCATTGTTTCTATAACTGCATCCACATCCTTTCCAGCTGTGAATCCAGGACCCAATCCCACTGTCAATGGAGCCATTTTTCTATTTGTTCCCAAGTTTTTTTTAGCAATAATTGAATCTATTACCACTTCTGGCTTTAATTTTTCAATCCATTTACCAATGGGGTCTACAACTATAGGAATATCTCCATCTACCCAGCAACGCTCAATCTCTTCAAGAGTTTCAACCTTTTTTGCTCTCACATTTTCTACCACTTGCTCATCTGTGTAGATACACTCACAAAAAGATACTGTTCTTCTTATTGCACTTGGGTTTTCTACCTCTAAAACCAACATTTTAAACCCACTCTTATATAGTCTATAAATAACTCCTGTTGCTAAATCCCCTGCACCTCTAACTATAATCAACATTTAACACCCCCTTATTTTTCAAGAAATTTATTTTTATACTCCCAGTATGCTTTTTCTAATCTCTTTGCTATTGCACCAAAACTTTTACACGTATTCTCTATAAAATACTCATCCACTGTAATTCTTTTCCCTGTTCTCAAATTAAAAATTTTCACTATCTCTTTTTCAATAGATTCAGGTATCTCTGTCATATAGTCATGAAGATAATCATTTCTAATTTTTCTTACTATTCCTATAAAGTTTCTTTCATCCTCATTCAATGAGAAATTACCTTTCATTGCTTCCTCTAAAAATAGTATATAGCTATTTAAATATGACATATTTTTATTTTGAATCTCCTCTAAATCCAAGTGTTTATCATAGGCAATATCTTTGGTTATATTCTTTAATAAAACTTCAAATATCATAAAAACATTTAATAAATTGCTCATATGATGTATCTCTTTAAAAGCGTTATTATTTATAAAATAGCACTTACTGTATTTAGAGAACTCTTTTTCGTTATCTCTTGTTGAAGTTAACGACTCTCTTGAAACTTTTTGATACTCTTTTAAGAAAATGCTATTTATACTATACATTCTATAGATTGTAGTCATTCTTATTTCAAACTCTTCAAAAAATTTTGCACTTTCATCATTTACTACAAAATAGGGGTTAGGTTCACATGGAATTGTCTCTATCTGAATACATATATTTTTCAAGTAATCTCCATTTTTTTCATCCTCTTTATGCTCACAGTTCTTACATCCACAATTTTCACTACTACACTCTATTTTCTTTTCAATAATCTCCTCATTTTTAACAACTTCTTGCTCTTTTTTTTTCGTAAAAATTCTTTTAAAAAATTCCATGATTCACCTCTGATCTCTAAAGACTTCTATACCAATTCCAAGCTGTTTCAATTATTTTACTGACATCTGTATATTCAGGTTCCCATCCAAGTATCTCTCTTGCTTTTTCACTAGCCGCTACCACTGAAGCCGGGTCTCCCTCTCTTCTCTCTATAATTTCTGACTTTATATCAATCTTTGTAACTTCTTTAGCTGCATTTAACATCTCTAAAACTGAGAATCCATTTCCATTTCCTAAATTATAAATTCCACTAATATTTTTTTCCAATGCTGGCAAAGCGGCAATATGAGCTCTAACTAAATCAACTACATGAATATAATCTCTAATTCCTGTACCATCTTTTGTTGGATAATCATTTCCATATATACTTAATTTCTCTCTCTCCCCTTTTGCAGTTTGAAGTATTATAGGTATCAGAGCCGTTACTCCATCACCTTTTTGTCCTATATGATATTTTTCATGAGCCCCTCCCACATTAAAATATCTAAATATTGAATAGTTTATTCCATATGCTTTTGCTGCATCTATTATAACTCTTTCAGCCATCAGTTTACTTGCCCCATAAGGATTTATAGGGTTAGTTGGATAATCTTCATACACTAGCCCCTCACACTTCACCTCTCCATAAACTGCTGCTGTCGAAGAGAATATAATACTTTTTACCCCATATTTTTTCATCATTTCAATTACATTCATAACTCCATAGGTATTATTTAAATAGTACTTATTAGGTTCAAAAACACTTTCTCCAACTTTTATATATCCTGCAAAGTTCATAACTGCATCAATTTTATTATCTTTAAAAATATTTTCAAAAGAATTGATATCTCTTATATCCCCTTGATAAAATTTCGCTCTCTTATCAACTAACTCTATATATCCATTTTCTAGGTTATCTAATACAATAACGTTGTACCCTGAATCCAGTAGTTCCACTACGGCATGACTTCCAATATACCCTGCTCCACCAGTGACCAATATATTCTTCATATAACACCTCTCTACAATTTAATTTTTATCTATTAAATTATAGCATAATTTTACAAAAAATAAAAAAAGATTGGCAACTTCCTATCCTCCCAGGGGGCTGCCCCCCAAGTACTTTCAGCGTTTATGGGCTTAACTTCCAGGTTCGAAATGTTACTGGGTGTACCTCCATAGCTATCGTTGCCAATCAATATTTAATTTACTTGGATCATTTGAAACTATATAGTAGT
>NZ_DBGBQB010000100.1:0-6849 GCF_048470075.1 Cetobacterium sp. | reverse complement strand
TTCATTTTATATCCTCCTGTTTTTTTATTTGAAATGATGATATCAGATTTTATATAAAAATGTCAAACTTTTTTTGAAAATTCTTATAAAATAATTTGCTGAATTTTTAAAAAGATATTGCAATACTACTAAAACAACAACAGGATAGAGGTATTTTATTAAAACTCTAGGGATTCTCCTTGAACTGGAAAATAGTATTTCACATCATAAGTATTATTTTCTAATAACTCTTTTTTTATTTTTTCTCTCATATTATCATTCTTTTTTAAACTTGGTTTTATATGTGTGATAATCACATTTAAACCTTTTAATGATCCTTCTCCTGAGTATTTCTCTAAAACTTTAAACTCCTCATCTATCCATTTTGGAGTTAGATGTCCAAATAGACTCTTATCCTCTTTAGAGCTATCAAATGATGACTCTATCATTATCGCTTTTAGTTTTTTCTCTTTTATTAAAGGCCCTAAAACTTTAAAAGTTTCCTCCAAACCTTTACTATTCTCCACTTGATCAGGTCCTACATCTCCATAATATGCCAGATACTCCCCATTATTTTCCAACAAAAACATTGTTGATTCATAGTTACTATGGCTTAACGAAAAAGGAGTAACCTTTAAATTTGTACCATTTAAGTTTTTTATTTCACTTATTTTTAACTCCTGATAGGTATATTGATTTAGTTTAAACCCCTCGCCTTCATTTCCAAAATTTGGCCATAACTTCCAGTTAAAAACATTGTTTTTTAAAGTTTCAATAGTGCTTTTAAGCCCATAAATATCCTTTTTAGTGTCCTCTGTTGAAGATATAACCAATCCTGATATGTGATCTAAATGTCCGTGTGAGATTAGATACCCCTTTATCTTCTCTCTAAATATATATCCTGTATCACTCCACTCTGTATCTTTTGGTATAGATAGGCCACTGAAGTTATTTTTCTCCAATGCACTTTTTATTCCAGGTATTACAGTTCCTGCATCTAAGGCTACAAAGTTTTCCTCCCCTTTATCTCTTATAAGATACCCTGAAATATTTCCATCTATTACACCTCCATCACTTCCCAAAGTAATTACTTGAAATCCTTTAGCATAACCTACCAATGATGATATTAAAAATAACGCTGACAATAATTTTTTCACTAAATCCCTCCAATTCATTTTGATAAAATACCCTAATTTATTTTACCACTATTAAAGGAAATTTTAAATATAATAAGAAGAATAATAGTAGATAAAATTAGAGAGGTGATTTTTATGTCAAAATGTTGCAATAAACCTAAAGTTGAACTTCCTAAAACATGTGTATGCTCCACTGAAAAAAAAGAGACTCCACAGCCACCTGATATATTAGATCCTAATATTGAAGCTGAAGCAAGTGAAGTTAGAGACGAAGATGATAAAGAAAAAGAGTAGTAAAAAAGAGGATTTAATCAAATCCTCTTTTTTATTGTTATATTAATTTTAAATAGCTAGCTGCATTTATTCCCGCAATTGTTCCATCTGAAACAGCTGTTGCAACCTGTCTTATATCCTTACAACAAATATCTCCAGCTGCAAATACTCCTTCAATGTTTGTTTTCATTTGAGGGTTTACTTTTATGAACCCATTCTCTAACTCTATCTTTGAATATTTTTTTGTATTCGGAATAGACCCTGCATATACAAATACTCCAGCACCTTCACATCTAATCTCTTTTACTTCTTTTGTTTTTTCATCTGTAATCTCTACACTCTCAATCTTACTCTCTCCATTTATTTTTGTTAATCTTGAGTGTAAGTATAGTTTCACATTGTCTAATTTTTCCAATCTATTTTTAAACTCCGCTATTGTTCCTAGAGCATCTTCAAAATGTATAATTGATAACTCTTTTGCAAATTGTGCTAAATAGATAGCTTCTTTTATAGCTCCATCAGCTCCTCCAACTACAAAGATATCCTTTCCTGCATAATCCTTTCCCTCTTTCCACGGGTTTGAACAAACACCTTTTCCAGTTAGTTCACTCTCTCCTAAAATTCCCAATTTTCTAGGTGAAGTTCCATTTGCAAGAACTATAGTTTTTCCAAAATACTCATTTCCAGATTTTGTCGATACTTTTTTCAATAGATTTTCTGTATCTATCTCTGTTACCTCTTCTTTTAATACCTCTATATTATAAACTTTTAATTGGTTTTCCAATTTCTGTTTAAATGACTCTCCTGTTTCACAACTGTCTACAGATAAATAGTGTGTCACTGAAGAAACTTTTCCAATTGTTCCTCCAATCTCATTTTTTTCCAAAATTATAGGTCTGTATCCACGACTTGCAATGTACACTGCTGCACTAACTCCTGCAGGTCCTCCTCCTATTACTATTGCATCATAGAAATTCTTTGCTTCATTTGTCATTTCCAACACTTCCTTTTATCTATATTTGTTAAAATTTATTAAAATGCCCTTACAAGTTATTTATATCACTTTTTGAACTTTGAGTCAACTTTTTTTAGGAAATTTATATAATTTTATGAAAACTATATCAATAGTATAAATCAATTATATTTATCTCACTGGTACTATTAACTCTATATGGTATAAGCCAAGAGCTAAATCCTGCACTTACCACTGTATGAGTTATCCCAAAAGTTTTATAGCCATGATAATTTTTATACATTTTTTTCACTATTAAATTATATGGAAAAAACTGTCCTCTATGAGTATGTCCACAAAGTTCTAAATCGATATTATTTACAATGGCCTCCTCTATGGAGTTGGGATTATGATCCAATAAAATTGTAGGTAAATCTGTATCTATTTTTTTTCTTAAATATGCTATTTTTTTTCTTTTTTTATTCGTGATATCGTCTCTACCAATAATATTTATTCCCTCAACTTTTAAAATGCTATCTCTTAAAATTTTTATTCCTAAACTTTCAATATACTTTATATTCTCCTCTATTCCACCATGATATTCATGATTTCCTAAAATGGCATACATTCCATATCTAGGTTCTACCTCTCTAAAACTAGCTGTGAAATCCGCCTTGATATCTTTGCAACTAAAGTCAACTAAATCTCCACCAATCAATAAAATATCTGGCTCCTCTTCAGCCATTCTTTTCAATGAACTCTCAATATTATCCTTATTGGTTAAAGCTGATAGATGTATATCTGATATAAAAGCAATTCTTATTTTTTTCCCATTTTTATACTTTTCTAACTTTATCTCATTTTTTATAACTTTAGCTATGGAAAAGTTATAGTAGGCATATATAAAAAATACTGGCAGCACTATAAATGCTATTGTTACCATATTCAATCTGCTCAATCTATAAAAATAGTTTACTACACCCAATATAATTAGTAAAAAAAATACATAGTGAGCTACAAAGATAGAGTTTCCTAGAAATCTACCTAAAAAAATATTTCTTCTAAAAAAAGTTCTTCTAATATAAAATATTGGTAAAATTGCAAACAAAAATATAAGATTTATTAAAAATAGTTGTTCCATATTTTCTCCTTATAGAAAATGACCTATAAAAGCTTTAAGTCCCATTAAAACTAATATTCCTCCTCCTAAATACTCTGTTTTGTAGCTTATTAAATGCCCCATTTTGTGTCCTAGATACACTCCTATTGAAGCTATTAAAAAAGTTACTATCCCTATTATCTCTATTGAGTAGTATATATTTAAATTTGGAACTAAAGAAAATGAAAATCCAACAGCTAAAGCATCTATACTTGTGGCAAGTCCTAGTAAAAAAAGATTTGAAGCCATATCGCATTTTCCTTCCACTTCACACTCTTGCTCTTTCCAACCATCAAAGATCATCTTTCCACCAACAAATAATAGTAATATTGTTGTTATTATATAGTCATATTGTGATATTTTTTCTGCAAAAACACCACCTATCCTCCAACCTATATACGGCATTAATGCTTGGAATCCTCCAAATACAAAAGCAATTTTAAAAATATTTCTCTTTTTCAATTTTTTCATGGCTAATCCCTCTGTTAAAGATACAGCAAAAGCATCCATAGCCAAACCAATAGAGATTAATATAAGTGATAATATGTCCATCTTTTCCTCCAATAATTTTTTCAATTCTTATATTATACATTTTCTTTTGTATTTTCTCAATTATTTTAACATAAAAAAAGAAGAGAATCCCTTCTCTTCCTATTCTATGTTTTATCATCTTTGTTCGAGAAGACCCCTACTTCTTTGGAAAGAGCGAAAGCCAAGCATTGACGTTCAAAGTGATATACAATATCTGTTGACCGCAAAACTAGATTTTTGTAGGTGATATCAGACATATGTTTTAAAAACTATGAAATTTGTAATATATTCAGGGTAGGAACTACCCGCAGAGCGTGATTAATATATCTGACATGAGTCAGATACTTCCCACGAAGCCCCGCCCTCTATTAGGGCGGTGGTAGTTCACATAAATTTCTATGTATTATTTATACTCCAGTCTAGTCTAAATATAACACTACTAAACAATAGAAAAGAGAGTCTATGAGGACTCTCTTTTAATTAGGTTTATTTTTTATAAAATTCACTCCTATGACCTACTTCAAGAATTAATATAGTTAGCACATCATCATGAATATTACAAAGTAATCTATAATTGCCTACTCTATATCTCCAAAATCCTTTTTTATTTCCTACTAATGCCTTTCCATGTGCTTTAGGATTATTACAATCAACAAGATTTTTTTTTATCCACTTTAATATGATTGTTTGAACTGATTTATCTAATTTTTTTAAGTATCCTAAAGATATTTCTGAAAATTCAACCCTATATTTTTTCATAGATCGATTCCTAGTTCCTCTACTACACTTTCAAAAGAGTATGTTTTTTGATTAGATTCTGTATGAATTTTATATGCGTTTTCAGCTAGTTTCAAATCGTATTCTTCTTCTAATCTCTCAAATACAATTTTTTTTATATAACTTGAAAGACCAATTCCTTCAAAATCAGCAACTTTTTTTAATAATGTTTCTTCATCATTATTTAATCTAACAGATATAACAGACATACTGAAACCTCCTTACTTATATTTGTAATACAATTGTATTACTTAATCGATTAATATGCAAGTTATTTTTTAAATTTAATTTGATTATATACTGTTTGACTATAACTTTAACATCTATTTAAACGCATTTAAAATGCTTATAATACCATTCTTAAAGTGTAGTCTATAAATTTATTCAAAATTAATTAGGGCGCTCTTAAAATCGATATAAAGAGATTTAATTGTATTAAATTACTTAATATATAAAATGATTGAAAATATAATTAAAGTACAAGCATTATTTCTTTAATAAAAAACTTCTAAATATTACAAAAAAATACAACAAAACTTTGTAATATTGCAGAAGAAAGGAATAAAAACAAATGTTAAATTATATAATTTTTAGATTTTATCCCCCTTGACTATTCAGGGTATATAAGAAAATACCATTGACTTAAATACTAAAACAAACAGGCTATAACTTAAAAATAATACATAAAATAGGGGATTTTTATATAAAAATATGTATTTTTAATAAAAAATAACAATAAATACACAAGTGAGTAGCTATGGAGATTTTATATCGTAATGTGCTACTCACTGAAATATATAGATTAATTTTAAAAAATATATAGATTAATTTTAAAAGAATAGAGAAAATCTATTCTTTTTTTATTATAAGGAGGCAATAAAATGGATACAATACAAATTAAATTAGAACTAAATTATATGGGATTAACTGTAGATAACTTTGAAAGGATAAAGTATTTTATAAATAACATAAAAAGTCCATATGGATACACTTTTTGTGACATGATTGATATTAGAGGAACTAATTCAATTGGAATTAAATTATCTTATCCGAGGTTTTTTTATGGAAGTAATGTATATTTGATAACTACAAAAGAGGAGTGTTTTCGAGTACAAGGATATTTTTGTGAAGCTATTGAAAAAATAGGATTACTAATAGGATCTAGAATATACCTAGAAAGAGTTGATATTCCTTTTACTTATATAATCCCATCGGATTTAGATTTTTATAGTTATAATAAACTTTATGGAATAATGGCAATGGTTCATTCGGAGAAAAGAAAAAAAGGAAGTAGAAAAATGTATGCAGATATTTTAAGCCAAAGACCAGAAACTTTAATTTATACAGATACTAAAACACCAAGTTCTTATAATAATAAAGTTATGATATATAATCAATTTGTTAATGTAGAAGCTAAGACAGATGATGAGGAAACATTAATGATGTTTTTAAAGCAATATCCAGATTTGAAATATCGAATGAGAATAGAAGCATCAAAAAAAATTAGAAGAAATCCATTTTCAATTATAGATTTTAGAAATTTTGATATAGTAGGAACTTATTTACCTCAATTAAAAGAAACCGTATTAGATAATTTATTAGACTTCGAGGTGATTGATAAAATTTATCAAATTGAAGCAGATCAATTAGCAAATATTTTAAATATTGAAAGAAAAAGGTGTGGGTTTAATTATGAAATTTTTATATTACAGAATATATCGAGAATTTATGATTATGAAATTTTAAGAAGGGCTTTGGGGATAGCAATAGATAATACAAAGACAAGAGAAAGTGCAGTTACAGCAGTTAGGAGACATTTGAATAATTATTCCCAAATGAATAATATAATAGTCATGGATGTCTATGCTAGATTGAGGGATATAAGAAGATGTATTGAAAAATTTCAAATTATTTAGCAATAAATGTTATGTTATTTATATATTTATATTATTTGTGCAAAAATTATAATTATCAAGGATTTTTTACTTGAAATATTACAATCAATGTTATGATATTTTTTACAAATCATAAAGAATATTAAG
>NZ_DBGBQB010000099.1:0-1635 GCF_048470075.1 Cetobacterium sp. | reverse complement strand
ACCGGGAACAGGTAAAACTTACAATGCAATAGATAGAGCAATTGAAATATTAGATAATGAGTTCTATATAGCTATTGATTCTGATGATACATTAAAAAAAGAAATAGACTTAAGGAAAAGTTTAAGGAATATAGAAACAATAGTCAAATTGAGATGATAACTTTTCATCAATCATATAGTTATGAAGATTTTGTAGAGGGAATAAGAGCAGATGTAGATGAGAGTGAAAATATTAGTTATAATGTAGCTAATGGAATATTCAAAGAAATTTCTAGAAGAGCATTGAAAAATTTGAAAAATAGTGAAAACATCAATGACAAGAAAAAAGATTTTGAAGATGTTTTTAAAGAGGTTATTTTAGATAGGTTAGATGACGAAGAAGGGCTAAGAATAGAAACAAAACAAAAATATTTTCTAATAACAGATGTCAATAAAAAGACTATTTTTTTTACCAAGGCAAATGGTAGTAATAACCACTCACTATCAATTGATAGCTTAAGAAAAATGTATGAAAATGAAAAAAATGATATGTCTGGTTTGAGATCTTATTATAACTCTTTACTTGAATTGTTGCTAAAAAATTCAAAACAATCAAAAGAAAAAGAATGTATAAAAAACTATGTATTAATTATAGATGAGATAAATAGAGGAAATATATCTAAAATTTTTGGAGAACTGATCACTCTTATTGAGAATAGTAAAAGAATTGGTAATGATGAACAGATTAAAACAACTCTACCATATAGTAAAGAGAGTTTTGGAGTACCAAATAATCTATATATAATAGGAACAATGAATACAGCAGATAGAAGTATAGCTCTATTAGATACAGCTCTTAGAAGACGCTTTGAATTTATTGAGATGATGCCTGAATTAGATTGTTTATCTGGAAAAAACATAGAGGATGCACCAGAGATTAATTTAAGTAATTTTTTAAAAGTCATCAACAAAAGAATAGAATATCTTTATGATAGAGATCACACAATAGGGCATGCATATTTTATAAATATTAAAACGCTCCAAGATCTTAATAATGTTATGAGAAACAGAGTAATTCCTCTGTTACAAGAGTATTTTTATGACGATTGGGAAAAGATTCAACTTGTATTAGGAGATCATGAAAAGCAAATTGGAAAATCAGGAGATAGATTTATTATTAGTGAAGATGTAACTAGTAAGAGTATATTTGGATTTAATTTAGATGATATGGAGTTAAGTGAGTTTAATTATAGAGTTAATGATGAATTTACAAAGGAAAGTTATCTGAAAGTTTCTGAATTTGGAGAAAATTAAAATGAATGATAAAAGAGATATAACTCTAACTGAATATAGTTCTATTTTTATAGGAATAGAAAACGATGGAAAGAATATAGCTGTAAATAAAAAAACTTTTGAAGAGATTGAAACCTTTGTATTACAAAACTCAAATTATGTTCAGTATTTTAAATTAGGACAAAATAAAAGAGGGAAGTTTCTTCAGGCTCAAAATTATGTTGGAATAATTCAAACAAAAAGTGGAAGAACTATAGAGATATTGCCTAAGATAACTAGGTTAGATGAAGAGGAAAATATAGAAAAAAGCAAAAGAATTCTATTAAAGATGTTAAGAACTTTAAAGGATTCTCCCTTTAAAAC
>NZ_DBGBQB010000098.1:0-4453 GCF_048470075.1 Cetobacterium sp. | reverse complement strand
GGAGGAGCGTTAAATGGGAAAAAAATTTAAAATGCTAACACTTTCAATGTTAATTTTTGGCGTATTGGTAGGTTGTAATAAAGAGGAAAATAAAAATGTAAATATCTATATGTGGGGTGGTTCAAAAGAGATTAATACTTTTATGGACGATGTGGTTGCTCCTAAGGTATTAAAAGATGAAAATATAAATCTAAAAAGAGTTCCTATTGTAGATATAAAAGATGTTGTAAATAAATTAATAATTGAAAAACAAGCTGGGAAAAAAAATGGAGCCATAGATGTTTTATGGGTAAATGGTGAAAACTTTAAAGCGTTGAAGGATGCTGGGGTCTTAGAAAATGGGATACTAGGAAAAATTAAAAATAAA
Source organism: Cetobacterium sp. (assembly GCF_048470075.1). Taxonomy (GTDB): domain Bacteria; phylum Fusobacteriota; class Fusobacteriia; order Fusobacteriales; family Fusobacteriaceae; genus Cetobacterium_A. Next base: position 4,086 of record NZ_DBGBQB010000098.1, on the reverse strand, counting down.
GATATATTAAAAGAGAGTACAGTTGTTAAAGATTTTGGTGAGGATATTAATGGATTAGAGGTTCCATTTGGAGAGGCACAATTCAATTTTATATACGATACTAAAAATGGGGATGTGCCATTTACTGGTTGGGAAACTTTAACAGAGTATGTGAAAAAGAATCCAGGTAGATTTACTTACCCAAATGCTACTAATTTTACAGGGAGCGCTTTTGTAAGAAATATAACAATTGATATGTTAGGATATGATAATATTCAAAATATGAGTCCTGAAGAGTTTAAGCAAAACTTAAATTTAGTTTGGAACTATTTAAATGAGATAGAGCCTTATCTTTGGAGAAAGGGTGAAACATATCCTGAATCAGAGGGGAAGCTAGACCTACTATATTCAGCTGGTGAAGTTGATGTGACTATGGGATACACAATAAATAAGGTCAATTCAAAAATAGAGTCTGGAGATTATCCAGAAACATCACAAAGCTTTCTACTGAATAAGGGAACTCTATTTAATAACCATTACTTAGCTATTCCTAAAAATGCCCAGAATATTGATGGAGCTCTATCAGTAATCAATGAGTTAGTGTCTCCAGAGATACAACTATTAAAACAGGAACCTAAAAATTGGGGAGACTTTACTATTTTAGATATGAAAAAATTACCTCCAGAGACAGTGAAACAGTTTTTTGATTTAAACAAAAGTGGAAAAATACCATCATTAGAGGAGTTACAAGAGAAAAGAGTGATGGAATTAACACCTGATAAATTAAAAATTATTGAAGAAGGATGGATAGAGAACGTTGGAAAAAATTAAAAAATTTATATATATAATACCATTTTTATTATATATGACATTTTTCTTTCTCTACGGTTTATACTATGTTTTTATGACCTCTTTAGGTTATAATAGAGTTTTAAGTAACTCTTGCTTTACATTACATTACTATAAAGATGTGCTTCACTCAAAAGAGTTTTACGAAAGTTTAGTATATACTATAAAAATAAATAGTATAGCTTCTTTCCTTGCCTTTATACTGACGATTATTGTTTTGTTTTTAGTTTTTTTAAGTAAAAGAAAAGGATATTTTCATACAAAGTTCTTTCAAAAGGTAATTGAAGCACCTGTATTTGTCCCATACTTAGTAAGTGCATATGGAATTCTTCTTCTACTTATGAGAAGAGGGATAATCAATAAATTTCTGCTAAAAATGGGTCTTATATCATCAATAGATCAGTTTCCAATACTGACAAATGATCACCACGGAATAGGAATAATATTAACCTATGTTTGGAAAGCTCTTCCATTCATGACTATGATGAGTCTTCCTGTAGTATTCAGAGTGGATAAAAAATGGGATTCTTTGGGTAAAATATATAATTTAAGCAATATTACATTTTTTAAAAAAATAGTTTTCCCCTTAGTCTTTCCAACTTTAAGTATTAGTTTTTTTATAGTTTTAACCTATCTCTTTGCAGCATTTGAAACACCATATATATTGGGAGTTACTCATCCTAGAGTGCTATCAGTACTTGTATTTGATACATATACAAAAGGTAGCTTAGACTTAAGAGGTAAAATAATGGTTATGAATATACTAATTTCAAGTATAAGTTTATTATTTGGTGGGATAATGTGTTTAGCTTTAAAATTTTTCACAAAGTTCCAAGAGAGAGAGTGGTAGGATGAAGAGATTATTTTTATGGAGTACCTATTTTTTACTATCACTAATATTCTTATTACCTTTTATTGGAATATTTTTAAATAGTATGAACTTTAAAATGTGGGAATATGTATTAAGGTCAGTACAAACTTATAATAGTCTATTAACTACTTTTTTAGTAGCTGTGATAACTATGTTTATAAACTTTATAATAGGAACTCCTGTAGCTGCTTTTATGGCTAGGGAAAACTTTAAAGGGAAGATGTTTATAGAATTTTTAATTGTGCTTCCACTAATAATTCCTACTATGGTTAGTACAATGGGAATTCAGTTCGCATTTATTAAAATAAATTTAATTGAAACAGTATTGGGGGTTGCCATTGTACACAGTGTGACAACAATACCCTACTATATACAGAGTATGAGAGCAGGATATGTAACATTAAATAAAGATTATATCAATTTGGGAAAAGTTTTAGGAGCTAATGCTGTAGAGAGATTTTTGAAAATCACTCTACCAATAATATATCCTTCATTTTTAGTGGGAATGTCTTTAGTTATTATAGTTTCATTGGCTCAATATTTGGTAACTTTCATAATAGGTGGAGGGCAGATTATGACTTTACCTATTTTGATGATGCCCTATCTGGTGGATGGTGGAGTTACCAATGGAACTGTTTACAGTATAATATATGTTGCATTTACATACTTTTTAGTTTTTTTAGTAGATCGAATAGTAAAAAATATTTATAGAAAGAGAGAGTATTAGATGATAGAGATAAAAGGAGTATCTAAATCTTTTTCTGGATTTTCCTTAAAAAATATAGATATTTCTATAGAAGAGGGTGAATTTATAGGAATATTGGGGCAATCTGGATCTGGAAAGTCAACTCTTTTAAATCTAGTGGCAGGTTTGGATAGAGAGTTTAGTGGAGAGATACTTATAAATGGTAAGAGTCCGAGTAAAATGATAAAAGATGGAGAGGTGGCTATGGTTTTTCAAAAAGACCTACTTCTTCCTCATCTGAGCGTTTGGGAAAATATCGCTTTTGGATTAAAAATAAAAAGAATAGATAAAAATGAGATTGAAAAAAGGGTGAAAGAAGCTCTAATAGAAATGGATTTAGTTGGAAAGGAAAAAAGATTTCCAAATGAATTAAGTGGTGGAGAAAAACAAAGAGTATCTATAGCTAGAGCTATAGTGACAAGACCAAAGATTTTATTGATGGATGAACCCTTTTCAGCCTTGGATTTTAATTTGAGAGATAGAATGCAGAAAATGGTAAAAAAACTTCATGAAAAATTAAAGGTTACAATTATATTTGTAACTCATGATAGAGAGGAAGCTTTTTATTTATCAAATAAGATAGGAGTTATGTTTAGAGGAGAGCTTTTAGATTATGGAACTCCAAAAGATCTATATAATAACCCTAGAAATGTGTATACGGCAAAACTTTTAGCAGTAGAAAATATATTTTTAAAAGAGACATTTGAAAAACTTTTCCACTGTAAAGTTAAGCAGTGTAAATTTGTTGCTCTTAGAGGAAAGAGCATAAAAATTGTGGAAGATTCCAATTTAGAAGGTAAGGTAGAAGAGATTAATTTCAAAATGGGTGGATACTCTGTAGTTATCTCCTTAGGGAATGAAAAGATAACTTTAGTGGAAGAAAAGGAGTTTTTGTATAAAGTTGGGGATAAGGTATACCTTATTCACAATGAGAGTGAGGAAATTTTAATAGAGGGAGATAAATAGATGTTAGATACACATTGTAGAAAATATATTCAACCATTAATAGGAGTTGGAGCAGATTTAGCTATGAAACTGGGGCTCAGCGCTAATGGTGTTACAATAATAGCTATGTTATTAGGAGTATTTAGTGGAGTTTTAGTGGCTTTAGGGTTTAATATCCTAGCAGTTCTAATTCTATGGCTTTCAGGATACCTAGATGCAGTGGATGGAACAATAGCTAGAAAAACAAAATCTTCATCACCTTTTGGAACTGTGATGGATATTACTTTTGATAGAATGGTTGAGGGAGCAGTTATACTGGGAGTTGCTTATAAGTATTCTGAATTTAGTTTTATATCTCTTGTATTAGCGGTGAGTATAATAATATCTATGACAATATTTTTAACAACAGGACCATTAGCTGAAAATAAAGGGGAAAAAACATTTTATTATCAAGCTGGATTAGCTGAAAGAACTGAAGGGTTTTTAATGCTAAGTTTGATGATACTTTTAAAAGAGAATGCTGGAATTGTGATAAATATATTTACGGCAATGGTTTTATTCACGGCTTTTCAAAGATTTATGGAAGCAAAAAAAATATTAAAATAAATATATGTAAATATAGGAGAGTCTTACTTTAGTGTAAGGCTCTTTTTTTATAGAAAAAATTTGAGACTATTAATAAACGTAGTTATAAGTG
>NZ_DBGBQB010000097.1:0-17593 GCF_048470075.1 Cetobacterium sp. | reverse complement strand
ATATATCAACATCAATACAACGGCTACTGTTAATAAAAACTTTCGATAGTATAGTGAAAGTCCAATACCAAACATCTGTATTAAAAGTAAGAATATCTTAAGTTTTTTATTCAATTTTCCACCCTCTTTTATATTTTTCTTTTAAATATTATATCAAATATTAACAAAATAATGTATAATAAGAATAAAATTCCACAAAAAGGAGTAAATTATATGAATGTTTTATTTCTATTGCTTTTTATGACCACTTCAGCCTTTGCACTCAACATTGGAGTTATTGATTCCGAATATATCTTTAGCCAATACAATAAGCGTTTTGAAATGGAAGAAAAACTTGAGAATAAAAGATTGGAACTAAATTCAGAGATTGAAGGTCTAAGACAAAGCTTATTAGAACAGGAAAAAATCATAAAGTCAAAATCAAAAATAACAGAGGATGACAAAAATAAACTGTTAGACTTAAAAAAACAATTTCAAGAAAAAATCGAAACTTCAGAGAGAACTTTCCAAGAGGATCAACAGAATTTTATATATGACATAAAATTTGAGATTGATTCAGTTGCTATTTTAATTGGAAAACAGAAAAATTTGGAGATGGTTATTGAAAAAAGTGCAACAATTTATGGTGGAGTAGATTTAACTGAGGATGTAATTAACTTTTTGAACAACAAAGAATCTTATAAACTAGATACAACTAATCTATTAAAAAAGCAGCTGTGAAGAAGGTTATAAATGTAATTATAGCCTTTTTTTTATGATTTTTATTTGAATAAAAAAAAAGCACTTACGTGCTTTAAGTTACTTAAATGGTGGAAACAACTGGACTTGAACCAGTGACCCCCTGCTTGTAAGGCAGGTGCTCTCCCAACTGAGCTATGCTTCCAAATGGTACCCCGTAGGGGAATCGAACCCCTGTTTATAGAGTGAAAATCTATTGTCCTTACCACTGAACGAACGGGGCAACTTCGCGCTTTTTGCGTCGTTGCTACATAATAATAGTACCATTTTTTTTATAAAATGTCAACATAATTTTTTATTTTTTTAAAATTTCCCACTCTTTTTCTTTAAACCCTATTAACACCATATCTTTTCCTATTAATAGAGGTCTTTTTACAAGCATTCCATTTGTAGATAGAATATCTAAAAGTTCATCTTCACTATCTTTTGCTACTCTTTCCTTTAGATTCATCTCTCTATATAAGATTCCACTTGTGTTAAAGAATCTTTTTATAGGCTGCCCACTTAAATCAATCCATTTTTTTAACTCCTCTTTTGTTGGATTGTTTTCAACAATATGTCTAGACTCAAATTCAACTCCATTTTCCTCTAACCACTTTCTTGCTTTTATACATGTTGAGCACTTTGGATAATTTACAAATAAATACTTCATATCTCATCTCCTTTTTTTTCTATAGCTTACCACTAAAATATAAAAAAGGGAAGAATAAACTTCCCTTTTTTTGTATACTATTATCTATTTAAATATTTTTTTAGCTCTTCGACTTTATCTACTCTCTCCCAAGGTAAATCTAAATCTGTTCTTCCAATATGTCCAAAAGCAGCTAAATCTTGGTAGTTAAACTTACCACTTCTCAACTCTAAATCTCTTTCAATCCCTCTTGGAGTTAAATCAAATACTTTTTGAACAGCTTCAGCTAATTTTATTTCGTCCACTTTTCCTGTTCCAAATGTCTCCACTTTTATTGATGTAGGCTCAGCTACTCCAATAGCGTATGATAATTGAACTTCACACTTATCTGCTAAATCTGCTGCTACAATATTTTTAGCAACCCATCTAGCAGCATATGCTGCTGATCTATCAACTTTAGATGGATCCTTTCCAGAGAAAGCTCCTCCACCATGTCTAAAGAATCCTCCATAAGTATCTACTATTATCTTTCTTCCAGTTAAACCAGTATCACCATGTGGTCCTCCAATTACGAATCTTCCTGTAGGGTTGATATGGTAATTTTTTACATCCTCAGTGCTTAAGTTATATGATTCTAAAACTGGCTTAATTACTAGTTCTTTAATATCTTGGTGAATCTGCTCTTGAGTTGCCTCTGGGTTATGTTGAACTGATACAACAACAGTATCCACTCCCACAATTTTTCCATTTTCATCATAAGCTAATGTAACCTGTGATTTTGCATCTGGTCTTGCCCAAAGAAGATCTTTTGATCTTGTTAATCTTGTTAATTTTACAATTATCTCTCTTGCTAAAACTAATGCTAAAGGCATTAGTTCTGGAGTTTCTTTTACAGCTCCTCCAAACATGATACCTTGGTCTCCTGCTCCACCAATATCTACTCCCATAGCTATATCTGGAGATTGTGAGTGAATTGCATTCAATACTCCACAGTCTGCGTCAAATCCCATTCCATTTTTATAACCGATCTCATTAATCTTATTTCTAACTATATCCTGTATATCTATATAAGTTGTCGTTGTAATCTCTCCACCAACAACTACCTGTCCTGTTGTACAAAATACTTCACATGCTACTCTTGCTGCTGGATCATTTTTTATACATGCATCTAATACCGCGTCTGATATTTGGTCTGCTATCTTGTCTGGATGTCCTGGTGATACACACTCCGATGTGAAATAAATTAAATTCTTCATTGTTTCCTCCTAATTATTTATCAAAAGAGATAAAAAAAGCCTTTTATCTCTCCAGAAAGATAAAAGGCTTTGAGATCCTCTATAAGTCATCTTTCTGGAATTAGCACCACACCTCTTAGGTAGGTTGCTGAAACGTCATAGGGCCAGTCCCTCAGTCTCTCTTGATGATTTTGTTTTTTATGACTAAATTATATCGTATTCGTATTATTTAGTCAATATTTTTTTTATTTTTTCTCTTCAATTAAAGTTAAATTAACCATTTTATTGAAAATTGTTGCTATATAGTTAAGTTGTGATAATCTATTATTTTTTATAGCCTCATCCTTATCCATTACCATTATAGATTCAAAATATCTATTTATTACATCCTCTGTTGATAATAGCACATTTAGATATCCTATATAGTTTTTAGCAACTAACATCTCTTTTGCGTCTCTTGCTACCTCTTGAGATTTATTAAATAACTCTTTTTCTACCTCTTCCTTTAGAAGATCAGAATCAACAATTACTCCCTCAAATCCTTTAGAGATGTTTCCAACTCTTTTCATCAGTGATACTAGATTGTTAAAGCTATCCATTTTTGCAAACTCATCCACAGCTTTTATTCTCAACAGTGTATCCACTAGATTATCAAAACTCTTATCCACAACTGCAGATACGATATCCTTAGAGTATCCCATCTCTGTAAATACATTTAAAGCTCTCTGTTTAAAGAAATCCATCACTTCATTTAATACTTCAGCCTTATCTCTTTTTAAAACTCCCTCTGCTGATAGAGTATCTAAAGCTCTCTCAACTAAAGTTTTTAAAGAGATATTTAAGTTTGAATCTAAAATGATATTTACAATTCCTAAAGCTGCTCTTCTTAAAGCAAATGGGTCTTTAGATCCACTTGGAATAATTCCAACTCCAAAACATCCACATAGAGTATCTATTCTATCTGAAATTCCAGCTATAACTCCCTCTACACCTTTTGGTAAAAGGTCTCCTTGGTATCTTGGATAGTAGTGCTCCTCAATCCCTTTAGCCACTAGTTCTGACTCTCCAGATTTTAAAGCATAATCTGCTCCCATGAACCCTTGAAGTTTTGTAAACTCTTTCTCACCAATCATGTTAGATACCAAGTCAGCTTTAGCTAGTAGAATTGTTCTTTCAATTGTTTCTCTTCTGCTCTCCATTCCAGTAGCTTCTATTAAATAATCAGCTATTTTTTTAGATCTTTCAATCTTATTATAAATAGTTCCTAAATCTTTTTGGAATACAACTTGCTTTAACTTCTCTACATTTTCCACTAAAGGCTTCTTTAAATCTTCATGATAGAAGAATCTAGCATCTGCAAGTCTTGCTGATAACACTTTTTCATTTCCTTTTCTAACTTGCTCTGAATCCTCAATTCCATTTCTTATAACTACAAACTTAGGTAAAAGTTTTCCTTCTAAATCTAAAATTGGGAAATATCTTTGGTGTACTTGCATAGATATGATTAGAACATCTTGAGGTACCTCTAAGAAATCAGAATTAAATGTTCCCACTATTGGGAATGGATACTCCACTAAGTTGGCAACCTCTTTCAATAACTCCTCATCTATTAATACTTGCTCATTAGCCTCTTGACAGTTCTCTTTAATAAGTTTTTTTATTAAACTCTTTCTCTCTTCAACATCTATGATTACGTTGTTTTCTTTAATTTTTTCAAAATATTCATCTATAGTTGAAACTTCAAAGTTTTGCCCAAAGAATCTATGCCCTCTTGATGCTCTTCCACTTTTAATTCCCTCTATCTCAAAGTTTACTACCTCATTATCCACTAGAGCTAAAAACCATTGAATTGGTCTAGCAAACTTTAACTTTTTCTCTCCCCACTTCATTGATTTTGGGAAGTTTACCTCTAGTACTAACTCTTTTAAAAGATCTGAAAGTAGAGCTTTAGTACACTCACCTTTTAAAAACTTTCTAACTGCTATGTACTCACCTTTTGGTGTTTCAATAATTTCTAAATCAGTAGCTTCCACTCCTTGAGATTTAGCAAATCCCAATCCTGCTCTTGAAATCTCTCCATTCTCACCAAAAGCTACCTGTTTAGCTGGCCCCATATTTAGAATATCTAAATCTTCCTGAGTCTCTGCCAATCCTTCCACTAAAATTACAAGTCTTCTTGGTGTTCCAAAAGTTTTTATCTCATCAAATTTTATTCTTTTTTCATTTAACTTACCTTCTAAGTTTTCCTTCATCTCTTTTAGAGTTTGAACAAGGAATCTTGCAGGTAACTCTTCCATTCCTATTTCAAAAAGTAATCTCACTTTCTATTCCTCCTCTTTTTTCCTTTTACTTTTTCTTCAGTAAAGGATATCCTAGTTCTTTTCTATTTTGTACAAATACCTCTGCACATCTTTTAGCTAGGTTTCTAACTCTTAAGATATAAGCCATTCTCTCTGTTGTAGATATAGCTCCTCTTGAGTCTAGAACGTTGAATGTGTGAGAACATTTTAAAACATAGTCGTATGCTGGCATTACTAGATTCTCATTTAAAGCTCTATCTGCCTCTTTCTCATAGTCATCAAACCATCTGAAATGGCTTTCTAAATCTGCTACTTCAAATGAATATTTAGAGTTCTCATACTCATATTGATATCTCATATCACCATATTTAATTCCAGGTGCCCACTCTAAATCATATACATTCTCTTTATTTTGAATATATAGTGCTAATCTTTCTAGTCCATATGTTATCTCTACTGGTACAACATCTAGTTCCAGTCCTCCAACTTGTTGGAAATATGTGAACTGAGTTACTTCCATTCCATCTAACCATACTTCCCAACCTAATCCCCAAGCTCCTAATGTTGGTGACTCCCAGTCATCCTCAACAAAACGGATATCATGCTTTAAAGGATCGATTCCTAAAACTTTTAATGATTCTAAATAAAGCTCTTGAATATTATCTGGTGATGGTTTCATTATCACCTGAAATTGATGGTGTTGATAAACTCTATTTGGATTTTCTCCATATCTTCCATCTTTTGGTCTTCTTGATGGCTCTACATATGCTACATTCCATGGCTCTGGTCCCAAAGACATTAAAAATGTATTTGGATTAAATGTTCCAGCTCCTGTTTCTATATCGTATGGATTTCCAATGATACACCCTTTTGAACTCCAATACTGTTGAAGAGCAAATATCATCTCTTGAAATGTCATTTCACTTCCTCCTAATTTTTCTTTTTCCTTTTACTGTCTAATAAGCTATCTAATATTATTAGAATAACCCCTATATTTATCCAAACATCAGCTAGATTAAATACGAATACCCATACTCCTCTAAAGTCAATCATATCAATAACAAAGCCTCTATAGACTCTATCAATTATATTTCCAATTGCTCCACCTAAAATAAATGAATACCCTATTTTTTCTATAACTGAAATTTTTTTTCTATTCTTAAAAAAATAAAATCCCAATCCAATTATTACAACAATCGTTAAAATAGAGATTATATCTAATTTTCCTTGAAACATTCCAAAAGCTATGCCTCTATTTTTTACATAAGTAAGATGGAAAAACTCTCCCACAATGGGGAAAGTTTCTCCTTCTACTAACCAAGTGTCTATTTCATATTTGGATATCTGATCTAAAAAAACTAATAAAAATATTATCCCTATATATAACACAGCTCACCTCTTTGAATAATTAATCAACTAGCGCTGATGTACATCTTGGACATACTGTTGGATGCTCTGGATTAGTTCCTAGCTCTGTTGAGTATTTCCAACATCTTTCACACTTTTCTCCATCTGCATGTTCAACTTTTACAAATAAAGCCTCTTGCTCCTCACCTTTTACAAATGAATCATCTTTTTCATCAACAATTACCAATTGAGAAACGATAAATACTTCCTCTAAAACCTCTTTATTATCTTTTAAGAATTTAGCTAACTCTGCATTGTCAGCAGCTAAAATAACTTTTGCATCTAAAGAGTTTCCTATTATTTTGTTTTCACCTTGTCTTGCTAACTCTAGTGTTTTATTAACATCTTTTCTTAATTTTACAATCTCTTCCCACTTTGTATCTAACTCATCATTTATGTATTGATCATTATTTACATACCAGTCAGTTAATAGAACTGATTCAGAATCCTTTAAAGACTCTGGTAAAGTTTCCCAAATCTCTTCAGCTGTGAAAGATAGGATTGGTGCAACCATTTTTGTCAATGTTACAAGAACTTCTGACATTACTGTTTGAGCCGCTCTTCTCTCTTTTGAATCCGCTTTTTCAGCGTATAATCTATCCTTGATTATATCTAAGTAGAAAGCTGACATATCGATTCCTGAGAAATAGTGAATCTCTTGGAATAGGTTATAGAACTCATATTTTTCATACGATTCTGTTACCACTCTTTTTAATCTCTCTAACTTATTTAATGCCCACTTATCGATTTCCATTAAGTCCTCATAAGCTACCGCATCTGTTGCTGGATTAAAGTCTGCTGAGTTTCCTAAAATATATCTAGCTGTATTTCTTACTCTTCTGTAAGCTTCAGCCATCTGTTTTAAAATATTATCAGATATTTTTACATCCTCTCTGTAATCAACTGATGCACACCATAATCTTAAGATATCAGCTCCATAAACTTTTATAACATCTTGAGGTGCAACAACGTTTCCTACAGACTTTGACATCTTTTTACCCTCTCCATCATTTACGAATCCGTGAGTTAATAACATCTTAAATGGAGCATCTCCTGTTGATCCTACAGATGTTAATAGAGATGTTTGGAACCATCCTCTATGCTGATCTGATCCCTCTAAGTATAGGTCTGCTGGTCTACGAAGTCCCTCTCTAGTCTCTAAAACTGATCTGTGAGAAACCCCTGAATCAAACCAAACGTCCATTATGTTTGTTTCTTTTCTTAACTCTATCCCTTTTAAGTTATATTTTTCTAATAACTCTTCTCCAATTAGCTCTTCAGCTGAGTATTTTACCCAAGCAGCTGAACCCTCTTTTTTAACGATTTCAATAACTCTATCTAAAATCTCTCTTTCAAAAATCTCTTTTCCTGTAGCTTCATTGTAGAATACTGGAATTGGTACTCCCCATGTTCTCTGTCTTGAGATACACCAGTCAGGTCTTGTTTCCAACATAGATCCAATTCTATTTCTTCCCCACTCTGGAACAAACTTAACGTCATCTAAAACTTTTAAAGCTTTTTCTCTTAAATCTGATCCTTCACATCTGATAAACCACTGCTCAGTAGCTCTAAAAATTACTGGAGTTTTTGATCTCCAATCATGTGGATAAGAGTGCTCAAACTCTTTGTAGCTCAATAGATGTCCTGTTCCTGTTAAGTATTCAGCTATAACTTTATTTGCTTTCTTATAGAATAATCCTGCAAATTGTCCTGCCTCTTCAGTTAGTACCCCTTTATTGTTGATTGGAGAGATGATTGGTAATCCATATCTAACTCCTACAACATAGTCATCCTGTCCATGTCCAGGCGCAGTGTGTACAACTCCTGTTCCCGCTTCTGCAGTTACGTGAGTTCCTAAAACAACTTTTCCTGTTCTCTCTAAGAATGGGTGCTTGTAAGTTAAGTTCTCTAAATCAGCTCCAAGGAACTCTTTAACTAGCTCCACCTCTTTTATACCCATATCATTAAACGCTCTATCTGCTAAAACTTTAGCTAAAATAAGGTTTCCTTTTTCTGTCTTATAGATTCCATATTCAAACTCTCCATTTAAAGCGATTCCTGTATTTGCAGGTAAAGTCCATGGAGTTGTTGTCCAAATTACTAGATATAATGGCTCTGTCATTTCTAACTTATCCATAATATCCTTATTTGCTTCCATCTTTACATAAATTGATGGCGATACATGGTTTTTATATTCAATCTCTGCTTCTGCTAGAGCTGTCTCTGTAACTGGAGACCAGTAGATTGGTTTTAATCCTTTGAAGATATATCCATTTTCATAAAGCTCTCCAAAAACCTCTAATTGTTTTGCTTCATACTCTGGATTTAAAGTTAGGTATGGATTATCCCACTCACCTAAAATTCCTAATCTTTGGAACCCTTCTTTTTGAATCTCTACCCATTTTTTAGCGTAGTTTGTACACTTCTCTCTAATTTCAAGAGGTGACATCTCTTTCATTTTTTCCCCTAACTCTTCGCTCACCTTTAACTCTATAGGCAATCCATGAGTATCCCATCCAGGAACATAAGGTACTGTATATCCAGATAATCTCTTATACTTTAAAATAATATCTTTTAATATTTTATTTAAAGCATGACCTATATGGATTCCACCGTTTGCGTATGGAGGTCCATCGTGAAGTATAAATGTTCTACTTCCCTTTTTTAATCCCTTTTCATAAATCTTTTCATCATCCCATTTTTTTAAGATGTTTGGTTCCTTCGTTGGTAAGTTTGCCCTCATTTGGAAACTTGTTTTCGGAAGGTTCAACGTTTTCCCGTAATCTCTTTCTTCCATTAGACTTCCTCCTTATATGCATTTAAAGTTATTTTTACTTCTGTACTGCTACCCTCTTCTGAGAAATGTTTTATTACTCCACCATGATCTTTTATTATTTTATGAACGAAAAATAATCCAAGTCCCAGTGTTTGTGGAGAGTAACTTATAAATGGTTCATATATATCTTCCAATTGTTTTGAAGATAATCCCATTCCATTGTCAATAATTTTTAATTCAATTTTTTCATTGATTTTTCTTTTTGATAGAATTATATCAATTCTTCTATTGCTTTGTTTATTTAATAGAGCATTATAAGCATTATCTATAAGCTCTTTTATAACTTTTTGAAGTTTTCTTCTGCTTCCTAAAACAGTACCACTAGTGGCATTGAAAAAGGATACAGAGATATTTTCACTTTTAAACTTTTGACTATATTCAATAATGGTTTCATTTATTATTTTATCCAATGAAACTCTTTCATACTTGTCATCAATCTCTTCTGAATATGCTCTTAGAGATTCATTATCCTCTTTTATTCTAGCTAAGTAAGGCTTGATTGTAGTCAATTCCGCTATTATCTTCTCTCCAGGATTCTCTGAATCAATACACTCCAATAGCTTCTCAACAACCTCTCCTCTCAATCTTAAGAATCTTTTTGCTAACTTTTCTATTGTTAGAACTCTTTGACTCTCTAGAATATCCAATCTTGTCTCTTTATTATTTATACCAATAGAGAAGTTCATAGAAAGTAGATTTAATAGCTCTAGCTCCTCCTGATTAATTCTTATATCTTTGGTATAGTTATCTACAACTATTACACCCGAGAATTTTCCAGCTCCATGAATTGGGAAAATAAAAAAGTTTTTCAACCCTATGGCCTTTAAAACATCATTTCCCAAATCATATTTATATCCCGCATCATTTTTATAGATAATTTTTTGTTCTCTAAAAGATTTAGCCAATAAATTTTCATTATTAATGGGAATTTTAGCAAATAGAACTAACTCTTTTAAGTTTTTCAATTGAAACTTAAATCCTTTTTTACTTTCCTCTGTTAAAGTTCTATTTATAGATATCTCCTCACCTATTAGGTAATCGTTCTCTCTACTATATCTAAAATACATAGCTCTACTATAACCTAAACCAACTTCAGAAGTAAATCCTGAAACCAATTTCTTTATAGTTTTAAACGTATCCTGCTCTATATTCATACCCATTAAAAGTTTATCAATGGCTTCAATTCTTTCAATGTTTCTAACTAACTCTTTATTTTGGATTGTTAAATCCTCCTGTGCTATATTTAGCTTTTCAATCATCTCTTTAAAAGAGATCGATAGAGAGCGAATCTCTCCTTGTCCAACCACTTTTATATCATCAACTCTTTCCCCTTTAGAGATTTGATCTGCCAAATCAGCTATCTGTGTAAGTGGCATCAGCAATTTTCTGAATACCTTACTTGAAATTGTTGAGCTTATAATCATAATCAGTAAAACTAAAACTCCTATATAGACAGATGTCATTAACTTTTCCTCTGTTAATCTCTCTTTGGAAAGAGAGATTACAAAACTTCCTAAATAACTATCATTATAACCTATTAAATTATAAATTCCAACATAATATGATAAACCATTTATTTTTTTATTTAAATAATAATTTTTATAGTCCTTTTTTAGTATCTCTCTATAAGTTCTATTTGAAAAGAAAAATTTAGCCTGTAATTCATCTTTATCTGGGACATTTGATACAAAATATACTCTGTCTTTTGAGCTGAGTTCCAACCCATCAGTTAAAGATGTTAAAAAATCCCGATTTATTGGAATTGACACCACTAAATAGTATGTTGTCATCTCATTTCCATATGGAATTACCACTCTACCATAAATTTTATCATCCACAGTGGCCAAATAGTATCCAGTCTCTTCAAACTCCTTTTTACTAGAAGTCTCAAGTAAAATATGGATATTATCTTTATTTAAAGTTCCTAAGTTATCTTTATTACCATACTCCCCTAATAACTCCCCCTCTGATGAGATAATAGTTATCACTGAATTATAATAATTTCTAAAATCCTCTTTTAGCAAATTATATTTTAGCATCTCTGCTATTTGCTGATTCCCTTCACTAATTCTATATTTTCCAATCTCTTTATAAACATCGTTTCTAATCTCTCCAAAATAGGATTTATAGTTCCCCATAAGGAGATTCATCTTATTTTTAGTTGTATCCTCTATTCTTTGCTCCATATCTTGAAAGGAGGTCAATATTACAACTATCGCGATCAAAATTGAAGTTAGAAATATTGCTATATCATTGTAAAAAATTATCTTTATTAACAAGGAATCTTTTCTTATTCTCATCCTCTAAAGCCCCTTTTTAGTTAATCCAACTCTTTCCCTTTCTCTGTCAATATCCTTTATTTTTACCTTTATAATCTGTCCCACTGAAAGAACTTTACTAGGATCATCTATAAACTTATCCGATATCTCAGAAATATGAAGTAATGCATCATTTTTTAGTCCTATATCTATGAATGCTCCAAACTTAACCACGTTTCTTACTGTTCCCTCTAATTCCATACCTGGTTGAAGATTATCTATTTTCAATATATCTGATTTTAAAAGAGGCTTTTGAATACTATCTCTAGGGTCCCTTCTCTCTTTAACTAGAGCCTCATATATATCTTTAACAGTTTCATAACCGTAGTTATTCTCTTCTGCAAATCCTTTATAATCAAATCCAACTAGGACTTCTTTAGCTTTGTTTAAATCACTTCCATATGCTTTTAAAGAAAGACCTACAGCCTTTAATATCTCCTCAGCTATTTTATATGACTCTGGGTGAATTATTGTGTTATCAAGAGTGTTCTCTCCATCTAGGATAACTAGGAATCCAGCCATCTGCTCATAGGCCTTAGCTCCCAATCCCTTTACTTTTAGTAACTCTTTTCTATTTTTAAAATTTCCATTCTCTTTTCTGTAGTCAACAATACCTTTTGCAACACTTTTCTTAACTCCAGAAACATATGACAGTAGTGCCCATGAAGCGGTATTTACATTTACCCCAACATTATTTACCACCAATTCAATAACTTCAGTTAGTGACTGATCCAATCTTTTTTGATTAACATCATGTTGATACATTCCAACACCAATTGATTTAGGGTCAATTTTTACTAACTCTGCCAACGGATCTTGAATTCTTCTTCCAATAGAGATTGCTCCTCTAACTGTTACATCTAAATCTGGGAACTCTTCCACTGCAATTTTTGAAGCTGAGTATATTGATGCTCCTGCCTCATTTCCAATTAGATATTTTACATCTTTATCCACTGTTTTTAAAACTTGAGCTACAAAGCTCTCAGTTTCTCTTGAAGCAGTACCATTTCCTATAACAACTATATCAATGTCATATTTTTTTATAAAATCTTTCATTTTTCTCTCTGCATCTTTTAACTGATTCTCATGATGCATCTCTTTTACTAGATAAAACACTGTGTTCTCTCTAAAAAATCCATTTTTATCAATTACTGCAACTTTGCACCCTGTTCTATACCCTGGGTCTAGAGCCAAGATATTTTTTTCGTTAAGTGGTGGTTGCATTAAAAGATTTTTTAAGTTTTCTTTAAATACTACAATAGCTTCATCTTCAGCCTTTTCTGTTAATATGTTTCTAACTTCTCTCTCAATAGAAGGTAAAATTAGTCTATCTAAAGCATCAATAACAATCTCTTTGTGTAGTGGATTCAACTCTTTATTTTTAAAATCCTTTAAAAGGTATCCCTCTACTCTCTCTCTATCTCTCTCTTCAAAGTTTAGAGAGATTGTTAATATTCCCTCATTTTCTCCTCTATTTAAAGCTAAAATTCTATGAGATAAAGCTTTATTTACAGGCTCTGTATACTCATAATAATCCTTATATATCTGTTTTGTATCAAGTTCCTCAGCTTTCTTGCTCTTTTTAGCTACAATACTAGCTTTTTTTAGCATCTCCTCTCTTAGTCTCTCTCTGTATTCCAAAGTTTCAGATAAGTTTTGAGCCACAATAAGCTTAGCTCCCTCAATAGCTTTTTCTATACTCTCAACCTCTTCATTTATAAATAGTTGAGACTCTTTTTCAAGTTCATCCATCGATTTTAACTCATAGATTTTTTGAGCTAGAGGTTCTAATCCCTGCTCTTTAGCTATATCAGCCTTAGTTTTTCTCTTCTTCTTATAAGGAAAATACAAATCTTCAACTGTTTGAAGTTTTTCCGCTGAAATTATTTGGTTTTTTAACTCCTCAGTTAATTTACCCTGCTCCTCAATTAATCTGATAACCTCCTCTTTTCTTATCTCTAAGTTTCTTAGGTAAGCTATTAGTTCAGATATTTTCAAAATATTTGTTTCATCTAAATTTCCAGTAACTTCTTTTCTATATCTTGCTATAAACGGTACTGTTGAACCTTCATCCAAAAGTTTTACTGTATTTGTAATCTGTTCAATGTTTAATCCCGTTTCTTTTGCAATTCTATTAAAGAGTGTCTCCATTAATCCATCTCCTTTTCATAGTTGAATTTACCTTGTATTATACCATATTTTAATAATCAATGTCTAACACAAACAGAAAAAAAGGTGCCTTTTCAGGCACCTAAAGTTTTGCAATTAGTTTTTCTTTGCAGCTTCGAACTTTGCCCAAACTCCAGCTTTGTCTAATAAAGACTTAACTGTTCTTGTAGGTTGTGCTCCGTTCATAAGGAATTTTACGATCTCCTCTTCTTTAAGAGTTACTTTTCCTTCCTCTAATGGATAGTAGTTTCCTAAGTAAGCTACCGCTTTTCCATCTCTTCTTGATAAAGCTTCCATTGCAGCTATTCTGTATACAGGTCTCTTTTTGCTTCCCATTCTAGTTAATCTTAATTTTAACATTTAAAATCACTTCTCCTTTTATATTTCTATTTTTTTATTTTTGGTATTACTTCTAATCTCTATTTAAAATGGAAACTTCATTCCACCTTTTCTTCCACCCATTCCTGGAAGTTGTGGGAACTTTCCAGTTGAGAACATTTTCATCATCTCTCTCATCTGCTCAAATTGTTTCAATAACTTGTTTATATCTGAAACGTCTGTTCCACTACCCTTTGCTATTCTTTGTTTACGACTAGCTTTTAGTATCTCTGGCTTTTTTCTTTCCTCTCTAGTCATAGATTGGATAATGGCTTCAACTTTTTTCATCTCTTTCTCTGCTGGTGCTAAATCACCAATCTGTCCCATACCAGGAATCATTTTTAATATGCTTCCTAAAGAACCTAATTTTTTAATATTTTGTAGTTGTTTTAAGAAGTCATCTAAATCAAATTTTTGAGTTCTTATCTTCTCCTCAAGTGATTTAGCATCCTCTTCTCCTATCGCTTCCTGAGCTTTTTCAACCAGTGAAACAACATCTCCCATCCCTAGGATTCTCGAAGCTAATCTTTCTGGATGGAATAACTCTAAGTCATCTATTTTCTCTCCAGTTCCAACAAATTTTATTGGCTTTCCAACTACTGATTTAACAGATAACGCTGCTCCACCTCTAGTATCTCCATCAAACTTTGTAAGAACTACACCATCAATACTAAGCGCATTATTAAATGATTGTGCAAGATTTACTGCATCCTGTCCTATCATTGCGTCTACTACCAGTAGTATCTCCTGAGGTCTAACTACCTTCTTAACCTCTTTTAACTCTTCCATTAATTTTTCATCTATATGTAATCTTCCAGCAGTATCTATTATTAAATATGTTGCTCCAGCTTCTTTAGCTTTTTGTAATCCTCTTTCACAAATTCCAACAGCATCATTACTTCCTAATTCAAAGTAAACATCTACTCCAATTTGTTGAGCTAAAACTTCCAACTGTTTCATTGCGGCTGGTCTATATATATCCGCTCCAATTAAATATGGTTTTTCACCTTGTTTTTTTAAATATTTTGCCAATTTTCCAGCAAAAGTTGTTTTTCCCGCTCCTTGAAGTCCTGCAAGCATCACTACTGTAGGATTCTTAGCACTTTTTGTAAGTCTAGAGTTAGTTCCACCAAGTAGTTCTATTAACTCATCATTTACTATTTTTATAAATTGTTGCCCTGGGTTAATCCCTGTTAACACCTCAGAACCTATTGCTTTTTCTTGAATTTTAGCAACAAAATCTTTTACAACTTTATAGTTTACATCGGCCTCTAGTAAAGACATTCTAACTTCACGTAAAGCCTCTTTTATATTACTTTCGCTTAGTTTTCCATGACCTCTTACTTTTTTCATTATGTCTTGGAATCTATTTCCTAAATTTTCTAACATTGGCCACCCCTACTAAAAGTTTTTTTCGATTATTTTTTCTAGATTTTCGATTTTAAAATCTTTTTTTAAGCTCTCTAACTCAGCTAAAAGCTCCAGATCTCTCCTATAAAATCCTATCTTTTCTTCATAACCTCTTAAAATCTTTATTCCTCTTTTTATGTTATCATAGACAGCTTGTCTACTTACATTATACTTCTTTCCAATCTCAGTTAGAGAAAGATCTTCCTCGAAGTGCTCTAACAAATATTCTTTTTGTCTATCACTTAAAAGATTTCTATAATAGTCAAGCAGAATAGAGACTTCTAACATCTCATTCAATTCCATAATATCACCAACATATTATATATAAATCTACATTTTTTGTCAAGCATTTTTTCTTTACACACTTTCTGATTCCCCCATTTTTTTTATATCTTTACTCAATAAAAATATAGGCGATTCCTCTCTCCAACTAAAAATTGGAGGTATCCTCGCCTAAAAAATTATCATACTATCCTCTTACTTTAATAAAACTCCTCTATTAGGTAGAGTGATTATAACTCTAGCTCCCACTTTAATCTCTCTATCAACTCTCACTCCATATCCCTCTCCATAGTAAAACTTAACTCTTTTATTTACATTTTTTATTCCTACTCCACCCACTCTAATATTTTTTTGTCTATTTTCATTTTTAAATCCTACTCCATTGTCTTCCACAACAAGCTCTATCATTTCATTTAAAACTCTGGTATAAACAAGAATTTTTCCTCCATTTTTCACATTTCTAATCCCATGATATATGGCATTTTCCACAAGAGGTTGTAAAATTATTTTAGGTACTTCTAACTCCTTTAATTCTACATCTATATCAAACTCATACTCCAACTTCTCCTCATATCTTTGCTTTTGTATATATAGATACTCTTTAACATGTTCTATCTCCTCTTTCAGGGTTATCATCTCTCGCCCTTCACTCAAAGATATTCTAAAGAAACTTGCTAAAGATTTAGTTAGTAAAATCACTTTTTGAGTATCTTGAAACTCTGCCATCCACACAATTGTATCTAAAGTATTGTATAAAAAATGTGGATTGATTTGACTATATAGCGCATTAATCTCATACTCTCTAAGATAATTTATTTTGTCCACCATCTCATTAAAGTGCTTTTCTAAACTTAAAATCTCTTCACTAACATCACCTTTTAAAGATATTTTAGACAGATTATTGGAAAATTTTCGCACATGACTCTCTAACTCTTGAATTGGTTTTGTAATTCTCTTTAGTATAAAGATACTTATGACAACTGTTATTACAAGGGAAATCAAGCTACTAAAAATTATCATTTCAAAAAAATGGAGTTTTAAACTTTTAATCTCCTTTAAAAAAGATACTCCATACAATATCCAATTGGTATTTTTTATGGGATACCTTATAACTACTCTATTCTCCCTTTGATTATATCCTAAATCAATATTTTTAAAAGTTTCTAAATACTCTCTTTCACTCTCTTCACAAGGTATGTCTTTATGGTATACCACCCTCTTATTCTTATCAAAAATAACTATATCCTCATTTTTTTCCATGCCCTTTTCTTGTAAATACTCATGAAACACCTGATATTTCATGTCAATTAATAGAACCCCTAAATTTTCTCCACTCTCATTGCTTATCTCTCTACTCACTGAGACCACCCAATGATCCATATCATCCTGTGAAAACCTCTGTTTTCGTAGTGGATTTAGTACTGGCATATGGTTTTTTAATGCCTGTACATACCACTCCTCATTCATCATATCACTGGATACTTTCATATCTATCTCTTTTTCATTGGAGATTATAGCCCCATCTTTACGAATTAAAAGAATGGATTTTATATACGGATCTGTTGATAACACATTTTCCATCATATTTTTTATCTCTATTTTATTGGCGCTCTCTTCGCCCTCTAAATATCTATATACTTCACTATCCTTTGAAATAATCTCGCTCAGAGTTTTAATCTTATTTATATATAGCTCTATATAGTTTCCTCTTCTTTGAATACCCTCAGTTGTAGCTAAAATATTTTTTTTTATAATAAGAGTGCTGGAGCTAAAATAAAAAATCCCTCCTAAAAGAAGCACAAGTATTAGATTTGTTATTAAAAAATAAAATCCGATCTTTATATTTAAAGGTTTATTTATTTTCATTTTGTATTACCTGCTCTTTATAC
>NZ_DBGBQB010000096.1:0-1776 GCF_048470075.1 Cetobacterium sp. | reverse complement strand
TAATATAATTGAAAGTTTAAATAGTCAGTTTAGAAAAGTTAGTAATTCTAGATCTATTTATCCTAGTGAAGATGCTTTATTAAAGGTTCTTTTTCTTTCTAGTAAAAATATTATGAAAAAGTGGAACCAAAAAGTCAGAGGTTGGGAAGGAATCCTAAGAATGTTATCAATAGAGTATGGAGAACGTTTAGAAAAATATTTAAAATAAAAAAAGCTATCTTAGTAAGAAGTACCTTGGAGTATCTAATCTAAGATAGCCTATTTGGACATTTAAAATTTGATAGCTAAGAAGTTAATTTACACTAAATTTGGTATAGTCCCAAGAGTTAGCGTATATATAACTAGCTCTTTGTTATTTTTTTTAACAAAAAAGAGATTCATCTCATCACTTAAAAAAGTGAGAAAATCATCTCTAATTTGTACTAAATTTTACTAATATCTTCTAAAATATAGTTGGGTTTATATATGGTATTCTCCTTACCTGTGGCTTCTCCACTTAAAACTAAAATTGTATCACAACCGTTTATATTTCCGCAGGCTATATCAGTATAAAGCCTATCTCCTACAATAACAACATCCTCTTTATCTAACTCTAGTTTATCAAGGGCATAACTTAGCATAACGGCATTGGGTTTTCCAAAATAGATTGGTTTTTTTCCAGTACAAAGCTCAATCATCTTACAGATTGCTTTACAATCAGGAAGATATACTTTATTTTCAATTGGATATACCAAATCTTCATTGGCTGCAAAATATTTGATTTCTTTTTTTAAAAGTTTGCAAGCCGTTTCGAGTTTTTTAAAATCTAACTCTGTATCCAAAGCTATTATTAGTATCTCAATATCATGATTATCAAAATTTTCAATCTCATCTATGACGTCTATCCCTGCATATCTATATAGATTTTTATACTCTTCAGTTCCCACTATATAAACCTTTTTATCTCTATAGTTTTTCTTAATATGAGATAACAAAACTATTCCAGCCGTTATTATCTCATCTAATTTAGCCTCTATTCCAAACTCTTTAAATTTTTCAACATATTTTTTAGGATTTTTTGAAGAGTTGTTTGTAAAGAAGCCAATTTTTTTATTATCTCTTCTTAACTCCTCTATTTTTTCTTTTGCTCCTGGAATAAGTGTATTTCCAAGTAAGATTGTACCATCAATATCAAAAAGATATCCTTTATATTGTTTCATTAAACTTGTATCTCCTCTACTCTTTTTAAATCCTCTAGAAGTATTTTTTTATCTGTTATTGGGGAATATTCAAAAACCAATTTTGCATTTGGAGTTTCTGAAAGAATTGTCTTTAAAATTTTTTCCCCATCAAATGTTTCATTAAAAATAGATTGATGTAAATCTTGTTTACCATCATTACTATGTATATGATAAGCCATAATACGGTCTTTTAAATTTTTTAATATCTCATTTAAATCCCAGTTATTAGCTAGGAGATGTCCAATATCAATTAGAGCTTTAAGATTATTTTGTAAAATCAATTTTTCAAACTCTTTTTGAGAGTAGATCATATTTCTACCAACACCAACATTTTCTACTAATATTTGAACTCCAATCTCTTTAGCTAAAAGTAATAGCTCATTTAACTTTTTTTCAATCTCTTTTTTAGAACTGTCCTTTCTTTTAGCTTCATTTGTATGAAGAACAAGAAATTCACCATTATTTTTTTTACAACATATTAGAGCTTCAACAAAATTTAGTTTTAACTCCTCCCACAAAATATCGCTACAGTCAATATTAAAATATCTATAGGGAC
>NZ_DBGBQB010000095.1:0-9598 GCF_048470075.1 Cetobacterium sp. | reverse complement strand
TATCAGACCTCCCCCACCTGAATATATTTCCCACAATAGTCTCAAAAAAATATAAAAGGGTCTCTAAATTATAAAGACCCTTTTCATATATTTCTGTTCAAACTATTTAAATCTATTCAATATAAAACCTTTTTACATATTTACTGGTGGAAGCGGACATTATTCCACTATAATTTAGAATAAACTCTATCTTATCTCCAATTAAATACCTCTTTTGACTATTTGTTATATCCACTATAGTGTGATCCGAACTGGCTCCTATAACCTCTATTTTTTTATTTGTAGGAATTAATGACTCTACTTTTATATCCTGTTTTCCTATTCCTAATATCACTCTTTGCATAGGTCCTCTATCCACATATATGTGCCGTTCTCCAAAAGCATCCACACCTTGTTCCCCTATGGGAAGCGACTCTTTTCTCTTGTTTTCAATAACTTCACAAATCAATCTAAATGCATCATCATATGTTCCATCCAATCGTTGTCCATAAGCCGTCTCTCTTCCAAGTAAAATTCCCTCTCCTATTCTTAAATTGTTTATTCCCTTTGGAATCTTACCTTCACTGAGTAAAAATAATGAACTAGAATTTCCACCTGAAATTATCTTTAAATCTATTTTATACTCTCTTTCTATTCTTGTACCCAGTTCAACCAACTTTCTAAGATTGACTTCTGAAGGTAAAATTGCCCCATAACAAGTTAGATTAGTAGCTATTCCAACTATATCTATATTTTTTAGTTTTGCTATTTTTTCTACACTTTCAAATAGATCCTTCTCGTCAAAATATCCCTCTCTAAGATCACCTAAATCTATCATCAAAACTACACTGTGTATATCCCCTCTTTTTTCAGCCTCAAAGTTGAGTTCTTTAACTGTTTCGTACTCTGAGTTAAAGCTTATATCTGCATACTCTACAACTTTTGAAACTTCGCTTATCATTGGTATTCTTAGAAGGATTTTTGGAATTTTTATATCTTTAAACTCCATTAAATTTTCAATTCTAGAGTCTGCTAAATAGTCCACTCCTCCATCTTTAAGTAGTTCTAGAACAATATTCCTATCTGCACAATATGCTTTTGTTACCATTGCTAAAGAGATATCATATTTTTTCAAAAGTTGAGATATCACTTTTAAATTTGTTCTAAGTTTACTAATATTTATCTCTAGCCTTGGGTATAATACTTGCTGCATATCCCCTCCCTATAAACCTCTTCAATATTTAAACTTTTCAATAAAAGCTTTAATGAGGCTTCTTTAAAGTTTATTGATAACACTCCTAAAGAAGCCATAATATAATCATTATCTATCAATATTTGTGCTTCCTGTGTTGGAAGAAGTTTATCTTCTCTATTGGATTTTCCTATCTCTTTCAATATTTCAACTCTTGCTGGAAGTCTTGTTAAGGGTCCTCCTGTTCCAACTATCCATTTTACTCCCGTTAAATCCTTTCCAAATGCTAAAGTTTTACTCTTACCTCCAAAATATGTTCTATAATCTCCAGCATGTCTATTTATAGAGACTATTATAGCCTCTTTTGTCAATCTCTCTATAAATTTTATATATCTCTCGGTTGTAGGAATTACTATCTCCGATTTTCCCATATCTTCAATTTCACTCACACTTATATCCAACTCTTTAGCTAATCTATCAATTTTTACCGTTTCAATTATATTTTTTCTATTGATAAAAACGCCCATATCTCCCTCAACTGTTCGTTTTGCCATAGGTTCAGGATCTATAAGTATATTTTTTATTCGTTCTGTTCCATCGGTTACAGAGTGAATATCAGTTGTTGCACCACCCACATCAATAGTAACCAAATCCCCAATACTTTCCCTTAACATCTGTGATGCCCTCATCACTGCTCTCGGTGTCGGTATAATCGATCCATTTACTAGCTCCCTTATTTTTTCCATGCCCTTTGCCTCTGTGATATGTTTTTCAAAAATATTCTGTATAACCTCCCTTGTAGGTTCAACATTTAGTAGATCAATTCTAGGATAAACATTTGGAACTATATATAGATTTTTTCCTTTTTCATAGGTTTCAAATATACTCTTTATCTCCTCAACAATAGCATTATTTCCTGCATAGATTACGGGTATATCCAAAAGGGATGACGCTATTAATTCCGAGTTATAAAGAGCTGTTTCTCTCTCTCCATAATCTACTCCACCAGCTAACATTATAATATTTGGCCCTATTTTTTTTAGTCTTACCATATCCCTCTCTGTGAGTTTTCCTGAAGTTACCATATGTATATTAGCTCCTGCACCTAAAACAGCTTCTTTTGCAGCTTTTACAGTCATATCATACACAAGCCCATGAACCGTCATTTTTAATCCCCCTGCTGCACTACTAGTGGCTAACATATACCTGTACTCTATTGCTTTTATACCCAATTTTTTATTAATATCATCTATAGCAGCTTTAAGACCTATATTTACATCCCCTTCCCCTATGGAAGTTGGAGCCTGTCCTTGACCTAAAAATATTGGGTTTTCAGTTTCTATCCTATCAAATATATTTACCACAGTTGTTGTACTTCCAATCTCTGCAACAAGTGCATCTACTTTCATAAGATTCCTCCCTCCACTCAATATTTTTTCTACTGTTCACCAAGCATCTCTTTTCTTCTCTTTACAAAATATGTGGCTACATTTACACCTCTATCATATTTTCCAAATCCTTCATCCATCCCTTGAACTCTTGCAATCTCAGGTATTACTTGAGTTCCACCAGCACATATTATTAACTTATTTCTAACCCCTTTTTCCACAGCTAAATCATGAAGCTTTTTCATATTTTTATAGTGAATATCATCATGAGAAATAATAGTGGATGCTAAAACTACATCTGCATTTAATTCAATAGCTGCATCAATAAGCTTTTCACATGGCACAGACGTACCCAAATATTCAACTTCCATACCATACTTCTCTATTCCTCCATGTTTTATATCTATAACCTCTCTAAGCCCCACTGAGTGTTCATCCTCTCCAACAGTTCCAGCCACTATTTTAAATGGATATCTCTCTACAAACTCTCTAATCTCATCATCACTTAATATCTCTGGTTTTTTTGGAATTACTAACTCATTAAGATCTATTGAAAATCCAACTTTACCTTTCAATTGTACTCTTGTCCCTTCACTTGGATGAAGTTGCTCTGAGTGAATCACCTGAGGTTCATATAGATTCATTTTTTTTGCAAACTCAATAGCTGCAAACTCTGCCATTCTCTGATCTATCGGAAGAAATATTTCCAATTGGACAACTCCATCAGCTAACCACTCCACCTCTGGTTTAATCAAATTTGTGCCCCTATATTTATCTCCCTCTTCCAATCTTTTATTTACATTGTCATCCATATCTAATTCATCTATAAAGACTATTTTTTCCGGTTTTTCCAATGTACATCCATCTATTAAGATCGATGGGCTCTCATCCTCTTTAACTCCATATTGGTCCACATTATTATATCCGAAATGTGCTGTTACTGGTGCCATATAATCTACATCTCTTCTATAAACACTTCCAGCTCCCACTCCACTCTCTCTTTTTCTTCCAATTCCATCCCCATTTCGCTGAGGAAAATATCCTGAATCTACAAAATATCCTTTTTCCACAGCCTCAAAGTAGCCTCCACTTTCTATTATCTCCTCCATAAATAGTATTGCTCTCTCTTTTAACTCTCTTCCTCTCTCTCTTATATAACCTGTTTGCTTTAACTCCACCATTGAAAGAAGATCATCCATTCCCAAAAGAGTTTGCTTAGCTGTATCACAGGCCTCTATGTTATACATATGCCATGGTACATTTCTTCCCTCATCTGGAGTTATTGTAGATTGAATATCTGCACTTGTTAACTTTGATATTAACATATTCATCACATGAGTCACCGTTGCTTCTCTTGAAGAGGACGTAATATATTTTGTATTCATCTGAGCTCTCATTTTATATTCATCAAATAGCTCTCTAAGTGCAACTGCATATGGTAAGTCTAATTTTAAACATGGAGTTGGTGACGCAGAAGGTGGTACTGTTGATAGACAGATATTCTCTTTTTTTATTCCTACTCTATATGAAAACAAAGCATTTATAGCATGTTGAACCATAAGTTCTGGCATCACTTTCCATCCATCTTTTGCTGTGGCATTGGCATTATGGGCACCATCTATCTGTGCTATCTCTCCCCATGCCATAAGTTTTTTTGATTCTCCAGCATCTACAAATGATCTAATCATATTTACATTCCTATATAAAATATTGTATTGAGGGTCTTGGTGAGCTCCATTTACTCCCTCCTCCACAAACATTACAGCTACCTCTGGACCTGCTATTCCACTTATATATGAGTGATAGTTTATATCTCTTCCAACCTCCTCCTCAATCAAATCACATGCTTTTCTATGAGCTCTTACCTGTTTTCTAGTTATTGGAACTCCACCTACTCCCTGTGGAGTTCCCTCAATTAAGCCATCAAAATGTGACTGACCAGCCGTTCTTATAACCATTATATGATCAGCTCCATGCCATGCTGCCATTCTCATTCTTCTAATATCATCTTCAAATCTACCAGAAGCTATCTCTGTTGTTATTGTACTATCAGGTTGTGGGTCTATGTTAGAAAAATATCTTGCCGCTGGAAGTGGAACATAATTTTTCAGTGTAGAGGAGCACTCTTTATATGTATAATCACCCATTTTCATATCTCTTCTCTCTCTCCAAGTCCATCCCCTTCTTTTAGGTCTATAGTATTCCAAGCCCTCTAATATGGTTTTCACATCTATTTTTTCACTAGCTTTTAAGCCCATATCATATTCCTCCCTTAAATATGTCCAATGCAATATCCCAATACTCTCCAGCTATCAATTTTTCTCCAGCTTCCCTTATTGTAATCCTTTTCTCTTTAGACACTCTATATACTATATGTCCAACTCCTTTTCCTATAAGCCCTCTTTCTATAGCTCCATCCACTAAAGGTTTTACTTCTAAACTAGAGAATCCCATTCTAAGCAAAATCGACCTTTCTATAGATGGTGTCGTATTTTCCATCGCTATTTTTAACAGTGGTTCAACTATTGTATTCGCCAATTCCCAAAATTTATTTTTTAGTTCCTCATCTGAATATCTCTTTAAACTTTCCCTTCTCTGCTGGTAATCATCATCTCTTTTTAGGTATCCCTTCATAATACTTACCTCCATCTATCCTCTAAAATCGAATCTATATACTCTTTACTACTCTTGGTTTCGGCTATTAAAAACTCTATGTCCTCTATCTCCAACTTCTCTATATCTTTAATATAGTTTTTTATTAAAGATCTTTTTAGTTTATCCATATCTATATCTTTAACTTTTAGTAATCCTGGATTTTCTGGTAAAATAATAGTTTCTCCAGGTATCTCATCTCTTGGATTACCAAATTTAATCTCTATACCATTCTCCCTTGCAAAGGATAGTTGTGGTTGAAGATGTTTTCCCGCACCGGTGTACTCAGTTTCTTGTACTACTATTATCTGATCTTTATCCATCTCCTGAGCTATACTAAAAGCTGCTGCCAAAGAGATATTCCCCGCTGGTCCTCTCTCCAATCCCTCTAACTGTGCAAGAAGTTCAGTCACATAAAATACCTCTCCCTGACCTATTGTCACATATCTATCCGCATATCTTAATGGTCTTGCTGCTGATCTTGGAACATCTGATCTATCTGGAAAGGTGCTAAATGGAATTCCAAACCCTGTATGCCCCGTTGTAAATGATTTTTTATTGAACTGTTTATCACTGGCCATATGAAGTCCAGATAAATTTACACTAGCTCCTATAATTTTTGTTTTATTAGCCCCTATTTTTATAAGACCTCTAGCTGTTCCAGTGAGATTTCCACCTCCGGCATTTGTACATACCACAGCATCTGGATATCTCCCCTCTCTCAATAGGAGTTGTTCTGCAATCTCATATCCCAAAGTCTCTATTCCCGCTATACCAAATGGGGAGTATAGGGATGCATTAAAATACCCTGTCTCTTCCAATAGCTTTAAAAACACATAAAATAATTCAGGTCCTACTGTCAATTGTATTACCTCTGCTCCATAGGCTTCACATTTTCTAGCTTTCTCTATTATCTCTGGTTGTCCAACGCCTTTGCTATCATAACACTCCTGAACTATAATACATCTCAATCCCTGCTTTGCAGCTTGAGATGCTACCGCTGCTCCATAGTTTCCACTTGTTGCTGCTATAACCCCTTTATACCCCAATCTCTTAGCATGATATACAGATATAGCTGCTCTTCTAGCCTTAAAACTTCCAGATGCATTCCCTGCCTCATCCTTTATAAAAATTCTAGCTCCCTTCCCATTTTCAGAGTATTTTCTAGCTAACTCTGTAATATTTTTCATTTCAATTAAAGGTGTATTCCCAATGGCGCACTCCCTTTGAATTCTAACTATATTATCTAAGGTATAGCCAGTTTCCTCCATCATCTTTTCATAGTCAAAGGATATTTTCCCCATTTCAAACTTTGAGTAATCCAATTTCATAGCTCTTTTCATTATTTCATTTTTTCTTTTTAATACCGCTTCATAAGACCCTTTATCAATCATCTATATCACTTCCATACAATATCTCTTTAGCTTGGATTCCAATTTTTATTATTTCAGGTATATACTCTCCATAGCTATGCCTATACACTGGATTTATCTCCAACAAACTCCCCTCTACCACTCTTCCTGTGACAGTTATCACTCGAACACTATCCCCCACTTTGGCATCCTGCTGTAAAAATCCCTTTGTCCACATCTCTAAGGGTACACCCTTTGTATCTTCTGGAAGACTAAATGCTCTATTTTTAGGGAATAAAATAACACTGTGTACTCTCACAAAATCCCCTATTTTTCCATCCATTTTATCACTCCTCTCTCCCCTCTATCATATCTCTAATATCTCCCATAATAGCTCTAGGAACAGGTATATCTAACATTGTTTTTAATCCTGGTCTAGCGTTAATAACATGTGGAATACAGTTTACACACATAGCTATTGTCCCTATACCACCTGGAATCTCTGGAGTTATTTGAAGTTCTATATCAGGTACTCCTTTAACTGTGATATAATCCCCTGTTTTAACATTTTCTAAATTTGGTAAAATCTGTTGTGGATGTTCCATAACTATTTTTAATTCACCATCTACATATCCGTAACCACACTGTTTACATCCCGCTACAGACCCAACTTTAACCTCAGCATACTCAGATTTTCTATAAACACTGCTCACTATTGCCTCTCTGGTTTGTTCTAACTTTTCCAATTGCCAACCTATACCATCGGCTACCATTTTTATAGATTCAGGAAAACCAATATGTCCTGATATTGTTCCATTTTTTATTCCATCTTTAAAAGTCTCTTCTGAAACTCCAACTCCTTGCTCCTCCATAACAGCCTTTCCAAATGGTGATAGATCATTTACTCTAGTGGCTTTTATCAAATTTACTCTCTCACATGTTCCAGTCAAAGCTAATACCAGAAAATCAAGGACAAATCCAGGATTAATTCCAGTTCCCAGTACACTCACCCTCTTATCTTTTGCTAATTCATCTATTCTTTTAGCTAATTCAGGGTATTGGCTCTTTGGATAGGCCATCTCCTCAGCCGTTGATATTACATTTACTCTTTGGTCTATTAGATACTCAATTTTATCAAAAGCATTTTTTATAAAGGAGTCTGTAGCAAGTAAAACTACGTCTGCATACCTATATGGAAATGCCTTTTTATAATCCTTTTCAACTAATATCTCATATCTCTCGCATCTATCTATTTCCAAAATTTCAAATATACTTTTACCCACTTTATCTGGATCTAAATCACATACAGAAACCAATTCAATCCCCTTTTTCTCCAATAACATTTTTGCTATTCCTTTTCCCATTGCTCCCAAACCCCATAGTCCCACTCTTATTTTTTCCATCTAAAATCCCTCCCTATCTTCAATATTTTGATTTTTTTACTTAATTTAAAATAAAGCAATTCTCATTCCAATATCTCTATTTTTACTTTTTACTTTTAGAGAGGACATTCAAAATTTTTTTTTAAATTTGCATAAAAAAAAGCAATATTTTTTTAAATTCATAAAAAAATATTGCCTGCTTTTACACTTTTATATTATACTTCTTCAATTTATACTGTAAGGTTTGTCTACTCATTCCCAAATATATTGCCACTTTACTTAAATTATTCGGATTTTGCTCTATAGCTTCTCTTATATATCGCTCCTCTAACTTTGAAACTATAGATTCTAAAGAGCTTTTTCCAAACTCCATATCATCTTTTAACTCAAAATTAATATCTGTATCCCTCTCCTTGGAAAGACTACTATCTATGGTAAAATCATCATTTAATGGCATATTTAATATATCCTTTGTAAGATAATTCTCATCACTCATAACTACACCAGAGTATATTATATTTTCTAGTTCCCTTACATTTCCTGGCCATATATACTTTAAAAATATATCTTTCACTTCTGAGGTTATCCCTTTTATATTTTTATTTAATTTTTTATTATATTTTACTATAAATTTCTCTGCCAAAAGAAAAACATCATTTTCTCTCTCCCTAAGCGGTGGCATCTCTAAATATATAACATTCAATCTATAATATAGGTCCAATCTCATTTTCCCCAATTTTATTATCTCTTTTGGATTTTCATTTGTTGTGGATATCACTCTCACATCTATTGGGATATCCTCTGTTCCACCGACCCTTCTTACAACCTTTTCCTGTAGCACCCTCAATAACTTAGCTTGTGTCTGTATAGGTATGGAGTTAATCTCATCAAGAAGTAGTGTGCCTCTATTCGCTTGTTCAAAGAATCCCGGTTTATCTATTGCTCCTGTAAATCCCCCTTTAGCTGTCCCAAAAAGTATTCCTTCAAAAAGTCCATCTGGCAAGGTGGCACAATTTATTGCCAAAAATGGAGCATTTTTTCTGGTACTCTCACAGTGAATGGATTGACTCAAAAGCTCTTTCCCAGTTCCTGTTTCTCCATATATAAGAATTGCTGCATCATTTTTAGCAATTTTTTTAGCTGCTTCTATCACCTTTTTTATCTTGGGACTATCTCCTATAATATCTTCAAACTCATATTTCTTCTGTTTTTTTATAATTTCATTGGTGCCCATTTTATCATTTGTCAATTGTAACTTTACTATCTCATCATATAGAGTTTTTATAGTGGTCATATTTTTAGCAATTTCCAAAGAACCTATTACCTCATTTTTGTGCTTTATGGGAATAGTGGAGTTAATGGTAACTATCTCTTTACCATTTTTATTCAAGTATTTTTGAATATTATTTTTTATGCTTATACCATCTTTTAACACACTTAAAAGTGTGCTATTATTTTCATTCATATCTTTAAAAACATGAGTGAAATGTTTTCCTATTACACTTTTTTGACTCATGCCCTCCATTTTTTCCATATTGTGATTATATATTCTTGTTATCCCATTTTTGTCAATAAAATGTATCCCTTCATCTACGTTTTCCAATATCTTCTTTAAGATTTCAACTTCAATATCTGTTTCCATTTTATCACCCA
>NZ_DBGBQB010000094.1:0-1735 GCF_048470075.1 Cetobacterium sp. | reverse complement strand
ATTCTAAATGATAAGGAGAGGATTATTATGTCATTACAAAGTAATTTTACTAATTTAGTTACAACAGGAAAAATTGAAGATATTTTGGCTAAAGATTCTTTAGTTTGTTTTTCTTTTATCTCTGAAAATGATAAGTGGCAGACTCTAGCAGAATATGGAGAATGGCGATTACAAATTAATACTAAAAGTGGTATTTGTAGAGTGATTGATTCACATATTATAAGGAAAGTTTCCTCTTCTTTAGAAAAGATAGAGGAGTTGATTAATGGTTATAATTTGAATTAAAAGGGAGATACGGAATCTCCCTTGATTCATGTTGTATGATATTATTTACTTAGGCTATATATTTTTTTAGAAAGAATGTTTCCTACAACTTCTACCTCATTTTGGGTAGAGTGAGGATTTACAACACAGCTCATAACTTTTTCACCACTATTAATATATATTTCGGTAACACATTTATCTACAATAATCCTAAAGCTACATCTTTCATTACCCTCTATCTCACATTCTCTAATAGTTCCAAAAGTAGAAAGTTGAGAAAATCCATTTATAACATTTGCTCTGTCTAAAATCAATTTTTTTTTCACCGCTGAATAAGTTAAATTTAATCCACCATGGGTTCCCTTAAAAAGGGTAATTTTAAAGTTATCTAAATTTTTAAAAGTAATTTCAAAATCAAAAGTATTTAAGGTATCTTTTAATTGAGAGAAGCATTGTAATTCTTTATTTCTATAATTTTTAAGTTCCTCTATGGGATAGGTATAAATTTTTCTATTTATTACTTTTATCTCCCTAGGAATGCACATCAATCCAGTCCAATTCTCACCTGGAAGAGGAGCGTGATTGACTAGCCATCCGATAATTATTCTTCTGTTTTTAGAATCTAGAAAGCTTTGTGGTGCATAAAATTCAAATCCAAAATCTAATTTTTCAAATGGATTATGAATAAAATTTCCATTTTTATAGTCAAAATTTCCTAAATAATAACCAGACAGATTTATTTGTCCATCTGTTCCAATGCCTTCTGGACTAATTAGTAGGATATCATTTTTGTCTATTTCAAATAGATCAGGACACTCCCACATATGTCCCATATCTTTTTCTTTCAATTCACTAAATAATTGCCAATTTAAAATATCTTTAGATTTATAAATTAAAACTCTCCCTTGTGATGATTCCTTAGCTCCAATTATTAAATACCAAAAATCCCCTTTTTTCCAAACTTTTGGATCTCTTATATGAGATTTACAATATGTTTTTGGCAGTTCTAAAGATATTTTTTGAATTTTTTCAAAATTAACTCCATCTATACTTTTAGCTAAAATTTGTGAAGGGATTAAATCATCTGGACCAACTGTAACGGTATTACCAAACTCATTTAATTTTTTAGTTTTCATTTTTATTCCAGTATAAAAAAGAAGTAGTTCATTATTGTTAACAACTGCACTTCCTGAAAAACAACCATCTATATCTCCAAAAGTTTCACTATCAGGGCTAAGAGCTGGAGGAAGATGTTCCCAATTAAAAAGATCTTTACTTTTAGCATGACCCCAAGTCATATTTCCCCAATAACAATTTTTAGGGTTATGTTGATAAAATAAGTGAAACTCTCCTTTAAAGTAGGATAAACCATTAGGATCATTCATCCAATTTGATTTAGGTGTAAAGTGAAAAAGTGGTTTTTTAGTCATTAAAGCTCTCCTTATAAAAAATTTATAGAATTTCAAGAAAA
>NZ_DBGBQB010000093.1:0-14205 GCF_048470075.1 Cetobacterium sp. | reverse complement strand
AAGTAAACTAAATATTGATTGGCAACGATAGCTATGGAGGTACACCCAGTAACATTTCGAACCTGGAAGTTAAGCCCATAAACGCTGAAAGTACTTGGGGGGCAGCCCCCTGGGAGGATAGGAAGTTGCCAATCTTTTTTTATTTAGAGTAAAGAAAAAACTGTTGACAAAAATAGAAAAAAGTGGTATTATCATCTATGTCTTAAAAAGAAAGCAATAAATAAGGAAACTCTTGTTTACCATACAATAAGCTATAAGGTATGGGAGGATTTGTGATATCCGTTAGATGAGTGGAGGTGTAAAGAGTGAGAGTAAATATTCAATTAGAGTGTACAGAGTGTAAAAGAAGAAACTACAGTACTTCAAAGAATAAGAAGAACACTACTGAAAGATTAGAATTAAATAAATACTGTAAATGGGACAAAAAAGTAACATTACATAAAGAAACTAAAAAGTAATTCTTAATCTAAGAAGCGTTAGCGCTTCTTAGTTAATTATTAAAAACGATTCAATTTGCAACAACATGCAGGTCAATGGCTCAATTGGCAGAGCATCGGTCTCCAAAACCGAGGGTTGGGGGTTCGATTCCCTCTTGACCTGCCATTTTTTTATAAATTTAAAATTACTGGTGGTGCAAAATGGGACTAATTAACGATGTAAGAAGAGAGTATTCTAAGGTTCAATGGCCTAGAAGAAAAGAGATTGTTGCAGCAACTTGTTGGGTTGTTGCTATGAGTATATTTTTAGGAATATACTTAGGAGTTTTCGATATAATTGCTTCAAGACTTTTAAAGATGCTTGTATCTCTCTTTGGAGGATAAAATGGAAAAAAGCTTAGTGAAAAAATGGTTTATGATTCATACTTATTCGGGGTATGAGAAAAAAGTTAAAACAGACTTAGAACAGAAGATAGAAACTTTAGGTTTATCTAATATAGTAACTAAAGTTTTAGTTCCTGAAGAGGAAACTATCGAAGAGAGAAGAGGAAAGAAAAAAGTTATTTCAAGAAAACTGTTTCCGGGTTATGTTATGCTAGAAATGGAAGCTACTAGAGAGGAAAGTGGAGATGGAATCAACTTTAGAGTAGACTCTGATGCTTGGTATGTTGTTAGAAATACTAATGGTGTAACAGGATTTGTTGGAGTAGGATCTGATCCAATTCCAATGGAAGATGATGAAGTCGAAAATATCTTCTCTGTTATAGGATACAAAAATGATGAAGATGAGAAAGCACTAAAAGAGGTTATAAAAGTTGACTATGAGGTAGGAGACTATGTTAGACTTCTTTCTGAAGGATTTGAAAATCAAGAAGGAAAAGTTGCTGAAATCGATATGGAACATAGAAAAGTTAAGGTGATGATGGAGATGTTTGGTAGAATGACTCCAATAGAGGTTGACCTTAACAGTGTAGAGAAGGCTTAATTATTTTAAGCCAGTGGGAGATCGCAAGATCAATACCACAATTTTATGGAGGTGTAATTTAAACAATGGCAAAAGAAGTAATCGGATTAATAAAACTACAATTACCTGCTGGAAAAGCTAACCCTGCTCCACCAGTAGGACCAGCATTAGGACAACACGGAGTTAACATTATGGAATTCTGTAAGGCGTTCAATGCAAAAACTCAAGATAAAGCAGGATGGATCATCCCAGTTGAGATCTCTGTATACAATGACAGATCTTTCACATTTATCTTAAAAACTCCACCAGCATCTGACTTATTAAAGAAAGCAGCTGGAGTTCAATCAGGAGCTCAAAACTCTAAAAAAGAAGTAGCTGGAAAAATTACTACAGCTAAATTAAGAGAAATCGCTGAAACTAAGATGCCAGATTTAAACGCTGGATCTATAGAAGCTGCTATGAACATCATAGCTGGATCAGCTAGATCAATGGGAATCAAAATAGAGGACTAATTAGAAGTCAATTCTTATTTATGTGATATTAAGTGGTAGGATGAAAACATCCGTTTAACCACAGGAGGAGGAAATTTTCAATGGCAAATAAAAGAGGTAAGAAATACCTAGAAATAGCTAAATTAGTTGAGCAAGGAAGACTATACGAGGTTAAAGAAGCTTTAGAACTTGTAAAAAAGACAAGAACTGCTAACTTCGTAGAGACAGTTGAGATTGCATTAAGATTAGGAGTAGATCCTAGACATGCGGACCAACAAGTTAGAGGTACAGTTGTACTTCCACACGGAACAGGAAAGACAGTTAAAATCTTAGCAATAACTTCAGGAGCTAACATAGAGAAAGCTTTAGAAGCTGGAGCAGATTATGCTGGAGCAGAGGAGTATATCGAGAAGATTCAACAAGGTTGGTTCGATTTTGATATCGTAATCGCAACTCCAGACATGATGCCTAAATTAGGAAGATTAGGAAGAATATTAGGAACTAAAGGTTTAATGCCTAACCCTAAGTCAGGAACAGTTACACCAGATATCGCAACGGCAGTATCTGAGTTCAAGAAAGGAAAACTTGCATTTAGAGTAGACAAGTTAGGATCAATCCACGCACCAATCGGTAAAGCTGATTTCTCTGAAGAAGCTTTATTAGAGAACTTCACTGCGTTTATCAATGAGATTGTAAGACTTAAGCCATCTGCTTCTAAAGGTCAATACTTAAGAACTGTTGCAGTTTCTTTAACTATGGGACCAGGAGTTAAAATGGACCCAGTTTTAGTTGCAAAAAATGCATAATTAAAGTTTGCAAAAATTTAAATTATATGTTATAATTATAAAGTTGTAAAATTATAACTTAAAAAGTTGGATAAATAATTAAATATAGATCCAAACCAAAGACCGTAGGTGACGCAAGTCTTAAATATCCTACCGAGGTTGGAAGAAGGTATTCACTAACCTCAATAGTTAGATTTAGAACCTCCGTTCCTACCTTGGAGCGGAGGTAATTTTAGAGTAAAAGAGGAGGTGAATCAATAATGGCAACTCAATTAAAAAAGGAACTTGTAGCTGAATTAGTTGAAAAAATTTCTAAAGCTCAATCAATCGTTTTAGTTGACTATCAAGGTCTTAAAGTTAATCAAGAGACTGAGTTAAGAAAACAAATGAGAGAAAACGGAGCTGAGTACTTAGTTGCTAAGAACAGACTGTTCAAAATAGCACTAGCTGAGGCTGGTATCGCTGATAAATTCGATGATTTACTAGAGGGGACTACTGCATTTGCATTCGGATATGCTGATCCAGTAACTCCAGCAAAGGTAGTTTACGATGTGGAAGCGGCTCAAGCAAAAGCAAACGCAAAAGCTAAGAAAACTATATTCACTATAAAAGGTGGAGTATTAACTGGTAAGAGAGTTGAAGCTGCAGAGGTAGTAGCACTAGCTAAATTACCTTCTAGAGAGCAACTTCTTTCTATGGTTCTTAACGGAATGCTTGGACCAGTTAGAAAACTTGCTTACGCAACTGTGGCAATCGCTGATAAGAAAGAAGCAGCTGCTGAGTAATCACTTGTTGATTTTAGAGTATTATTGATTTAATAAAAAAAGAATTAGGAAAATTTAAGGAGGATTTATAATGGCATTCAATAAAGAGCAATTCATAGCTGATTTAGAAGCTATGTCAGTATTAGAGTTAAGAGAATTAGTAACAGCTTTAGAGGAGCACTTCGGTGTTACTGCTGCTGCACCAGTAGCTGTAGCTGCTGCTGAGGGACCAGCTGTAGAGGAGAAGACAGAGTTTGACGTAGTGTTAACTTCTGCAGGAGCTAACAAAATAGCTGTAATCAAAGAGGTAAGAGCAATTACTGGATTAGGATTAAAAGAAGCTAAAGAGTTAGTAGATAACGGTGGAACATTAAAAGAGGGAGCTTCTAAAGAAGAGGCTGAAGCTATAAAAGCTAAATTAACTGAAGCTGGAGCTACAGTAGAGGTTAAGTAATAACCCTTACAAGGTTGCCTTAAGCAACTAGTTATACTTAAATAAAAAAAATAGGCACTCTAATGGGGTGCCTTTTTACTCATTATAATGAAAATTATTAAAAATCTATTAAAAGTAAGTTAATACTTAATCTTTTGAAAATAAAAAGGCTTTTATTTTCCAAAGATTAGGTATTGATCACTATATGAAATAGTAAGGAGTGTGAATTGATGGGGAAACTCGTTGAAAGATTGAATTTTGGAAGAATCGAAGAAAGAGGTACTATGCCTCATTTTTTAGAATTCCAACTGGATTCCTATGAAGATTTTCTACAAGCTAAGGAGGCTCCACTTAACAGAAAAGATAAGGGGTTAGAATCTGCTTTTAGAGAAATATTCCCTGTTGAATCTTCAAATGGAGATATAAAATTAGAGTATGTTTCTTATGAGTTACATGAAGCGGAAGCTCCATTGAATGATGAGCTTGAATGTAAGAAAAGAGGGAAGACTTATTCTGCATCTTTAAAGGTAAGACTAAGACTTACTAACAAAAAGAGTGGAAACGAAATCCAAGAGACACTTGTTTATTTTGGAGAAGTTCCTTTAATGACTGAAAGAGGAACATTTATAATAAATGGAGCTGAAAGAGTTGTTGTATCACAGCTACATAGATCTCCAGGAGTATCATTTAACAAAGAAGTTAATATTCAAACAGGAAAAGACCTGTTCTCTGGAAAAATTATTCCTTACAAAGGAACTTGGTTAGAGTTTGAAACTGATAAAAATGATTTCTTAAGTGTTAAAATTGACAGAAAGAAGAAAGTTCTAGCAACTGTATTCTTAAAAGCTGTTGATTTCTTTGATACAAATGAAGAGATAATGGATGAGTTTTTAGAGGAAAAAGAGATTAACTTATCAGAATATTATGCAAGATATTCAAATAAAGAGGAGTTAATAAGCGTACTTAAAACTAGAATCGAAGGAAGCTTTATTAAAGAGGATGTATTTAATGAAGAGACTGGAGAGATTTTATTTGAGACTAAGCAATTAATTACAGAAGCAGTAATATTTGATTTAGTAGATTTAAAAATAGAAAATATTTTAGTATGGGAAGTTAAACCAGAGGACAAAGTATTTGCTAATACAATAGTAAATGACACTGGAGACACAAAAGAGGAAGCTGTAACAGAGGTATTTAAGAAATTAAGACCAGGAGATTTAGTGACAATTGATTCTGCTAGATCTTTGATTAAACAGATGTTCTTCAATCCACAAAGATATGATTTAGAGCCTGTTGGAAGATACAAAATGAACAAGAGATTAAAATTAGATCTTCCAGAAGATGAAATTCTATTAACAAAAGAGGATGTAATCGCAACTATAAAGTATGTTATAAGTTTAAACAACGGTAAAGGACATACAGATGATATAGATAATCTTTCTAACAGAAGAGTTAGAGGGGTTGGAGAGTTACTATTAATGCAGATTAAAGCTGGACTTTCTAAAATGGGTAAAATGGTTAAAGAGAAAATGACAATACAGGATGTTGAAACATTAACTCCACAATCATTATTAAACACTAGACCACTAAATGCATTAGTATTGGATTTCTTTGGATCTGGACAGTTATCACAGTTCATGGACCAATCAAACCCACTTGCTGAATTAACTCACAAAAGAAGAATATCAGCATTAGGACCTGGAGGACTTTCAAGAGAAAGAGCAGGATTCGAGGTAAGAGACGTACATGATTCTCACTATGGAAGAATTTGTCCTATCGAGACTCCAGAGGGTCCAAACATTGGACTAATAGGATCTTTAGCAATATATGCTAAAGTAAACTCATATGGATTTATTGAAACTCCATATGTAAAAGTAGAGAATGGAATTGCTAACTTTGATAACATCCACTACTTAGCAGCAGATGAAGAAGAAGGATTATTCATTGCCCAAGCGGATACTAAGATTGGTGAAAATGGAGAACTTTTAGGTGACGTAGTATGTAGATATGGACATGAAATAGTAAATATTTCTGGAGAGAAGGTACACTACTTAGATGTATCGCCTAAACAGGTTGTATCAGTTTCAGCAGGATTAATACCATTCCTTGAGCACGATGACGCCAACAGAGCACTGATGGGATCAAACATGCAAAGACAGGCTGTTCCATTATTGAGAACAGAAGCTCCATTTATAGGAACAGGACTTGAAAGAAAAGTAGCTGTTGACTCAGGAGCAGTAATTTCAGCTAAGGCAAAAGGTAAAGTAACTTATGTAGATGCAAAAGAGATTATTATCGAAGATGCAGAAGGAAAAGCTTACAGACATAGATTATTAAACTTTGAAAGATCAAACCAAGCTATGTGTTTACATCAGACACCATTAGTTGACTTAGGGCAAGAGGTTGAATTAGGTCAAGTAATAGCTGATGGACCAGCAACAAAAGGTGGAGATTTAGCTCTAGGAAGAAATATTCTAATGGCATTCATGCCTTGGGAAGGATATAACTATGAGGATGCGATTCTTATATCTGATAGATTAAGAAAAGATGACGTATTTACATCTATCCATATAGAGGAATATGAAATAGAAGCTAGAAATACTAAATTAGGTGATGAAGAGATTACAAGAGAGATACCAAATGTATCTGAGGAAGCATTAAAGAACTTAGACTCAAGAGGAATCATTGTTGTAGGATCTGAAGTTGGACCAGGGGATATCCTAGTTGGAAAAACAGCACCTAAAGGTGAATCAGAGCCACCAGCAGAGGAGAAGCTATTAAGAGCTATCTTCGGAGAGAAAGCAAGAGATGTAAGAGATACATCATTAAAGATGCCTCATGGATCTAAAGGAACAGTTGTTGAAGTTCTTGAGTTATCAAGAGAGAATGGAGACGAGCTAAAAGCTGGAGTAAATAGATCAATAAGAGTATTTATTGCTGAAAAAAGAAAGATAACTGTTGGAGATAAAATGTCAGGAAGACACGGTAACAAAGGTGTTGTTTCTAGAGTATTACCAGCAGAGGATATGCCATTCTTAGCAGATGGTACACACTTAGATGTTGTAATCAACCCACTTGGAGTTCCTTCACGTATGAACATTGGACAGGTTCTTGAGGTTCACTTAGGAATGGCAATGGGTAAATTAAATGGTGGAACATACTTGTCAACTCCAGTATTTGATGGTGCAACAGAGGAGCAAGTAAAAGATTATTTAGAAAAAGCTGGATATCCAAGAAAAGGTAAGGTTACTTTATTTGATGGAAGAACTGGAGATAAATTTGACAATCCAGTAACAGTTGGAAGAATGTATATGTTAAAACTTCACCACCTTGTTGAAGATAAGATGCACGCAAGAGCAATTGGACCATACTCATTAGTAACACAGCAACCTCTTGGAGGAAAAGCACAATTCGGAGGACAAAGACTTGGAGAGATGGAGGTTTGGGCTTTAGAAGCATATGGAGCTTCAAATATCCTTCAAGAGATGTTAACAGTTAAGTCTGACGATGTAACAGGTAGAACAAAAACTTATGAAGCAATTGTAAAAGGTGAAGAGATGCCAGAGGCAGATTTACCAGAGTCATTTAAGGTTCTATTAAAAGAGTTCCAAGCTTTAGCGCTAGATGTAGAACTTTTTGATTTTGACAATGAGTTAATTAACGTTAACGAAGAGTTAGGAAAAGACGAAACAATCGTTGAGTTTTCTTTATCTGACCAAATAAACTAATTTTAAGTAAAATTGAATATGATGATAGATGAAAGCTTTATCTCATTTAAGGAGGCTTTGTATTTAATATGGGAATTAAAAGTTTTGAGAAGATTAGAATTAAACTAGCTTCTCCAGAGAAGATAGAAGAGTGGTCGTACGGAGAAGTTACGAAACCAGAAACAATAAACTATAGAACACTAAATCCAGAGATGGATGGACTGTTCTGTGAAAGAATATTCGGACCATCGAAAGATTGGGAATGTTCATGTGGAAAATATAAAAGAATGAGATATAAAGGACTAGTTTGTGAGAAGTGTGGAGTTGAAGTAACTAAGTCTAAAGTAAGAAGAGAAAGAATGGGGCACATTGCATTAGCTGCCCCAGTAGCTCATATTTGGTATTCTAAAGGAACTCCAAATAAGATGTCTCTTATTTTAGGAATCTCTCCAAAAGAGTTAGAATCAGTTTTATATTTTGCTAGATATATAGTAACAGCTAGTGAAGAGCCAACTTTAAAAATTGGTAAAATCATAACTGAAAAAGAGTACAAGTTATATAAACAGATGTACGGAAAACAGTTTGAAGCAAAAATGGGAGCAGAAGCTATTTTAAAACTATTAGAGATGATAGATTTAGAAGAGTTAAGAGTAGAGTTAGAAAAAGAACTTGAAGATGTAAATTCAGCTCAAAAAAGAAAGAAGTTAGTAAAGAGATTAAAAATAACTAGAGACTTTATAGCCTCTGGAAACTTACCTCAATGGATGATTCTAAAGAATGTTCCAGTAATTCCAGCAGATTTAAGACCAATGGTTCAATTAGATGGTGGAAGATTTGCAACTTCTGACTTAAATGATCTATACAGAAGAGTTATCAATAGAAATAACAGATTAAAAAGACTTTTAGAAATAAAAGCTCCAGAGATTGTTGTTAAAAATGAGAAAAGAATGCTTCAAGAAGCAGTTGACGCTCTAATTGATAATGGAAGAAGAGGAAAACCAGTTGTTGCTCAAAATAACAGAGAGTTAAAATCGCTTTCTGATATGTTAAAAGGAAAGCAAGGAAGATTTAGACAAAACCTTCTTGGAAAAAGGGTAGACTACTCTGCAAGATCGGTTATCGTTGTAGGACCTTCTTTAAAGATGCACCAGTGTGGAATTCCAAAGAAAATGGCTCTTGAGCTATACAAACCTTTCATAATGAGAGAGTTAGTAAAAAGAGAGTTAGCTTCTAACATAAAAACTGCTAAAAAATTAGTTGAAGATGCGGACGATAAAGTTTGGGATGTAATTGAAGATGTAATCCAAGATCACCCAGTTTTATTAAACAGAGCTCCAACACTACATAGACTGTCAATACAAGCTTTTGAACCTGTATTAATAGAGGGAAAAGCAATAAGATTACACCCTCTAGTATGTTCGGCATTTAATGCTGACTTTGACGGAGACCAGATGGCAGTTCACCTAATGTTATCACCTGAAGCTATAATGGAAGCTAAACTTCTTATGTTAGCTCCTAACAACATCATATCTCCTTCAAATGGAGAGCCAATAGCTGTACCATCTCAGGATATGGTTATGGGATGTTTCTATATGACAAAAGATAGACCAGGTGCAAGAGGAGAAGGGAAATCTTTCTCTAATAAAGAACAAGTTTTAACAGCTTACGATAGAGATATCATAGATACACACGCTATTGTAAATGTTAGAATAAATG
This sequence comes from Cetobacterium sp., assembly GCF_048470075.1. Taxonomy (GTDB): domain Bacteria; phylum Fusobacteriota; class Fusobacteriia; order Fusobacteriales; family Fusobacteriaceae; genus Cetobacterium_A. Next base: position 4,908 of record NZ_DBGBQB010000093.1, on the reverse strand, counting down.
GTGAAATGATAAAAACAACTGCTGGAAGAATCATGTTTAATGAGATGTTACCAGAAGTGAACAAGCAATATGATGTAACATTTGGAAAATCTCAATTAAAGAAACTTATTGGTAAGTTATATGAGATGCATGGATTCACAAAAACAGCGGAATTAATAAATGATATTAAAAACTTCGGATATCACTATGCAACATTCGCAGGAGTTTCAGTAGGAATTGAGGACTTAGAGATTCCAGAAAGTAAGAAATCAATACTGGAAGAAGCGGATAGAAAAGTTGCAGAGATTGAAGCTGACTATAAGGCTGGAAAGATTATCAACGAAGAGAGATACAGAAAAACTGTAGCACTTTGGTCTGAGACAACATCTAAAGTAACAGATGCAATGATGAATGGACTAGATCAATTTAACCCAGTTTACATGATGGCGAACTCTGGAGCCAGAGGATCTATTGCACAGATGAGACAGCTTGCGGCAATGAGAGGAAACATGGCCGATACACAAGGTAGAATCATAGAGGTTCCAATCAAAGCGAACTTCAGAGAGGGACTAACAGTATTAGAGTTCTTCATGTCATCACACGGAGCTAGAAAAGGTCTAGCAGATACTGCTTTAAGAACTGCCGATTCAGGATACTTAACAAGAAGACTTGTTGATATATCACATGAGGTTATTGTAAACTCAGTTGATTGTGGAACTCATGAGGGAATCGAAGTAGCAGAGCTAGTTTCAGATGGACAAGTAATCGAAAAATTATCAGAGAGATTAATTGGTAGAGTACCAGCTGAAGATGTAGTATACGAAGGGGAAGTAATAGCTAGAAGAAATGAGATGTTCACTAAGGAACAAATCGCTAGAATTACTGAGCTAGAGATTAAGAAAATAAAAATCAGATCTCCATTAACATGTGACCTTGAAAAAGGAGTTTGTCAAAAATGTTATGGAATGGACTTAGCTAACCATAAAGAGATCTTACTAGGAGAAGCAGTTGGAGTTATCGCAGCTCAGTCAATTGGAGAACCTGGTACACAGCTTACAATGAGAACGTTCCATACTGGAGGAGTTGCCACAGCAACAGCGGCAGCAACAAGTATCAAAGCTGAAAACAGTGGAAAAGTTGTATTTAAAGATATAAAAGTTCTAGAGAATCAAGAGACTCAAGAGAAGATAGTTGTTTCTCAGTCAGCTAAGATTCTAATAGGAAACTATGATTATGAGATCGCTTCAGGATCTATCTTAAAAGTTGAAGAGGGACAAGAAGTAAAACCAGGAGATATTCTAGTTACATTTGATCCATACCATATCCCTATTATTGCAAACCAAGATGGAAGAATAGAGTATAGAGAACTATATGTAAAAGAAAACTTCGATGAGAAGTATAACGTTACAGAGTACATGGCTATAAAAACAGTGGAATCTGGAGATTCAAACCCAAGAGTAGTTATATTCGATGAGGATGGAACTGCAAAAGAGAGTTACTCAATACCATTTGGAGCATACTTAATGGTTAGAGAGGGAGAATCAGTAAGAACAGGACAGATTATAGCAAAGATCATTAAAGAGGGAGAAGGTACGAAAGATATCACTGGAGGTCTTCCAAGAATCCAGGAGCTATTTGAAGCTAGAAACCCTAAAGGTAAAGCTATTCTATCAGAAATAGATGGAAAAGTTGAAGTTACTGGTAGAAAGAAGAAAGGTATGAGAGTAATCATAATCAGATCAACTTCTGATACAGAGAACTTTAGAGAATACCTAGCTCCAGTTGGAGAGCATTTAGTTGTAACAGATGGAATGCTAATAAAAGCTGGAGATAAAATTACAGATGGAGCTATATCGCCATTTGACGTTCTAAATATCAAAGGATTAGTTGCAGCAGAGCAGTTCATACTAGAGTCTGTACAACAGGTATATAGAGACCAAGGAGTTACTGTAAACGATAAGCATATAGAGATTATTGTTAAGCAGATGTTTAAGAAAGTAAGAATAGTAGACTCAGGAGCTTCATTATTCTTAGAGGATGAGGTTGTAGAGAAGAGAGTTGTTGAATTAGAAAATAATAGATTAAGAGCTGAAGGAAAAGCAGAGATCAAATATGAGCCTGTAATTCAAGGTATTACAAAAGCAGCTGTTAATACAGGAAGTTTCATATCAGCAGCATCGTTCCAAGAGACTACAAAAGTTCTTTCAAATGCAGCAATAGAAGGTAAAGAAGACTACTTAGAGGGACTAAAAGAAAACGTAATTATAGGTAAGAAAATTCCAGCAGGTACTGGATATAAAGCTTATAAAAACATAGTTCCAGTTGAGATAGAGGACTAATAAAATAGGCGACTTTGTCGCCTATTTTAGCATTTTATTTATGAGAGGTTGATGTTATGAGAAGTATGACAGGATATTCTAAAGAATATTTTGAAAATGAGAAGTATGCAATATCTTTGGAGATAAAAAGCGTTAATAATAAAAACTTAAATTTAAAAATAAAATCACCTCATATGCTAAATTTTTTGGAAAATAAAATCAGAACAGAGGTTGCTTCTAGAGTTACAAGAGGAAGTATAGATTTAAAAATTGAATTTCAAGACAAAAGAGAAGTTGATAATCTATTTGAATATGATAAGAATATGACAGCTTCTTATTTGAAAGTTTTAAATGCTATAGAGAATGAGTATGATGAAAAGTTTAGCAATAAACTTGATTTATTAGTTAAGAATTTAAATGTCATTAGAAGAAATGATTTAGAGATAGATGAAAAAGAATATGAAAATTTTGTAATAGAGAACCTTCATTTGCTACTGGACTCATTTATTGAGATGAAAGAAGCAGAGGGTATCAGAATGAAAAATTATTTTTTACAATGTATTGATGTGATAGAAAAAAACGTACAAGAGATAAAAATGCTAAAAGAGAGTATAGTTTTAAACTATAAAGAGAGATTGTTAGAAAGACTTTCTAAAATAACAGATATTGAATTTAATGATGAGTCTCTTTTAAGAGAGGTTCTTCTATTTACTGATAAATCTGATATTTCAGAGGAAGTTTCTAGGCTAGAAAGTCATCTTTATCAATTAAAAATAGAGTTGGATTCCACAAATACAGGAGTAGGAAAGAAAATTGATTTTATTCTTCAAGAGATTTTTAGAGAGTTAAATACCTCAGGAGTAAAATGTAATTTATATGATATTTCAAAGTTAATTGTAGAGTGTAAAAATGAAATAGAAAAAATTAGAGAACAAGCTCTAAATATAGAATAAAGGAGAATGCAAATGAAAAAGGGAGAACTATTTATTGTATCTGGACCAAGTGGTGCTGGAAAATCAACAATATGTAGAATAGTTAGAAAACAGCTGGGTATCAATTTGGCAACTTCAGCTACAACTCGTGCTCCAAGAGAGGGAGAGTTACATGGAAGAGATTATTATTTCTTAACGGTAGATGAGTTTAAAAATAAGATTGAAAACAATGAATTTTTAGAGTACGCAACTGTTCATACTAACTACTATGGAACTTTAAAATCTGAAGTAGAATCAAGATTATCATCTGGTGAAAATGTTATTCTTGAGATAGATGTTCAAGGAGGACTTCAGGTAAAAGCAGTTTATCCAGAGGCTCACTTAATATTCTTCAAAACTCCAACAATGGAAGATTTAGAGAGAAGACTAAGAGGAAGAAAAACTGATAGTGAGGAAACTATCCAACTGAGATTAAAAAACTCTATAAAAGAGTTAGAATATGAGAAAGATTACGATATAACTATCATTAACTATACAGTTGAAAAATCATGTGATGAATTAGTAAAAATTATAAAATCTAAAAACTAGGAGGATATCATGAAAAAGGTAATTACTTATGACGAACTATTAGAAAAAATACCTAATAAATATACATTGACAATAACTGCTGGAAAAAGAGCGAGAGAGATTGGTAAAGGAGCTCCAGTACTTACGAAAGTATCTAAGAAAGATACAGTTGTAAAGAAAACTTTCAGAGAGATTATAGATGGGAAAATCACTTTTGGTGAAAAAGTGGAGGATTTAATAAATGAGTAAGAGTAGAAATATATTTCTACTCTTTTTGCTTTTTTTGTTACTGATAGGTTGTGATAAAAAAGTAAAAAGAGTGGATGAGGAACGATTTGCTTTTGGAACTTTTTTTAAGGTTTCGGTGTTTTCAAATGATGAAAAAAAGGCTAAAGAGGATATAGATAAGACTTTTCAAGAGATTGAAAGAATAGATTCAAAATATAATAGTAAAGTAAAAGGCAGTTTAGTTGATCGTTTAAACACTGATAAAAAAGTTAATTTTGATGAGGAGGGTATCTTTTTATTATCAGAGGTAAATAGAGCCTATAAACTATCAGAAGGTAAATATGATATAACTATGGAACCTCTAATGACTGTTTGGGGATTTTCAGAAGATGTTCTTCCAAGAGAGAGTTTACCAAGTGATTTAGAACTGGAAAATGCTGCATCAAATGTTGATTTTTCTCAAGTTAAAGTGGATGGAAATACCGTTATAATTGGAAAAGATGGAATAAAAATAGATACGGGATCTTTTTTAAAAGGGTACGCAGTGAAAAAAGCTGGAGAAAAATTGAGAGCAGCTGGGGTTAAGAGTGGATTCATATCAGCTATATCCAGTATAGAAGCGATAGGTGTAAAGGGTGATGGAACTCCTTGGAAAATAGGGATACAAAATCCCAATAATCCTTCAGAGATACTTGGAATTGTGGAGCTTAATAACCAGAGTATGGGAGTTTCTGGAGATTATCAAACATATGTAGAAATAGACGGTAAAAGATATCACCATATTATAGATAAAAATACAAAATATCCAGTTAAAGATAAGAAAATGGTTGTTGTTGTGAATAAAAACTCTTTTGAAGCTGATTTATATTCAACTACTTTTTTCC
>NZ_DBGBQB010000092.1:0-18161 GCF_048470075.1 Cetobacterium sp. | reverse complement strand
AAAGAATATATATAGAAATTACATTCCTAAAAAAAATAGTATATATCTGGATGGTGTTGAATTAAATGACTATTCAGTGAAGGAGTTATCTAAAAAAATCTCTGTTTTAAGCCAAAATCAAAAGATTATTTTTGATTTTACAGTTAAAGAGATTGTTGAAATGGGTAAGTATAATAAAAGCTCTTTATTTTCAAAAAAAGACTATGAAAAAGATATTGATGAAGCTTTAGAAAAAGTTGGAATGAAACATTTAAAAGACTCTAGTTTTTTAACTCTTTCTGGTGGGGAGATGCAAAGAGTACTAATAGCTAGGTCTATAGCACAAGAAAGTCAAGTGCTACTATTGGATGAACCAACAAATCACTTGGATGTCAGATATCAATACCAAATTATGGATTTAGTAAAAAGCCTCGATAAAACAGTGGTTGCAGTGATTCATGACATAAATATAGCAAGTCGTTATTGCGATTACATATTTGCCATAAAAAATGGAGAGATAAAATATGAGGGAACACCAGAAGAGGTAATTGTATCTGAAAAAATAAAGGAGATATTCCAAATAGAGGTAGAAGTGATAAAACACCCCTTAAATAACAAGCCAATAGTTATTTTTTTATAAATTATTTGTGAAAAAAAGCAATTGTATTCAGAAAAAATACAAAAAAATAAAAGCTAGACTAAAAAGATAAAAATATGGTAAAATTTATAAAAATTTATAAAAATAACAAAAAAGAAAAGAATGGTGGGTTATGAAAAAAGGGAAAACGATAGTCATAGGTATTTTGGTCTTTTTAGTAACATCAGTTTTTTATAGAGAGTATACATTAAAAAATAATGAGGCTAAAAATAAAGAGATAATTGAAAATAAAGAGTTAGTAAAGGTGGAGAACACTGTTGAAACTGAAACTGTAGTGATGGAAAAACCTGAAGCTGTAGAGATGATTAAAGAAAAAACTGTTCCTAATAAAGATGAAACTGCCAAAGTAACAGAAAAAAAAGTGGAGGAGAACCCTTCAACAGAGGAATCGGCATTAGAGGATTTAGAGTTAGAGAATAAAATAGCTAAAGAGTGGGAAGATCAAGAGGGTCAAGAGTTAGCGGATCTTGAGAACAATATTGATTTAGAGGAAAAAGTTGTTTTAGAAAATATGGAGTACGTAATAAAAAAAGGGGATACAATTTCAGATCTATCTAAAGAGTATAAGATAAGAACTGATTATATCTATGCAAATAATATTGATAAAAACTTAAGAGTATTACAGATTGGAAAAAAAATAAATATTCCAACAGAACCTGGAATATTCTATTCAGTTAAAAAAGGAGATACTTTTGAAGGTTTGTCAAAGAGATTTGAAGTGGATATAAAAACAATAAAAGATGACAATGAGATTGATAGACTTTTGGTAGGTGCAAAAATTTTTCTAAGAGAACCTAAGGTATCCAGATATTTAAGTAGTTTTAAACAGGAATATGTGAAAAAAACTAATCTGGGAACTTTCTCAAATCCATTGATGGCTATGAGTTTAACAAGTAGCTTTGGATCTAGAAAACATCCTGTATTAAAAAAGGTTTTAAATCATGCAGGTGTAGATTTGAGAGCTAAAACAGGAACAAAAGTTGTTTCTGCAAGAGAGGGTGTTGTTAGTTTTGCTGGAAGAGCAAGTGGTTATGGGAAACTTATTATAATAAAACATTCAGATGGATATGAAACTAGATATGCTCATTTGAGTCAAATAGATGTAAAGAAAGGTCAAAAAGTATCTCAAAATCAACATATAGCTTTAAGCGGAGCTACTGGAAGAGTAAGTGGTCCTCACCTACATTTTGAAATAAGAAAAAATGGGAAGATAGAAAACCCACTGACATATTTAAAATTTTAATAAAAAATCCCCCAAAAGTACCTGGGGGATTTATTTTTTTGATAAAAGATTTAAGGAGAGATATCATGATTTTGAAAAATAGAGTTGTGGTTATGATTTCAATAGTTTTTTTAATTTTCCTATTTTGCTTTTCACTTTTCATAGGAAACTATGAAATTAATTTTTTTAAAGGGATAAAGCTACTTTTTGGTGGAGGAGATATAAACTCTTTGGAATATAAGATTCTTTGGAATTTAAGAGTACCTAGAGCGATTATGGCAATAATAATAGGGATGTTACTTGGAAGTAGTGGAGCCATAACTCAAACTCTTTTTAGAAATCCCATGGCAGACCCCTATATAATAGGGATATCAGCCAGTGGAACTTTTGGAGCGGTAATAGCCTTTTTACTTGGGCTATCAGAGGGATATTTTGGAATTTTTGGATCACTTTTTTCCTTTCTTACCTCTATTTTAATTTTTAAACTATCCAATGGAAAAAGAGGAAGTTTAGATCTTTCAACCCTTTTGATAATAGGTATAGCCATATCTGCTCTACTGAGAGCTTTAATCTCCTTAACAATGTATCTTGTAGGTGAGGATAGCTTTAGAGTAGTTCTTTGGACAATGGGGTATCTAGGTGGAGGGGATTGGAAAAAGATATCAATTCTATTGGTACCTCTAGTATTTTCATTGATCTATTTCTATATGAATAGATATAACTTAGATATAATTCTTCTCTCAGATGAGGAGGCTCATAGCTTGGGAGTAAATATAAAAAAATTTAAGTATAAAGTACTTATGATATCAACATTTATGGTGGGTTTTTCAGTTGCTTTTACTGGAATGATTGGGTTTGTAGGACTTATAATTCCACACTTAGTTAGAATTATATTTGGGAGTAGCAATATTAAACTTATACCCCTCTCAATGCTTTATGGAGGAGTTTTTCTACTCTTTTGTGACACTGTATCAAGGGGAGTTTCTACGACAATGGAGATTCCAATTGGTATAGTTACAGCCATATTTGGCGCCCCATTCTTCATATATTTAGCTTTTAAAAACAGAAGAGGTGTGTAATGGAAAGTTTAAAATTAGAGAAAATAGGATACTCATATGGAGAGAACAAAATTTTAAATGAGATAGATTATGAGTTTTTTTCAGGGGAACTTGTTGGAATACTGGGAGCAAATGGTTGTGGTAAATCCACTCTTTTAAAAGTTATTATGGGATTTTTAGAAAAGAGTAGAGGGAAAATCTATCTAAGTAATATGGATGTTGAGGAACTTTCAAGAAAGGAGTTCGCTAAAAAAGTGGCTTTTATAGCACAAAAGTCTAGTCAAAACCTCAATTTTACAGTACTGGAAGTTTTAAAATTGGGAAGAGTTCCCCATATAAAAAACAGTTTTAAAGGTTTGGATATAGAGGATGAAAAGGTGGTGAATGAGATTGTAGAAAAGTTAAATCTACAGAGATATTTAAATAGGGATATAAAAAGTTTAAGTGGAGGAGAGTTTCAACGAGTCCTTTTAGGAAGAACATTTATTCAGAATAGTCAGGTAATTCTTTTAGATGAACCTACATCGGCACTGGATATAAACTACTCATTGGAGTTTTTGGAACTGTTGAAGGAAAGAGTAAAAACTAAAAAAGTGGTAGGTATAATAGTCATACATGATATAAACTTGGCCTCTTTATTTTGTGATAAAATACTTTTTATTAAGGATGGAAAGGTTGCAATTTCAGGAACTCCAAAAGAGGTTATAAAAAAAGAGTGGTTAAAAAAAGTGTATAATTTTACTCCACAGATATTAAATTTAGATGGAGATACCTATGTACTACCAAAGAGAGGTGAAGTATGAAAAAAGTTGTTCTAATGTGTTTGTTGTTATCTTTAAAAATCTTTTCTTTAGATATAGTTGGAAAGTATGTGGTGGGAGAAAAAGGGGAAAAAATACCTTTAAAAGAGTATAAAAGAATAGTTATCTATAATTTTGGAGCAGTGGAAATTCTCTATGAGCTTGGAGCGGAGGATAAGATAGTGGCCATAGCTAACCATAGTAAAAAAATATGGCCACAGGAAAAAACAGAAAAACTACCTCTTGCAGGAAGCATATCTAAACCCTCTTTAGAAAAGATATTATCCTATAATCCTGACCTAGTTATTTTTAATGTTATGGGAAATGAAAGAGTTGGATTGGAAAAATTTGGTATTCCATCGATAACTTTTGCTAATAAAAATTTAGATGATATCTTAAAAAATACCTTGATTTTAGGGAAGTTAACAAATAGAGAGAAAGAGAGTGAAAAACTTGTAGAAAAATTAAAGGCAAGATTGAGGTATATAAATGAAAATTTAAAATTAGAGGGAAAGGCTCTAATTTTATATTCTGATTCACCTCCCACATCTTTTGAAAGAAAATCTCTTCCAGTAGAGATTTTAGAGAGTTTGGGATTAGAGGTTATAATACCTGAGATGGGGAAAAAATCCATTATCTCCTCAGAGTATATTTTAAAGGAAAATCCCAAGTATATAATAGGAACTAGAGGGGTAAAAAATATTGATGGTATAATAAATGGTTTACCATTAATTGAGGAAACTGATGCATATAAAAACAAAAATATCCATGTTATAGATTCAAGTGAAATATTGAGAGCTTCCCATAGGGTATTTGATGAAATTGAAAAAGTATATATAGAATTAAAAAAATAAAAAAAAATTTTTTGCCATAATTTAGCCATAAAACTTTGTTAATATAACTGTGTAAAGACAAAGAAAAAACTTAGGAGGTATAAAAATGAAAAAATTTTTATTAGTATCTATAATGGCTTTAGGTTTAGGAACAGTGGCAATGGCAAAAGGAAACACTGGACATAGAATGACAGGTACACATAACAATGATGGAAAAATGATGATGGGTCAATGTCAAACAAGTGAAGAGAAGGCTTTAATGAGAGAGAAAATGAGAACAAATCCAAAGTTACAACAGGGAAGAATTAAACTTCAAGAGAATAAAGTAGCTATGATGAAAGAGATGGCTAAAGAGAATCCAGATTTTTCAAATATTGAAAAAATAAATAAAGAGAGAGCAAATATTCAAGCTGAGATGAAAACAGAGCAGATGAAGATGAGATATGAGATGTTAAAAACAAATAAAACAACAAATTAATTGTTATAGGAGCAAGGTTAATCCCTTGCTCTTTTTTATTGAATACTATATACTCTAGATATAGATATTATTAAAAATTTGGAGGGTGAAGATGTTATACTATATTAAAGCTGGAGGACCAATACTTTATGTATTACTTATTTTATCAGTGGTTTCTTTAGGAGTAATTTTAGAGAGGTCTCTGTGTTTTATAAAAAATAAAACGTCTGTAGACTCTATGTTTAAAAAAGAGATAAAGGAACTTTTAATAGAGGGAAAATATAATGAAGCCATAGAGTTTTCAAAAAAAGAGAAGGGGGTTATAGGAAAAACTCTTACAAAATTTTTGATTCGTTATTGCTTGATTGGAGATTATAAAAATAGTGATGAGCTTTTAAGAGAGATAGAACTAGAAGAGATGGATATATTGGAAAAAAATACCTATATACTTGGAATTATTGCATATACTGCACCAATGATTGGACTTTTAGGAACTGTGACAGGAATGATACAAGCCTTTGGTAAAATTGCAGTTACAGGAACTGGGGATCCAAATGCAATAGCTGGAGGAATATCACAAGCTTTATTAACAACTGCTGGAGGGTTAATAATAGCTATACCATCAATAATAGCTTATAATATTTTTAATAAAAAAATAGAAAAAATGAGTTTAGAGGTGGAGAAAATAGCCACATTTATAGTAAATATAGTGAAGAGGTAAGAGTATGAAAAGAAGGACAAAGAGAAGAAGTTTAGCAACCCCAGATTTAACACCTTTAATTGATGTTGTTTTTCTACTTTTGATTTTTTTCATGTTAGTTACAACTTTTGATAAGTATAGTGGATTTAAGTTGGAACTTCCAAAAGGTGGAGTGGTTTCAGAAACATCTGTAAATGTGTATGAGTTGGTTATTGATAAAGATGAAAACTATTTTTTATTGGTGGATAAAGTTTCCAATCCCATAACTTTAGAAACAATGGGAGAGAAACTAAAGAGTGTAGATGAGATAACAGTGAGCGCAGATAAAAATTTAAAATATGAGGTTATAGTTAAAGCTATTGGGACTTTAAAAAATAGTGGTGTAAATAAAGTGGAGCTGAATTTCAATGAATAAGTTCTATGTGGTATCTGCACTTTTACATGCTATAGTTATACTTTCTATATTGGGCTTTTCAAAGGATGAGGAGCTAAGATTTAAAGAGAAAAATACAATGGTAGTATCAGTAAAAAATAGAAGAGCAGTTAGCAATAGCACAGATATTAGTTCAGTAAAAGAGACAGCTAAAGATGAGCCACAGGATGAAAAAGAGAAAACGAGTGACTCAAAAGAGAAAAATCCACCAGAAGAGAAAAAGTTTGTAGAAGAGATAGAGATTAAAAAAGTTGTAAAAAAAGAAAAAGTGAAAAATACAGGGGAAAAAAAGAGAGTAAAAAAAGCTGAAAACAATGATAAGAAGAGTGATACTGATAAAAAAAGGGGACAGTATAATGAGTTCAGAGATCAAAATAGGTTTTTACAAGGTGAAGATGGAGTATTTACAGCGGTCTCTTTAGATGGGATAGAGTATGAGATACTAAAAGAAGTGGATCCCTCATACCCTATAAAAGCTAGAAAAATAGGTTATAATGGTATGGGAGTAGTAAAAGTTCGATTTTTAGTAGACCTTGATGGAAGCATAAAAAATATAGAGTTTATATCAGGAGAGAACAGGTTTGGATTTAGAGAGGAAGTTGAAAAAGCATTAAAAAAATGGAAATTCAAACCCATTATCTATAAGGGGAAAGCTATAAGAGTTCATTTTGAAAAAGAGTTTAAGTTTAAAAGAGGTTAAAGGTTGTGGTAGAGTGAAGGGATGGTAACTCTACCTATTTTATATTTATGGGGAAAGGAGAAAGTATGGATTTTAAGTTAGGATTGGATCAAAGTTTAAAGTTGGCACTTTCTATGGAGATGAGATTGTCTATAGATATTTTAAAAATGAGTTTAAAAGAGTTAGAGGAGTACCTGGAAAAAGAGAGTGCAAAAAACCCAAATATAGAACTTGTTTATTTTAAAGCTCCAGTTTCAAAGGGGGAGAGCTATGAAAATTATATTGAAAATATTGGAGAAAAAGATGAGAGTCTAATAGATTATTTAGAGGAACAGATTCTCTATTTAGATTTGGAAAAAAATATTAGACAACCCTTGGAGTATTTAATAAACAATCTAGATGAAAGAGGTTATTTGTCAGGAAATCCTGAAGAGCTTAGAAAAGAGGGAGGCTTTAAATTACCTATTTTTAGAAAGGCTCTAAGCACTCTAAAAACTTTGGAACCACTGGGTGTTGGGGCAGAAAATCTTATAGACTGTTTAAAGATTCAACTTGAAAATAAAGGGATACTGACAGAGAGATTAGAGCAGATTTTAGAGAGAAATTTACAGGATATTGCCAATGGTGACATTGAAAAAATAGCTGCTGAAAGAGGGTTAGAGATAGAGCAAGTGAAGGATTACATAGAGATAATTAAAAAATTAAACCCCAAACCTGCCAGAGGTTTCTATGTAAATAAAAAGATAAGATATATTATTCCAGATTTAATTGTTGAAACATCGGGAAATACAGTTATTGTAAGTTTGAATGAAGAGGATATTCCAAAAATAAGACTAAAAAATGAAAATGGAAATAGGAAAGATTTTGCAATGTTTTTAGCCTTGGAAAGAGGGATAAAAAAGAGACAGGAAACACTGTTAAGAGTGGGCGAGTATATATTGAACTATCAAAAGGAATCAATTGTTTTTAATAGGCCATTAAAAACCTTAAAAATTAAGGATATAGCCTATGAATTGAATCTGCATGAATCAACTATATCAAGAACTTTAAAAGATAAATATATAAAAATAGATGGTAAGGTGGTAGGTTTAAGAAAATATATTGTTTTAGATGACCATGCAGAGATAATAAAAAAAGAGATAGCCACAATAGTGGAGAGTGAAGATAAAAGTTCACCACTCTCAGATGAAAAAATTTTGGAGAAACTTTTGTTAAAAAAAATTAATATACAGAGAAGAACCGTTGGAAAATATAGAGAGGAATTGGGGATCCTATCCAGTAGAAAAAGAAAAAAATAGGTAATAAAAAAGTATTTATGTTATAATAGGCACTAAAGATTATTTTTGTATTAAATATATGAATTTTATAATTGAAGAGGTGTACCTTAAATGAAAAACCTAAGTGATTTACAAAAAAAAGATTTAGAACATATATTTCATCCTTGCTCACAGATGAAAGATTATGAACAACTTCCTCCTATGGTGATAGTAAAGGGAGATGGATTATATGTGGAAGATGAATTTGGAAACAGATATATGGACTGTGTTTCAAGTTGGTGGGTAAATCTATTTGGACATTGTAACCCAAGAATTAATGCAGCTATAAAAGAGCAGATAGATAAATTAGAACATATAATTTTTGCAAATTTTTCTCATGAAGCGGCGATTGAATTGGGAGAAAGATTGACAGCAGTAGCTCCAAAAGGGCTAAATAAACTTATTTTTACAGACAATGGATCATCAAGTACAGAGGTAGCTATAAAACTTAGCTTTCAATACCATGCTCAAACTGGAAATCCTCAGAAAAAAAGATTTGTTTCAATAGAGGGAGCATATCATGGAGAAACAATTGGAGCTTTAGGTGTTGGAAATATGGATAGATTTACAGATGTGTATAAACCTCTTTTAAGAGAGGGAGTAAAGGTAAAAGGTCCAGATTGCTTTAATTGTACTTTTGGTAAGAAAAGAGAGAGCTGTAATGCAGAGTGTTTTATCTATATGGAAGAGTATTTAAAGAGGAATGGCGAGACTGTTTCAGGTGTAATAATTGAATCGATGGTTCAAGGAGTTGCAGGAATGAGAATATACTCTCCAATATATTTAAAGAGATTGAGAGAGCTAACAGAACAGCTAAATATTCACTTAATAGTGGATGAAATAGCAATGGGATTTGGAAGAACTGGAAAGATGTTTGCTATTGAGCATGCTGGAGTTAGCCCAGATATTATGTGTATTGGAAAAGGATTAACAGCTGGATATTTTCCAATGTCTATTGTTTTAATAACTGATGATCTATATAGAGCATTCTATGCAGATTATTCTGAGGGAAAATCGTTTTTACACTCACATAGTTACTCTGGAAACCCAATAGGGTGTAGAATAGCGGTAGAGACATTAAAGATTTTTCAAGAGGAAAATATATTGGAAGTTATAAAGGAGAAAGGGGATTATCTGAGAAAAGCAGCAGCAGAAAAATTAAAGGATATCCCATATTTTGGAGAATATAGACAGATAGGATTAATAGGAGCTATTGAGTTAGTGGATATTCCAGGAGATAGAGCTGGATATGAAATATATAAAATAGCTTTAAAAAAGGGAGCTATTTTAAGACCATTAGGAAACATTGTTTATTTTATGCCACCTTATATAATTAAAAGGGAAGAGATAGATAAAATGTTAGATATTTTTATTGAATCACTTAGGGAGTATCTAGAAACAATTGAATAAAAGGGGAATATGATGGTTATAAAGAAAAAAAAATCCATACGTGAACAAGTTTATGAATATTTAAAAACAGAGATTGTAAACGGAAAGATTAAAGAAGGTAGTAGAATAGTAGAAGAGGAATTTGCAGAAAAACTTAATATAAGTAGAACTCCATTGAGAGAAGCTCTTAGAATGTTGGAGTTAGAGGGACTGATAGAAGCTAGAGAAAAGGGTGGGGTAACTGTTCCAAAGACTACAAAAAAAGATGTGGAAGAGGTAGTAAAGATTAGAATAGCCTTAGAAACTGTGATATTTGAAGAGCTATTTGATAAGGTAAGTGAAAGAGATATTGAAAAATTGGAGGAGAATGTGGCTAAAGCAGCAGCTATAGTCTATGATGAAGAAAAATCTTTAGAAGTTTTTAAATACTTCTCTGAATTTAATAAAATACTTTATAGTATTTCAGACCTACCAAGAGTGATAACTTTAATCAATAATTTGAATCTTTATTTAAAAAAGTTTAGAAAGATATCAGCTGAAAATAATAATAGAAGATTGAGTGCCCATAGAGATCACACTAAAATAGTGGAGTTGATTAAAGCTGGAAAAAAAGAGGAAGCAATAGCAGTAAATAGAAAGCATCTGTTAGAGGCTAAGGATTTTTTAATAAAACAGGTCGAAAGTTAAAATCAGAAGAAATTCTGATTTTTTTTTGGAAAGTGGTTCACACTGTACTAAAATTATATTTTTTATTATGTTAAACATACAAAAAATCATTTGACAAATACAAAAAATATTGTATACTTTAGTGTAGATAAAAAATTGTATACAGAATACGGGACACCGAATGCCAAGGAGGATATTTTGAAAAATAAAGTTAAAATAACAGAAACTTGTCTAAGAGATGGACACCAATCTCTAATAGCCACAAGATTGACAACTGCAGAGATCCTTCCAATTGTAGAAAAAATGGATGAAGTTGGATATCATGCATTGGAAGTTTGGGGAGGAGCCACTTTTGATGCTTGTATTAGATTTCTAAATGAGGATCCTTGGGAGAGATTAAGAGAGATAAAAAAGAGAGCTAAAAATACGAAGTTACAGATGCTATTAAGAGGACAGAACCTTTTAGGATATAGACACTATGCTGATGATATAGTAGAGGAGTTTGTAAAAAAATCAATAGAGAACGGTATTGATATAATTAGAATATTCGATGCACTTAACGATACAAGAAACTTAAAAGTTGCAGCGGAAGCGACTAAAAAATATGGTGGACATTGCCAACTTGCAATAGCTTATACAATAAGTCCTGTCCATACAACAGAGTACTATAAAGAGTTAGCAAAAGAGATGGAAAGCATGGGAGCAGATTCAATTGTTATAAAAGATATGGCAGGAATATTGCTACCAGAAACAGGATACAACTTAATAAAAGAGATTAAGTCAGTGATAAGTGTACCATTAGAGTTACATACTCACGCTACAAGTGGAATAGCAAGTATGTTATATCTAAGAGCTGTGGATGCTGGAATCGACATTATAGATACATCGATTTCAACTTTTGCAGGAGGAACAGCACAACCTGCAACAGAGTCTATGGTTAGAACTTTTGAAGGTGGAGAAAGAGATCCAGAACTTAACTTAACACTTTTAAAAGAGATTGCGGAATATTTTAAACCAATTAGAAAAAAATATATGGATGAGAAAGTTCTAAATATGCAAGCTTACTTTGTAGAACCAAGCATTTTAGAGTATCAACTACCTGGAGGAATGTTATCAAATCTTGTTTCTCAACTAACTGCTCAAAAAGCAGCGGATAAGTATGAGGATGTACTAAAGGAGATTCCAAGAGTTAGAGAGGATTTAGGATATCCACCACTAGTTACACCACTTAGCCAAATGGTTGGAACTCAAGCCGTATTTAATGTATTGACTGGAGAAAGATATAAGATGGTTCCTAAAGAGATAAAGGACTATGTAAAGGGTCTATATGGAAAATCTCCAGCTCCAATGTCTGAAGAGATAAAGAGAAAAATTATTGGAGATGAGTCAGTATTTACAGGAAGACCTGCAGATCTTTTAAAGCCAGAGTATGCTGAAATAGCAAAAGAGATTGGAGACTTAGCAAAATGTCCAGAGGACGTTTTAATGTATGCTATGTTCCCACAAATAGCTAAGCCATACTTAGAAAACAGAAACAAACCAAAAGAGGAAAAAGAGTATAGAAATATAAATATAATTTTTTAGTTGAAAGGAGAATGATTTATAAGAATGTTTAAAGGAGCAATATCACTTATAACGTCTCTTGAGATAACTTTAATAAGTATGCTAGTTGTATTTGCAATATTAGCTATATTAGCTTTTGTTCTTTCTCTGTTTAAATATGTTCCAGCAGAAAAAGTTCAAGAGATAAAAAAAGCTACGCCAGCACCAGCAGCACCAAAGAAAGTTGAAAGAGAAAAGTTTGATCCATCTAAGATAACAAGTGAAGAGATGAGAGTAGCAATGATGGTAGCATGTATAGAGGCAGCTGGAGAAGATAAAGATGCCAATATAAGAGTTGTAGGAATAAAAGAATTAAACTAAATAGGAGTGTAACTAAAGATGATAAAAGTATATAAAGTTAAAATCGGAGAAAAAGTATACGAGGTAGAAGTAGAATCAGTTAAAGAGGTAAATGGAACAATAGCAACACCAGCATCAACAACTGCAGCACCAGCTGCTCCAGTATCTGCACCAGCAGGAAATGGAACAAAAGTTGAAGCACCTATGCAAGGTTTAGTAGTATCTATAGAGGTAACTCCAGGAACAAAAGTAAAAGCAGGAGATACTTTATTAATATTAGAAGCTATGAAAATGGAAAATCCAATCGTTTCACCAGTTGATGGAGTAGTTGAGTCAATTACTGTAAATAAAGGTGATACAATTGATGGTGGAGTAGTAGTAGCAACAATAGCTTAATAATAATGAATGAAGTAGAGAGGAGTTAAAATGGAGTTTTTAAATAATCTATTTGCAACAACAGGAATTGCAATGATGACAGTAAATCAAGGAATTATGATACTAGTTGCTCTATTCCTATTGTTTTTAGCAATAAAAAAGCAGTATGAACCATATCTTTTACTTCCAATAGCTTTTGGAATGCTATTAGTAAACCTACCAGCACCAATCAGTGAAGGAATAATGGATAAAAATGGACTTTTAAATATTTTATATCAGGGAGTTAAATATGGGGTATATCCTCCATTGATATTCTTAGCAATTGGAGCGAGTACAGACTTTGGTCCATTGATTGCAAACCCTAAGAGTTTACTTCTTGGAGCAGCGGCACAGCTTGGAATCTTTGGAGCTTTCGTAGGGGCAGTTCTATTGGGATTAAATGGTAATGAAGCGGCATCTATAGGAATTATAGGTGGAGCAGATGGACCAACAGCAATCTACTTAACTTCAAAGTTAGCACCACATATGTTAGGACCAATAGCGGTTGCAGCATATTCATATATGGCATTAGTACCAGTAATTCAACCACCTATTATCAGATTACTAACTACTAAAGAGGAAAGACAGATAAAGATGACTCAGCTTAGAACTGTAAGTAAGAGAGAAAAAATACTTTTCCCAATAGTAGTAACAATAGTGGTAACTTTAATAATTCCATCTGCAATTCCTTTAGTAGGGATGTTAATGTTTGGAAACTTAGCTAAGGAGTGTGGACTTGTTCCAAACTTAGTTGAACATATAAAGGGAGCTTTAATGTATATAATCACAATATTTATTGGATTAACAGTTGGAGCTACTACAAATGCAGAAGCATTTTTAAATCTTGCAACAATAAAAATAATAATTTTAGGACTTTTCGCTTTCTCTTTTGGAACGGCTGGAGGGGTAATCTTTGGAAAGGTTATGTGCAAGCTTAGCAAAGGTACAATAAATCCAATGATAGGAGCAGCAGGAGTAAGTGCTGTGCCAATGGCAGCTAGAGTTGTTCAAAAAGTAGGACAAGAGGAAAATCCAAGTAACTTCTTACTGATGCATGCAATGGGACCAAACGTAGCGGGAGTTATAGGTTCAGCAGTAGCAGCAGGAGTGTTACTAGCAATGTTTAAATAAAAATAAATTGGAGGCCAGGAGATGGAGATCAAAGTAAAAGCAGTGGCAGGTACTCTTGAATCAAGTGATATGTACGTTATAATTGAGCCAAATGCTACAGGAATTGAATTAGAAATTGAAAGCGTTGTAATGGGACAGTATGGAGATGACATTAGAAGAGTAATCTTAAAAAGCTTAGAGGAGCTTGGAGTTACTTCGGCTAAAGTTTTAGTTAATGACAAAGGGGCTATTGAGCCTGTAATTAAAAGTAGAATCCAAACAGTTGTTACAAGAGCAGCTCAACAAAAATTCACTTGGAAGTAGGAGGAAAAAAATGAAATTAAGACGTTCGATGCTTTTTATTCCAGGAAATAATCCAGGAGTAATAAAAGATGTACATATATATAGACCAGATTCAATAATGTTTGACTTAGAGGATGCAATTGCAGTGACAGAGAAGGATTCAGCTAGATTCTTAGTTTACAACATGTTACAAAAGATGAGACCAGTATATAAGAGTTTAAACATAGAAACAGTTGTAAGAATCAACGCTTTAGACACAGAGTATGGAGTGGAGGACTTAGAGTTTATTGTAAGAGCTCAGCCAGATATTATAAGAATACCTAAAACAGATACACCAAAGGATGTTTTAGATGTTGAAGCTCATGTGGAAAGAATTGAAAAAGAGGCTGGAATTCCAGTTGGAACAACAAAGTTAATGGTAGCTATAGAGAGTCCTTTAGGAGCTTTAAATGCTTACCAAATTGCAACTTCATCAAAGAGATTAGTTGGAATGGCTATTGGTGGAGAGGACTATGTAACTAACTTAAAAACAAATAGATCTCCAGAAGGTGTGGAGTTATTTACAGGAAGAGGACTGATTGTAATGGCAGCTAGAGCAGCTGGAATAGATGCACTGGACTCTGTTTACTCAGATGTAAATAATGATGAAGGATTTATAAAAGAAGCAACAATGATAAAACAGATGGGATTCTCTGGAAAATCATTAATTCACCCAAGACAGATTGAGTTACTTCACAAAGTATACACTCCTTCAGATATTGATATAAAGAAAGCTAAGAAAATTGTAGATGCAACAAGAGAAGCACTAGAGCAAAATAAAGGTGTATTTACAGTGGATGGTAAAATGGTAGATAAGCCAATTATTGAAAGAGCTGAGCATGTTTTAAGACTAGCTAAAGCAGCTGGGGTAAGATTAGGAGGAGACGAGTAATATGATAAACAAAAGAGTTGACGAAAATCTTTTAAAAACAATAAAAGGTTACGGAGAAAGAAAAGCATATAAAGCTCCATTTACTTATCAACCTGAAGGGTCTATCAACGAGAATGCGGAAACTTTAAAAGGTTCTATAAAAAGAACAAAAGTTGTAGACTCATTAGAGGAAGCTATAAGAAATTCTGGATTAAAAGATGGAATGACAATATCTTTCCATCATCATTTCAGAAATGGTGACAAGGTTTTACCAATGGTTTTAGATAAATTAGCTGAGATGGGATTTAAAAATCTTAGAGTAGAAGCAAGTTCATTTACTAAGGCTCATGAAGGGATTGTAAAACATATTAAAGCTGGTGTAGTAAATAGACTTGGATCAAGTGGATTAAGAGGAGAACTAGCTAAGGAGATATCTAATGGAATGCTTGGAGATTACCCAGCGGTTATTAGATCTCATGGAGGAAGAGCGAGAGCGATTGTAGAGGGAGACATTAAAATAGATGTGGCTTTCTTAGGAGCATCTTCATCAGACTGTATGGGAAATGCCAATGGTGTAAAAGGAAAATCTCTTTGTGGATCATTAGGATATGCAAAAGTGGATGCAGCTCATGCTGATAAAGTAATTATAATAACAGATACTTTGGTTGACTATCCAAACAGTCCAATGAGTATTCCTCAAACACAAGTTGACTATGTAGTTGTAGTTGATGAGATTGGAGATCCAAATGGAATAATGTCTGGAGCTACAAGATTTACATCAAATCCAAAAGAGTTATTAATGGCTAAGAAAGTTTTAGATGTAATGTTAGCATCAGGATATTTCAATGATGGATTCTCTATGCAAACTGGTTCAGGTGGAGCTTCATTAGCAGTAACAAGATTTATAAGAGAAGAGTTAGTAAAAAGAAATATAAAGTGCAGCTTTGGTTTAGGGGGAATAACAAAAGCTTTTGTGGATCTATTAGAAGAGGGACTAATGGGACAACTTTATGATACACAATGTTTTGACTTAGCAGCAGTGGAATCAATTGGAAGAAATGAGAAACACGTAGAAGTAAGTGCAGATTTCTATGCAAATCCATTTAACTGTTCACCAGCTGTAAATAAATTAGACTTTGTAATATTAAGTGCACTAGAAGTGGATAAAGACTTTAATGTAAACGTTATATCTGGTTCTGATGGTGTGATAAGAGAAGCTTCTGGAGGACACTCTGATACAGCAGCAGCAGCAAATGTATCTATTATAGTAGCTCCATTAACAAGAGGAAGAATACCTACAATAATTGATAAGGTAACAACTGTTGTAACACCAGGAAGTACTGTTGACGTAGTTGTAACAGATTACGGAGTAGTTGTAAATCCAACAAGAACTGACCTATTAGAAAGATTTGAAAAAGCTGGAATAGAGTTAGTAACTATGGAAAAATTAAGAGAGTTAGCAAACTTTATCGTTGGAGAGCCAAAAGAGATTGAGTTTGAAGATCAAGTTGTAGCAGTTGTAGAGTACAGAGATGGAAGTATAATTGACGTTGTTAGAAAGATAAAAAAGTAATAGGGTATAAAAATCAAATTTCAAAAAACATATATAAAAAATAAGGGGAGAGAAAATGGCACAAAAAAATTTCAAAGAACTGTTTGATCCAAAACAGTCTAAATGGAGCGGACTATCGATTCAGATGTTCCTAGGTTTATTAGCAATAGTAGCACTGACTGTGTATATACCTTTTGGTGGGAAAGAAGCAGCTTTTTTAAGAGGTAATTTCCTAGTTATATTCGGTATATTAGCAGTATTTGGTATCTTATTTGGTGAAATTGGAGACAGAATTCCAATATGGAATGACTACATTGGTGGAGGAACAGTTCTAGTATTCTTTGCATCGGCAGTAATGGGTACTTATAACTTAGTTCCGACAAAAGTTTTAAAGGCGATTGATGTTTTCTATGGTGAGCAACCTGTAAACTTCTTAGAGTTATTTATTCCTGCTCTAATAGTTGGTTCAGTTTTAACAGTGAATAGAAAAACTCTTATTCAGTCTATAGCTGGTTATATTCCATTGATTTTAATCGGAGTAGCTGGAGCTACATTAGGTGGAGTAGGAGCTGGACTTTTATTTGGAAAAGAGCCTTTAGATATTATCATGAACTATGTTTTACCTATAATGGGTGGAGGAACTGGAGCAGGAGCTATCCCTATGTCAGAGATGTGGGCTCAAAAAACTGGTGGAAATCCAAAAGACTGGTTTGCATTTGCAATATCTATCTTAACAATTGCTAACGTTATAGCTATCTTTACAGGAGCGTTCTTAAAAGAGCTTGGAAAGAAGCACCCAGCGTTAACAGGAAATGGAAACTTAATTTTAGATGATACAAAAGAAGCTGTAAAAGAGGAAGTAGGAGCTAAAGTTGTAGTTACTGCAAAAGATATTGCATCAGCATTTATCTTTATCGCTGTATTATTTATGTTCTCACATATATCAGGAGTAATTTGGACTTCATTAAAATTCCCATTTGAAATGCATAGATTAGCATTCTTAGTAATTTACTCTATCATTTTAAATATCTTAAACGTTGTTCCTGCTGCTTTAAAAGCTGGAGCAAAAGAGATTCAAGCATACTTCTCTAAATACACTATCTGGGTATTAATGGGAGCAGTTGGATTTGGTACTGATGTACAAGAGATTATTAACTCACTATCTTTTGCTAACTTAGTAATCGCTTTAGCAATCGTTTTAGGAGCAGTTGCATTGATTATGTTAGCATCTAGAAAGATGAAGTTCTACCCAGTGGAAGCAGCTATTACTGCAGGATTATGTATGGCTAATAGAGGTGGATCTGGAGATATCGCGGTTCTTGGAGCGGCAGATAGAATGGAACTTATCTCTTTTGCACAGATCTCTTCAAGAGTGGGAGGAGCAATGATGCTTATCCTAGGATCTATGGTATTTGGATTCTTTGCTTAATTTAGCTCTTAGTTAATTTAATTTACATACAAAAAAGAGGTTGGAGTAATCCAATCTCTTTTTCTTTTAATTTGAAATAAATGATGTATAATAGAGATAAATATAGAAAACTTAGGAGGCATACATGTTTAGAAAAGATATTCCAAAATTTTTAATAGAGAATAAAAACAGTGTAGTATATATAGGATCCTCTAATAAAAATATAGATATTTATTTTGAAAATATAAATGATCAAACAGATATAGATTTAATTGAACTTTCAAATATTCAAGAGGATGATGATTACTATAGAATAAACTATCAACTTTTAGAAAGTTTAAAAAGTGATAAAAAGTTAATAATTTTAACATC
>NZ_DBGBQB010000091.1:0-4269 GCF_048470075.1 Cetobacterium sp. | reverse complement strand
ATGCAGATGTTGTTGAAAAAAAATAATAACTAAAAAGTTTAAGGTAGATTTTTAATCTACCTTTTTTATTTACTTTTTTTTTACAATTTTAAATATATTTTTACCTTAAATTAATTTTTGTTTAACATCTATCTGATATTATATCTTCGAGATTGAGAAAAAAATAATTTAAGGAGAAACAATGAAAAAAAAGGAAACACTTTTAGCAACAGCATTTTTAATGCCTGCTTTAACTATTTTTACAATTTTTATTTTTTATCCCATTTGTAAAACTTTCTATTTGAGTTTTTTTGAATGGAACATGATCAGTAAAAATAAAAAATTTATAGGATTGGAAAATTATATAGAGATTTTAACTGAAAATAGCGTTCATAAATCTTTAATAAACACATTTATATATATCGGACTGCTAATAGTATTTAATTTTATACTTCCATATGTTATAGCATATATTTTAGCTTTTCTAGTAAATAGATTTAAAGGATTTTATAGGACTATGTTTTTCTTTCCTAGCATAATATCATTGGTTGTAGCATCTCTTGTTTTTGTATGGGTATTTAACCCTATGATTGGACCAATATCAAAGTTTTATGAATTTTTTAATTTGAAACCTCAATTCTGGCTGAAAACTAATGGATTAGTAATGGTTTTAATAACTCTTATAACTGCTTGGAAAATTTTTGGTTACAATTTAATTCTACTTTTAGCAGGGATACTTGAAGTACCAACTGAACTTATAGAAAATGCTAAACTTGATAAAGTTTCAAATTTGCAGATTTTTCTATATATAGTTATCCCTATGACATCATCAACAGCTCTATATGTTATTGTTATGACTATTGTTTATGGATTACAGCAAGTATTTGTTCCTATAAATGTTCTGACTCAGGGAGGACCAAACAACGGAAGTACAAATCTTGTGTATAGTATCTATCAATATGCATTTACATTTTTCCAAACAGGAAGAGCTTCAGCACTTTCAATTATAACAATGCTTTTCTTCTTTATATTAATCTCTATAAAGATTAAAGTTTTAGAAAAAGGAGTTTATTATGAAAATTAAAGAGAGTAAGTGGCATATTCTATTTTTAATTATAATAGGAATACAAATTTTTCCACTTATATATATGCTATCAATATCTTTTAAAAGTATGGATCAAATTTTCTCAGATCCATTAAGTCTAATACCCAAAGTCATAACTTTTAGAAACTATGCTTATATATTCAAAAATGTAGAGATTTTAAGATATATATGGAATACATTTCTTATATCTGCAGCAATAACTTTTGGAAAAATAATCACAAGTATTTTAGCTGGATATGTGCTAGCTTTTAAAAATTTTAAAGGTAAAAAAATCTTAATTTTTCTAATTTTAGGAACTTTATTTGTACCTTTCACAGTTACTATGATACCCAATTATCTTATGATATCTGAAATAGGTCTTTTAAATTCAAGTTTAGGTGTTATTCTTCCTCAACTAGCAGATGGAATGGGAATATTTATGATTATCCAAAATATGAAAGGGATTCCTAAATCTATACTTGAAGTTGCAAGATTAGATAAAATAAAAGAAACTAGAGTTCTGTATCATATTATTTTGCCAATGATTAAAAACTCTATTATATCTATGGGTATATTATTCTTTATAAACTCATGGAATGAGTATTTTTGGCCTTTATTAGTCTTAAGTGAAAAGAAAAACTATACTCTATCTTTAGCACTTCAAATGTTTATAAGCTCTGAAGGTGGAAATGACTGGGGTATAACAATGGCTATTGCAGCATTAACAATTATCTTTCCAATTGTTATGTATGCATTCTTCCAGAAAAAAATAATGACAAGTTTTGTAAAATCAGGAGTAAAGGGATAGGTAAATATGAAAGAGATAAAATTTAAAAATGTATCAAAAAGTTATGGAGATACTAAAATTGTAAATAGTTTAGATTTAACAATAAAAGCGGGAGAAAGATTGGTCTTATTGGGACCATCTGGATGTGGAAAAAGTACAACTTTAAGAATGATAGCTGGCTTAGAAGATATAACTTCAGGAGATATATTCTTTGGAGATAAAAGAATCAATGATGTGGAGGCTGGAGATAGAGATATCGCTATGGTTTTTCAAAACTATGCACTTTACCCTCATCTTACAGTATGGGATAATATAACTTTTGGCTTAAAAATGAATGGTATAAAAAAAGAGGATATTGAAAAAAGAACAACAGAAGTAATTAAGATATTAAATTTACAAGGTTTGGAAAAAAGATATCCAAAGGAGTTATCAGGTGGACAAAGACAAAGGGTTGCTCTAGGTAGAGCTGCCGTAAAAAATTCTGACTTCTTCTTATTGGATGAACCCTTATCAAATTTGGATGTTCAACTTAGAAACTCCTCTAGAGAAGAACTTATAAAATTACATGAAATAAATAGACCTACATTTATCTATGTTACTCATGATCAAATTGAGGCTATGACAATAGGTCATAGAATAGCGATTCTAAATAGAGGAGATTTACAACAAATAGATACACCTGAAGAGGTTTATAATAATCCAGCTAATATATTTGTAGCAAAATTTATTGGAACACCTCCTATGAATATTTTAACAAGTAAGGTGGCAGATGGAAAAATCTATATCAATGGAAATTATATAGCCAATAATAAAAATACTATTCCTAATTTGAATGGTAGAAATCTAATATATCTTGGAATTAGACCTGAGCATATCTCAGTCTACACAGAAAACTCTATAGGCAGAGTTCAAGGAGAGGTTACAAGAGTAGAAAACTATGGAAATCAGAAGTGTGTTTCAGTCACTATTGGAAGTGAAAGCCTTAAAGCATCAATAAAAAATGAACAGGATATAAAAAAACATCAAAAAATTTATTTAGAAATGGATATTACAAAGTGTAGTTATTTTGATATTAAAACAGAAAAAAATTTAAAATTGGAGGGATAATCTTGAAGAAAAATATTTTAAAAGGTATTGTTTTAGGGAGCTTATTTTTAGTAGGATGTGGAAAAGAGGAAAAAGTTGCTGTATCAAATAAACCAATAGAGATTGAATATTGGCATGTGGCGTCTGAAAGTTTTGGTGGAAGCACTATCAAGGAACTTATTAAAAACTTTAATGATAAGAATTCAGATATAAAAGTTATTGAAAAATTTAATCCGGACATGTATAAGGGATTAACACAAAATTTACAAGTGGCAGTAGCTGCTAGAAAAAAACCCGCTATTGTTCAAATGGGATATTCATATTTAAACTACGCAAATGATAACTTTAATTATGTAACGGCTCAAGAGATAGTCGAAAAATATTTTCCTGAAGATCAAAGTTATTTAAGCAATAATTTTTTACCAAATATACTAGAACTTGGACAAGTTAATGGGAAACAAGTTGGAATCCCATATTCAATCAGTAACCCCATTATGTATATTAATTCCGATCTTTTTAAAGAGGCTGGAATAGATATTACAAATACTCCTAAAGATTGGGATACCGTTAGAAAATATTCTGAAATAATAAAAGAGAAAACAGGAAACATGGGCTTATTTGTTCAAGAATATGCAGATAACTGGGCTCAACAAGCTTTAATTGAAGGAAATGGAGGTAAAATTTTAGTTGAGAAAAATGGAAAAACTATTCCAACATTTGCCTCTAAAGAGTCATTTGAGGCTTATCAATATCTAGCGGATATGGTTCAGGACAATATAGCTTTACATGCCTCTAACGATGAGGGATTTCAAACATTTTTAAATGGTAAGCTTGGAATGGTAATAACTACAATTGGAAAAAGAGATAACTTTGAATCAACAGCTAAATTTAAAATAGTGGGAGAGAAATTTCCTATATTTGAAGGGAAAGAGAGAAAGTTACCAGCTGGAGGAAATATGTTGATGGTCATGACAGATAATCCTGAGGAACAAAAAGCTTCTTGGAGATTTATGAAATACCTACTAGAGGAGGAAGCATCTGAAAAATGGACTAAAGGAACAGGTTATCTACCATCGGCTATTCAAGATGAAAATAGTGAAATCGCAAAATTTTTAAATGAAAATCAACTTATGAGTGTAGCTAGTGAGCAATTAAAAGACATGGGAAAATGGGCTAGTTTTTCAGGAAGTAATGCACTTCAGGCTGAACAGTTATTAATAGATGTTAGAGATATTATATTAAGTGGTGAAAAAAAAGCTGAACAAGCTTTAAAAGAAGTAGAAGAAAAAATAATGAACTTAGTTAAGTAGGGGGAATACATGAAAGATAATAT
>NZ_DBGBQB010000090.1:0-3292 GCF_048470075.1 Cetobacterium sp. | reverse complement strand
CCTAATAAAATTAAGCCATACTGCTGACCTGTACTTTTTTTGATTTAAAAGCTTTTTTAGTGCTTCCTTACCCGAATATATAGTTTTTTCTTTTATATTCCTTGATCTATCATAGTTGTATTCACTTATATCTATATCATCCTTCGTAAATGATTGAGCATCAAAGAAAACAAAATCTAATTGTTTTTCTAATGCGCACTCATAACAAATTTCTAAAGTATCTAAAGCTATATAATCATCACTATCCATAAAATAGATATAATGACCTTTTGCTATCTTTAATCCTGAATTTCTAGCTCCACTCAACCCTTGATTTTCTTGATTTATTACTATAATCCTATGATCTTTAGTCTCATATTCTTTAACTATTTCTAAAGAATTATCCGTAGAACCATCATTTACGATTATTATTTCAATTTCTTTTAAAGTTTGATTTATAACACTATCCAAAGCTTCTCTCAAATATAGTTCTACATTATATACAGGTATTATAATACTAACTTTTAATGTACTCATTTAATTTCTCCTATGTATATTACATTCTCCAATAATTAACTTCTTTCTCGGCTTCTTTTTTATCAAAAATTCCCTTTAAATCAAATAATATTGGTTTATATCCATCTTTTTTATTATATAAACTCTTTAAATTTTTAATATCAATACTCATATATTCATTATGCTTAACAGCTACAATAATTCCGTCAATAAAAGGTAAATTATCTAATTCTACTAAATTTATACCATATTCTTCAAAAGCTTCTCTTTTATCAGCTACTGGATCATGGACTAAAACTTCTACCCCATATCCCTTCAATTCCTTAATAACATCATTTATTTTAGAATTTCTTAAATCTGGACAATTTTCTTTAAATGTTAATCCCATAACTAATACTTTTGATCCTTTTACTTTAATGTCAGATTTTATTAATTCTTTAATATATTTTTCAGCAACAAACTTACTCATACTATCATTAATTCTTCTTCCAGAAAGTATTAATTGAGATATATATCCAAGCTCTTCTGATTTGTAAGTTAAATAATATGGATCAACACCAATACAGTGTCCTCCAACTAACCCTGGAAAAAATTTCAAAAAATTCCATTTTGTTCCTGCTGCCTCTAAAACTTCATGAGTATCTATTCCCATTTTTTCAAATATTATCGATAATTCATTAACAAAAGCTATATTAACATCTCTTTGAGAATTCTCAATTACTTTTGCTGCCTCTGCTACTTTTATTGAAGATGCTCTATGAACTCCTGGTTTAACTATAATTTCATAAACTTCTGCTATTGTTTTTAAGGCTTCTTCATCTATTCCTGAGACAATTTTTACTATAGTCTCTACTGTATTTAATTTATCTCCTGGATTTACTCTTTCTGGAGAATACCCTACTTTAAAATCTACTCCACATTTTAAACCAGATTCTTTTTCTAATATAGGAATACATATATCTTCAGTTACACCAGGATAAACTGTTGATTCAAAAACAATATATGATCCTCTTTTCAAATTTCTACCTATAATTAAGCTTGCTCTTTCAACTAATTTTAAATTGGGTATATTATTTTTACCTACTGGAGTTGGAACTGCAACTATATGAAATTTTGCATTTTTTAATTCTGTTTCATCAGTTGTATATTTTATAGTTTTCACATTTTTCAATCTTTCTTTTCCAATTTCATTTGTAGGATCTTCCCCTGCCATATACTTCTCTATTTTATCTTTATTTAAATCAAATCCAATTATTTCTATACCTTTTTCTGCAAAAGCTACAGCTAATGGTAATCCAACGTATCCCATTCCTATAATTGATATTTTTTCCTCTTTATTTAAAATTGCTTTTTTCATATACTCATAATCACCCTTTTTATTAATTTAAAATTATTTTTTTCAATTTATTATAATACCTTTCATTTAAGCTTATTTTTAAAAATAATTGTAATAAATCTTTTAACTCAAGTCTTTGATATTTTTTAGCTTCTTTTAAACATTTAAAAACTTCTTTTTTTGATATTTTTACAGCATAATTGGCTAACATAATATTTATTTTATAATGCATTTTTTTTTTGATCTTCTTTACTAAATTTTGGTATATGAAGCTTTTTTATTTCATATAATTTTTTTTCGCCCTCATATTTCTTAAAGTAATTTGTTGTAATTCGTTCTTCATTATGTTCATAATATTTTGTTAGTTCATCTTTCATGTGATAAACCTCATAACCCTTTAATAATATTTTTAAAACTAAATACCATTCTTGTCCACAATATAATTTTTCAAAGCCTTCTACATCTAATAAAATATTCTTATCTATAAACAAACTAGGAGTATTTGCTTGTCCACCATACATAAAAGCTTTCAATAAATTTTTATTTCCATCTATATATACCTTTGAAGAAGATATTCTCTGATTATTTTTATCATAAAGTGCTATCTGACAGTAAATAAATCCTTTATTATTTCCAAATTTATTTTTATAAAAAAAGTATTGTTTTTCAATTTTATTCAATTCATATTCATCATCATCATCAAGAAAAGTTATATATTGACCTTTTGCCACTTTTATTCCTTCATTTCTTGATAAACTTCCACCTAAATTTGTTTTATTCTCTATTCTTACTATTCGCGAATCTTCTGAATATTTATTTAATATCTCTCTAGTTTTAATTCTTTCCTCTATATACTCAGAGTTATCATCAATTACAATTATTTCAATATTTTTATAAGTTTGATTTACTAAACTTTTTAATGCTCTTTCTATAAAAAAGCTTCTTTTATAAGTTGGCATTATAATACTAACTAACTCGTTCATTTCTCTTTCTCCTAATTTTTTTCATATATTTTATTTCATATTGACTCATTATAAGAGCTGTAGTTATCCAAAAATAATATAACCAAGTATTAGCCGTTATCTTCCAATGAATTAATTGTAATAAATATAAATATGCAAAACTCATTATTACTCTACTTTTTCTTTGCCTATATATCATGTATCCAAAACTTCCAAAAATTGACATTAATATTAGATAGCCTAAAATTCCACGATCATGAATAGTTGAATAATATAATGTATGGCCTTCTTCTGTTATCTCCATAAAAAAATTTTTATTTAGATATTTTAATTGACTTGAAAAATACGCTCCTGTCCCTTTGCCTACAAGTAATTCCTCTTTATCAAAATTTGAAATTTTATTTTTTAAATTTGTAAGTTGTTCATTTCTAGCTCTTGCAGAAAAATCTCCACCATTATTTTTAGAATATTTCATTATCTTAGTAAAATTATTTTCTAT
>NZ_DBGBQB010000089.1:0-3426 GCF_048470075.1 Cetobacterium sp. | reverse complement strand
AAATGTTAAATATTTTTCCTTAATAGTGTTTGTAATTTTATTTTTAAATATAGCATTGGCTAACTTCAATATAAGACTATTAGTTTCAAGGGTATAATCGAAATCATTTCCATTTAAAACTCCAGTATTTTGATCAAAATAAGGCTTAACGTTAGCTATAATAGTTCCAGTAGGATTTAAAAATCCAAAAATATCTAAACCAAACTCACTTGAAATATTAAGAGTGGAATTTTTAGAGGATAGAGTTACACTTTTTATAGATGATGATACACCGGAAAATAACTTAAATTCTCTATTGTTTAGATTTTTATTTAAGACCTCATTTAAATTTTTATATGTTGATGAAACTGGAAGAACAATATTAAAAGAGTCATTTACAAATCCAAAATTTATACTAGGAAGAGTAGTTAGATTTAGTGGTGCTGGTTTATCTCCAAAATACAGGTGTAAATCAACGTCAGTTCCAACTTTAATTCCAAGTTCAGTATCTGTTGTAACTAGGTTTGAGTATCTTGCAGATTTTGGGTTAACAGTTAACCATAGGTTATATTCAGGATTAACAAGTATAGGTTCTTTAAATTTTAACCAGTATTTTTCAACAAGAGATCTCAAATCAAAAGATTGAATTTTAGAATCCAACTCATCAGTGGCTTTTCTTAATTTTGAAACCACACTTTTTTCTAAACTATCTCCAATATTGATATCAGTCTTAAAGCTAAGACCATATATATTTAAGGTCAAAGGAAGATCATTGTTAGATATATTTAAAAATGGGCTACTATTTGCACTTATCTGCCAATTTGGTGAAATACTAACAATACTATTAATTCCTGCATTACCATTTAATGCAATCTCTGTACTCTGACTCTGTCTGCTCCAACTAGCTTTAAAAAGACCACTTATATTAGTCGAAGCTTGAATCTCTTGCTCTTGAGCCGAAAAATTTATAGGAGAACGGTTAATCTTATACGCCCACACAAAAGACTCTGAAAATTGAGAGAACTTCTTATCCACAGCTCCAAGGATATCAAGCCCAACACCTAAAATATTATTTTTATTTCCATTAAAGATTTGATTTCCAGAACCTGAGTCCTCTATTGTATATGGTAATTGGCTATTTATAATGTTCTCAACAATAGATTTTTTCATTGTGATATCAACATCAACCTTAGAGGTAGATATATCCTCAGAATAAAGGTTAGAGTTTAAAACCAAAGCAAAAGTTAGAAAATATAAAAAATTTTTATTAGAAAATTTATTATTTTTCATAGAACCTCCCTATTAGATTAATAAGATACGTATAAAAATATAGAAGCCTTTGAAGGCTTCTATATTGAAACATTATGCTGCTTATCTATGTGTTTTTATTTTTGGGAAATATTTAGTGTGTAAAAGTTCATGAGCTTTTCTACTTAACGGATAATCTAAGTATTTCTCATAAATAGCTAAAACTTGAGGATTTTCATGTGATCTTCTATATTCAGAGATAGTATCTATATTATTAAGTCCCTGTGCTCTTTTTTCAAGAGTTTCCTGTTTTTTGATGGCTTTTGGCTGTCCACCACCACCAACACATCCACCTTTACATGCCATAATCTCAATAGCATGATAGAACTCCTCTCCACTTCTAATTTTATCCAACATCTTTTTAGCTTCTTCAAGACCATGGGCAATACCAATTCTAAGTTCAATATGTCCAATTGTTAAATCACAACTTCTAAATCCATCCCATCCTCTAAGAGCTTCAAACTCTATATTATCAATTCTTTCTCCAGTGATCATTTCAATAGTAGATCTTGTAGCAGCTTCAATAACTCCTCCAGTTCTACCAAAGATGATACCTGCACCAGAATATTCACCTAATGGATTATCAAAATCCTCCTCTTCAACAGTATTTAGATCAATTTCAGTTTCTTTTAAAATTTTGATTAGCTCTCTAGTAGTGATAACATAGTCAGTGTCATAGTTATCTCCTCTTGAAAACTCCTCTCTTGCAGCTTCATATTTTTTAGCTAAACAAGGCATTATAGCAACTGTAGTAACCTCATCTCTCTTATATCCCTTCTCTTTTGCCCAGATATCCTTTGCAATTGTAGAGAAAATTTGCATAGGTGATTTAACAGTTGATGGTACATCAAGCATATCAGGATAACTTTGCTCTATAAATTTAACCCAAGCAGGACAACATGATGTTAGAATTGGTAGTCTAACATTGTCATCACCTTTAAAGAATGCCTCTAGCCTTTGTTGGAACTCAGTTGCTTCTTCCATAATTGTTAGGTCAGCAGCCCAAGTAGTATCAAATACATAATCCACTCCTAACATTCTTAAAGCTCCATTGATTTTTTTCTCAATGTTTACTCCAGCTTCAAACCCAAAGGCCTCTCCTAAAGCTACTCTAACAGCTGGAGCCATCTGTGTAATCACTATTTTACCAGGAGTTGAAAGGTCTCTAAGGAATTTTAAACTATTATCTCCCTCATTGATGGCATTTACAGGACAAGCTGCAACACACTGACCACAGTGAGTACATCTTTCAATATCAATACGGTGTCTCTCTTTAATTTTTCCTTCAATACAGTGAACAGGGCAAACTCTAGCACAAGCAGTACAACCTATACATTTACTTGTAATTCTAAATTTTACAAGTTGTGGGCACTCTCCAGTGTAACATCTGTGCTCTTCAATATGCTCCTCAAACTCATGATAAAAAGCTTCAATAGCCTCTTCAATAAGGTTATGTTTCTGTTGAGTAGCCTCTTTTATATTCTTAGATAGTTGTCTTAAAAGATAAAGATCTCTCATGTTTCCTTTTCCTTTAGATATTCTATCTAAAACTCTCCAAGATCTTTCTATTTCAAATTTTGCAATAAGATACTCTCTGTACTCTCCCTTAGATAATTTTCCTAGAATAAATTCAACATAGTATTTGGCAAACTGAACAATACAGCTTTCATTTGATAAAACTATCAATGCTTTAGGATGTTTTGAATCAAAGAAATGACCAAAATCAACAATTTCATTTAAAGATTCTTTTGTAGCAAATCCTCCAAAAGGTAAACCAAACTGAGCAGCCTTAAACTCTTTTCCATTTTTCATTCCGCCAGCAATATCTAAAATATCCTTTAGAGTTGCATTTTCTGGGATTTCATAAATTCCAGGATTGTTAACCTTTCCAGAGATTGTGATAAGTCTGTTTTCTCCTACAAGTCCTCCCATAAGATCACTTTCAATAAAGACAGAACCTAAAGTTGTTCTAAGTAAGTTTTGTTTCTTGTTCATAAATTCTCCTTTTTATTTTTGTAGTTTTTTATTATATTCTTATATAAAATTAATTTCCTTTTTTCAATATTGTTATTGGGTATATCTTCACACTTCCCAAGAAGTTCATTGATAATATTTGAGAATACATCTAAATCTAAAGAG
>NZ_DBGBQB010000088.1:0-3927 GCF_048470075.1 Cetobacterium sp. | reverse complement strand
TTATTATGAGGTGATAAAATGATAGTTAATAAAGAAAGTATTTTATCTGTTTTAAAAGCGTTGGATAAAGAAAAATATTCAATTTTAGAAATTGGATTATTTGGAAGTTATGCTAGGGAAGAAGAAACTGATAGTAGTGATATAGATATAATTGTAAAAATAGAATTTAAAAAAGGCATGTATAGAAATTTTTGTGCTTTGCAAGAGGAGTTAGAAAATACTTTTGGAAAAAAAGTAGACTTAGTTGAAAAAAGTGTTTTTGATTATAAGTTTAAAAACCCAGATGTAAAAGATTATAAAGAAAAGGTAAAAGAAGAAATACTAGGAAGTGTGATATATGTCTAAAGCCAAAAGAAATATAATACAGTTTACTTATGACATTGAAGAGTTTATTGAGTATATTCAAGAAGAGATGCTAAATAAGTCATTTAACGATTTTGCTCTAGATAAAAAAAGTATTGGGTATATAGAAAGACAATTAGAAAAAATAGGAGAAGCTGTCACTCAAATACAAAAGTTGGATAAAGATATTTTAACTAAAATTTATAATAATAAAAGTTACTGGAAAGGAATAAAAGGAGTTAGAAATAGATTAATACATGAATATTGGGGAACTAGTATTCAAATGATTTATGAAATTTCTGTAGACGAAATGGATGAATTATTAGATTACATAAAACAAATAAGAGCGTTGGAAAAGAGTCAAATAAGTTAGTAGTGGGGGTAGCAATGAATTTTACAGAGGATGAATTAGAAGCAGCCTATCTTGAAATATTAGAATCTTTGGGATGGGAATGTATTGATGGTAGAAAACTAGAAAGAGATGACTATCATTCAGTAGTATTAGAAGAGAGTTTAAGAGAAGCAGTTTATAATATAAATAAAAATATGCCATCTTCAGCTAAAGAGGAAGCTATTAGAAAAGTAATACTGCTTTCACATCCTAACTTGATTAGAAGTAATGAAGAGTTTCATAATATGCTAGTCAATGGAGTGGATGTAGGAGAGTATCAAGACAAAGATGGGAACAAACGTTCTGGTGGAAAAATATATTTAGTAGATTTTAAAAATATTAAAAAAAATGAGTTTCAAGCTGTAAATCAATTTACAATAGTGGGAAAATCTAAACGTAGACCAGATATAATACTATTTATCAATGGACTACCTCTTGTAGTTATAGAGTTAAAATCTCTAAGTAATGACAATGTAGGTATAAAAGAGGCTTATACTCAAATTGAAAGATACAAATATGAGATTACAGATCTTTTTAAATATAACTCTTTTATCGTTATAAGTGATGGAGTTAATGCAAAAGCTGGAACTATATCATCAAATGAAGAGAGATATATGAGCTTTAGAAGTATTGATGGAGTTACAATAGCAGATACAAACTCTTTAATGATGGAAGTTTTAACTCGTGGAATGTTATCTAAGG
This sequence comes from Cetobacterium sp., assembly GCF_048470075.1. Taxonomy (GTDB): domain Bacteria; phylum Fusobacteriota; class Fusobacteriia; order Fusobacteriales; family Fusobacteriaceae; genus Cetobacterium_A. Next base: position 2,492 of record NZ_DBGBQB010000088.1, on the reverse strand, counting down.
AAAGAGTATTAGAATTAACTCACGACTATATCTTGTTTCTTCAAAGTAAAAATGAAAAGATAAAGATATTAGCTCAGTATCACCAGTTCTTTGCCATAAAAAAAGCACTGGAAAAGACAGCAGATGCTCGTAGTAATGATGGAAAAATCGGTGTCGTTTGGCATACTCAAGGTAGTGGAAAATCTCTAACTATGACATTTTATACGGGACAACTTATGAAAAAGTTTAACAATCCAACAGTTATAGTTTTAACTGATAGAAATGATTTGGATAATCAACTTTTTGGAACGTTCTCAAAAGCTCAAAGTTATCTAATAGAGACACCAAAACAAGCAGATGATAAAGATAGACTAAAAGAACTACTAAATGTAAGTAGTGGTGGAATAATATTCTCTACAATTCAGAAGTTCGCTCCTAAAACTGGAGAGATTGTAGAAGCTATTAGTACTAGAAATGACATATATATTATAGCTGATGAGGCTCATAGATCACAGTATGGATTAGATGCTAAAATGGATGCAGATGGAAACAGTAAATACGGGTACGCTAAACATATTCGTGATGCACTTCCCAATGCAAATTATATTGGATTTACAGGAACTCCCATAGACTTTGATGATAAATCTACAACTGCTGTATTTGGTGACTATATAGATACTTACGATATGACAAGAGCTGTTGAAGATGGAGCTACTGTTAAAATCTATTATGAAAATAGATTTATAAAGCTAGACATTCCATATCCTGTTTTATCTGAACTTGATGGTGAGTTTGAAGAGATTATGGAAGGTCAAGAGAAAATGACTGTTGAACGTACTAAAAAAGATATTACAAAAATGGAAGCTATTATCGGTTCTCAAAATAGAATAAGAACTTTGGCAGAGGATTTTATAGAACATTGGGAGATGAGAAGAAATAATGCTTTTGGAAAATGTATGATAGTAGCTATGTCTCGTAAAATATGTGTGGATTTATATAACGAGATTGTAAGTTTAAGACCAGAGTGGCACAATGAAGATAAGACTAAGGGAAAAATAAAAGTTGTTATGACAAGTGATATTAGTAAAGATCCTATGGAGTTTAAGCAGCACTTTACTACAAAGCAGGAAAGAGAAGAGCTTGCTAATAGAATGAAAGATGACAGTGATGAGTTAGAGATTGTTATAGTTCGTGATATGTGGCTAACAGGGTTTGACGTTCCATCAATGCATACTATGTATATTGATAAACCTATGGTTGGGCATAACTTAATGCAAGCTATTGCAAGGGTAAATAGAGTATACAAAGATAAAACTGGTGGTTTAGTTGTAGACTATATTGGAATAGGAGATGCACTTAAAAAAGCACTAAGACAATATACACCAAATGATCAAAAGACAACTGGAGTAGATACAGAAAAAGCTGTAGCTCTTATGATTGAACACTATGAGATTGTAAAAGAGATATTCCATCACTTTGATTATTCAAAATATAAAAGCAGTAGTGCTTTAGATAGAGCTAGAGTTATTATAGAGGGTATGGATTACATTTTAGGTTTTGAAAATGATGAACCTGGAATTAAGAAAAGATTTATTGATAATGTTTTAGCATTGGCTAAAGCTCATTCTCTATGTATAACAACTCGTGATGGACAGGCTTTAAATGATGAGATAAGTTATTTTAAAGCTGTTAAAGCTAGTGTTATTAAATTAGAAACTGAGGATAAAGGAGATAATCCTAAAAAACTAACTCAGGCTCAGATAAATGAAAAAATAGCTTCACTTATGGCTAAGACGATTATATCTGAAGATGTTATAGATGTTTATTCACAGTTAGGACTTGATAATCCAGATATATCTATTCTTTCAGATGAGTTTTTAAAAGAGGTTGAGAAGATAAAGTATAAGAATTTAGCTGTTGAGATGTTAAGAAAACTAATAGAGGGTAAGATTAAATACTCTAGCAGAAAAAATCTAGTGGTAGCTGAAAAGTTTTCAGAAAGACTTCAAAAGGCTATGAGTTCTTATAGAAATAAGGCTTTAACAAGTTTAGAGATAATGGAAGAACTTATAAAGATGGCTAAGGAGTTTATGGAGACTCATAAAGAGGGTGACTCACTTGGTTTAACAGAGGATGAGGTAGCTTTCTATGATGCTTTAACTCGAGATGAAAAAGTAAAAGAGATGTTAGGTGATGATATACTGGTACAGATAACAAAAGAGCTGACAGAGACTATTAGAAAAAATATGACTATAGATTGGTATGATAAAGAGAGTGTACAAGCTCAAATGAGAAGATCTATAAGAAGGCTTCTTAAAAAGTATGGTTATCCTCCAGAGGATACAGAGGATGCAACAGAACTTGTGTTAAAACAAGCTAAGGTGATGTGTGAAGAGAGTATTGTATAATTATAGCTAATAGGAGGAGATAGATATAAACATTGTTGAACGATTTCATTCTAAAAATATATTATTTACTTTGCATTATCATGGAATCAATGATATGGTTACCAC
>NZ_DBGBQB010000087.1:0-4618 GCF_048470075.1 Cetobacterium sp. | reverse complement strand
TTTTTAAGAACAAAATTTATTAAATAAGGAGGTAAGATGACTAAATTAAATCAATATCAAACACCTATATTCTCAACACTGAAGGACGTATATGCGAAAAGAGATATAATTCCTTTCCATGTTCCAGGGCATAAGAGAGGAAAGGGAATGGATAAAGAGTTTTACGAGTTTATGGGACCTAATCCCTTCTCAATTGATGTAACTATCTTTAAGATGGTTGATGGATTACACAATCCAAAAAGTTGTATAAAAGAAGCACAAGAGTTAGCAGCTGACGCTTATGGAGCAAAGAAGACCTTTTTCGCTGTCAACGGAACATCAGGAGCAATTCAAGCAATGATTATGTCTGTTGTAAAGCCAGGAGAGAAAATATTAGTCCCTAGAAATGTACATAAGTCAGTTTCTGGTGGAATTATATTAAGTGGATCAACTCCAGTATATATGAATCCTGAAGTAGATGACGAATTAGGAATAGCTCATGGAGTTAGACCAGAAGTTGTTGAAAATATGCTAAAGCAGCATCCAGATACAAAGGCTGTTTTAATCATTAACCCAACATACTATGGAGCGGCAACTGATATCAAAAAGATTGCAGATATAGTTCATAGCTATGATATTCCTTTAATAGTTGATGAGGCTCACGGAGCTCACTTACACTTCCATGAAGAGTTACCAATATCAGCAATAGATGCAGGGGCAGATATTTGCTGTCAAAGTACTCATAAAATAATTGGAGCAATGACACAGATGTCAATGTTACATGTAAACTCAACAAGAGTTGATGTAAATAGAATACAACAGATACTAAGTATTTTACATACAACATCACCTTCATATCCGTTGATGGCATCATTAGATTGTGCTAGAAGACAGATTGCTACTGAGGGAAGAGAGTTATTAACAAGAACATTGAAGTTAGCAAGAGATCTAAGAGCAGAGATCAACAAAATACCAGGTATTTTCTCATTTGGAAAAGAGATTGTAGGAAGATACGGAATCTATGATTTTGATGAAACAAAACTTTCTATATCAGCAAGAGAGTTAGGATTAACTGGTTTTGAATTGGAAACTCTACTTATTGATGACTATAATATTCAGGTTGAACTATCAGATTTCTACAATGTATTAGGATTAATTACATTGGGAGATGATGAAGTAAGTACAGGTAAGTTATTAGATGCTTTAAAAGATATAAGTAAGAGATTCTTCGGAAAGGATAAAAAAATAGCTGAATCTGTAGGTAGAATGCCGACAATTCCAGAGTCTATCTTAATACCTAGAGAAGCTTTCTACAGTGAGAATAACAAAATTAAATTCTTAGAGAGTGAAGGTAAGATATGTGCTGAGATGATTATGGCATATCCACCAGGAATACCAGTAATATATCCAGGAGAAAGAATTACAAAAGATATAATTACATATATTCAAAATTTAAAGGCAGCAAAACTTCATGTTCAAGGAATGGAAGATCCTGAGTTAGAGTATATAAAAGTTATAGATGAAGAAGATGCTGTATACTTATACACAGAAAAAATGAAAAATAAAATGTTTGCTGTTCCAATGAACTTAGGAGCAAACAAAGCTGGTATTGAGTTTGGACCAGAAGTTTTAGAGGAGTATTTCCCAGATACATTTGGAGAGATGACTTATATAGATGTTGAAAAGCAGAGAGAAAACTTTAATGAGTGGTCATTAAAATATAAGAATACAATACTTAACACTTGTGAGAAGTTAGCAACTGCAGTAAATGAGGCAGTAAGAGATGGATATAGACCAATAACTGTAGGTGGAGACCACTCAATCGCTCTAGGATCAATATCTGGAGTAGCATTAGAAAAAGAGATAGGTGTAATATGGATTGACGCTCATGGAGATATGAACACTGATGAGACAACAATGTCAGGAAATATCCATGGTATGCCATTAGCACTTTTACAAGGAGCTGGAGATAGAGACTTAGTAAACTGTTTCTATGAAGGAGCTAAAATTGACAGTAAAAATGTTGTTATTTTAGGAGCTAGAGACCTAGATGTAAAAGAAAGAGACGTTATAGAGGAATTAGGAGTGAAAGTAATCCCTTATGATGAGGTTGTTCATAAAGGATTAGACAATGTTTTAGAAGAGATTAAGAACTATTTGAAAATTGATAATATTCATATAAGTTTTGATGTGGATTCAGTTGATCCAGAGTTTGCACCAGGAGTAAGTACACCAGTTAGAAATGGATTTACTCCAGAGGAGATGTTTAAGACATTTAGATTCCTATTTAAAAACTACTCTATAACATCGGTAGATATAGTGGAATACAATCCAGTAAATGATAAAAATGAGAAAACTATGAATTTTGTAAATGATCTAACGGAGTTTGTATTAAATCCAAACGTATAAGTATATAGAGGTGTGAGATGAAAAAGGCGGTATTAGCTAATTTAGAGCAAAATTATTCAACGTATAGTAAAAGTTTTAAAAAAATTGTGGACTTTATAAAGCATAATCAGAGTATAGTGTCATTTATTTCAATAAATGAGCTAGCTAAAGAGACAGGAACTAGTCCAGCTACAATTACAAGATTTTCAAAAAATTTAGGGTTTAAAGGTTATCCAGATTTCCAAAGAGTTTTCCAAAAAGATGTTGAAATATCAACTTCTCAAATGAAAGAGTTTAGAGAGGAGATAGATTCAGTTTCAAAAGATGGAATATTATCAGAAATTATAACTACAAACATAGAGCTTTTAGAAGAGATAGATATTGTAACTATAGAGGAACAGCTAGAAAAAGCTATGGAAATGATAAAAAATAGTAGAAAGTTATATATATTAGGTGCAAGAGGATCTTATGCATTGGCATATTATCTATATTTTATGCTAAAAGAATTAAGAGAGGATGTGGAGTTAATGATATCAGGAGCGTCTGATTTCACTGATAAACTTCTATACTCAAGCCCTGATGATGTGTTGTTTACAATATCATTCCATCCATATACAAACTTTACTTGTCAAGTAACTGAGTTTTTTAAAGAACAGGGAAATAAAATAATTACTATGACTGATAAAAAAGACTCTGTTTTAGGAAATATATCGGATTTAGTAATCACCACAAAAAATGGAGGAAAAGCTTATACTTTTGTTCCAGGAATAATTATTTTAAATGCTTTACTTTTAAAATTTGGTAAAGAGAATAAAGAGGAAAGCATTGAGAGATTGGATAAATTAAAGAAAATAACAGATAGATTCAATATTTATCAAAGATAAAAAAAGAAGCTGTTGCAAATTGATGGGATTAATCATCAATTTGCTTCAGCTTCTTTGCTTTTATATTTTTTCTAAAAAAAATTATTAACTTTCAAAATCTACGTATTCTAAAAACTCTAAATCCAAATCTTTTGCAACTGTTTTATCAACTAACTTTCCATTAAAAATACTAAGTCCAGCAAGTAAATTAGTATGTTTTTTACAAGACTCTACAACTCCTAGAGAAGCAAGTTCTCTAGCATATTTAAGAGTTGCATTATTTAGAGCATATGTAGATGTAAGAGGAGATGCACCAGGAATATTGGCAACACAATAGTGTAGAATTCCGTGAACTAAATAAACTGGATTTTCATGAGTTGTAGGTTTTGAAGTTTCAAAACAACCGCCTTGATCAATAGCTACATCAACTAGAACAGAACCTTTTTCCATTTTTTTAATCATCTCTTCAGTTATAAGTTTAGGGGCTTTAGCTCCAGGAAGAAGAATACAACCAATGACTAAATCGGCATCGATAATTGAATTTTCTATGTTTGCTTTAGTTGAGTATAGAGTTTTTATTTGAGTTCCATAGATATCATCAAGATAGCTAAGTTTATCGATATCAATATCTAGAACAGTGACATCAGCTCCCAATCCAACCGCAACTTTAAGAGCACTTTGTCCGGATACCCCAGCACCAATAATAACAACTTTACCAGGTAAAACTCCAGTAGCACCACCCAATAAAATACCTTTTCCACCATTATTCTTTTGTAAATAATTTGCACCAACTTGTACAGCAACTTTACCAGCAACTTCAGACATAGGCCTCAATAGAGGTAAAGAGTTATTTTTGCCAGTAATAGTTTCATATGCTATAAAAGTAGCACCAGTTTTCATAAGAGCTTCTGTCAATACCTTATCAGCTGCTAGATGAAGATAGGTATAGACTATATGATGTGGCTTAAACAGTGCAATCTCTGATGGTTGTGGTTCTTTAACTTTAATAATCATATCTGAACTATTAAAAATCTCTTCAGGAGTATTCAATATAAAAGCCCCAACTTCTTCATACTGTTGATCAGTAACTCCAATACCAGCAGCAGCATTTTTTTCTACATAAACTGTGTGCCCATCACCAACTAGTTGAGCCACAGCATAAGGTAAAAGACCAACTCTGTTCTCATTGTTTTTAATCTCTTTAGGAATTCCAATTCTCATACTACTCCTCCTTTAAACTATGATATTTTTATTAAACTCTATCATAACACCAGTTTATTTCATTAGTTTGAGCACTTCAATAAGGTTAAAAAAATTTTTATCTTAATTTATAATATTAAAACTTTATGAGAAACTCTTTAAATATAATATTTTAAAGGATATTAGTG
>NZ_DBGBQB010000086.1:0-1732 GCF_048470075.1 Cetobacterium sp. | reverse complement strand
TCCCAACTGTTTTTGATAGAACCGGCATATATTTTGATAACTTTAAAATCAGAGCTTTTCCAACTACATACTTAATTGGAAAAGATGGAGAAATAAAAAGAGTTATACCAGGAGCTATGAATAAAGAACAGCTATTAAAACTTATTAAAGATAATCGTTAATATGTAATTGAGCCATATTCCCACTTAAAATTTTAAATGGAAGTATGGCTCATCCTATCTGGGGTATATTAATTGATAATTTTTTAAATTTGTTAAATTTAATTTTTTATAAAAAATCCCTTTATTTTTTCAATTAGAGTACTCTCTTTTTCAGATTTTATCCCCTTATCTTTTAACTTGGTTTTAATCATTTTTTTCACCTTTCCATTGGGACAAATATTACACATTTTAGCTTTGCATCTTTCACAGCCTATTGATATTTTTTCTAATCTTTTTTCTAACTCATCTATCTCCATAACTTCTCCCAAATATTGCTATTTAATCTCCTCCAAACTATATATAACATCTTTTCTAGATTTTAATTCATTACATCTATTGCACCAATAGCTAACTGAACCACATGCTGCTAATTTTTCTAGTTCCTCTTTATCTTTGGGACAATATGCTTTTTTTACATATTTTTTCCCACATTTTTTACAAATATATTCATTTCCTATTTTCTCTAAAGTTTCACCACAATTTAAACAAATATCCATTTTTCCTCCTCTAAATAGTTTTATTTATATTTTCTAAAAGTTGTAATAAACTCTTTTCATAATTTTTATCCTGATCCACTGTTCTTTTTCGAGGACCTTTTGTTTTTTTCCCTGCATTTCTCATTTTTTGTGACATATGTCTACTAAAAAGTAGGCTTTCTATATTATATGTATTATAGATTAACCCATCCTGATTTATCCCATAAGCACTCTTTGAAAGTATAATTGAAGCTAATCCATAATCTTGAGTAACAATAATATCATTTGCACAAGTCTTTGATATTATTGCAAAATCTACCTCATCTGCTCCTTGAGTTACAACAACTGTTTCCACTCCCTCTCTTATAATTTTATGAGCATCATCACACACTATTATACATTCTATATTTTTTTCTTTAGCTATCCTTATAGTTTTATCTGTTACAGGACAAGCATCTGCATCTATTATTATTTTCATTAACTTAACATCCTTTTTCTTTATTTGATTATCACATTTTAGCAATATTTAAATACTAAATCAAGAAATTACATATCTTTTTAATAGAATTTATGCTACACTAAAAAGATAGCTTTTTTAGGAGGAATTATGGAATTAAATACTACCGAATATGACTTAACTTTTGTTCATCTTAATGATATTCATGGAAGAGTAAACGGTGAAAGCAATGGAATTGATATCTCTAAATTTTTCACTTTTCTAAAAGAATTACGTAAAAATAAAAATAATGGTAAAGTTTTTTTGATAGATTCAGGTGATACACTTCATGGAACCCCTTTTGCAAATCTTTCTAAAGGGGAATCTATTATTGAACTTTTTAATCTTTTACAATGGGATTATACCACTTTAGGAAACCATGACTTTAACTATGGGTATGAACATTTAAAAAAACTTCTTTCTTTACAAAATTATAAAACATTGGCTTTAAACTTAGTTGATTCTAATAGCAGTAAAAATCTACTTCCTTTTGATATTGTCAATATCAATGGAATTAATATCTGTTTCTTTGGTATTATTACACCTGAAACCTACTATAA
>NZ_DBGBQB010000085.1:0-1710 GCF_048470075.1 Cetobacterium sp. | reverse complement strand
TATTAGCTGAAAATTTTATAGATTGTCCTTTGGTTAAAATAAAAGTTTTATTTTCAACACTTAGTTCTAAAATACCATAATCAACAAAGATGTACTCTTCCACTCCTAAATTATGAGGTTGAGATATATGATTACATCCACTTTCTAATTCAATTGTCAAAATTTCAAAATTTTTATGATTATCAAATGGGAAAATAGGATATAGCCTCATAAGATTATTATTTTCTAAAATAGGGGAGATATTTTTCTCATCTACAATAGTTAGTTCCTCCTCTTCACCCTCTATAAAAAATGAAAACGATACTTTTAATGTTGTAGATATTTTCCAAAGAGTAGAAACTGTAGGATTGGATTTTCCATTTTCAATCTGTGAGAGCATAGCTTTACTGACTCCTGTTTGAGAGGAGAGTTCTTCTAAACTTAAATTTTTTTCTTTTCTTAATCTATTTAAACGTTGCCCAATTAAAATATTCAAATTTTCCATATATTACACCTCGATCTAACTGACTTTATATAAAGAATATCAGTTTAGTAAAAAAAAAACAATATAAAATATCAAAAAATATGTTATAACGAAAAAAAGTATGTTATAATGAAAATAAAAAGGAGATTTTATGAGAGCAATCATACTGGGAGTTATATCAGCTTTATTTTTTTCAATAACATTTATTTTAAATGAGTATATAAATACTACTCAAGGTAGTTATTTATGGACGGCTTCTTTAAGATATATTTTTATGTGTCCTATTCTATTTATTATTTTAACATATAAAAAACAGGTGCGGGAAGTTTACTTATGTGTAATTGAATATCCAAAACAATGGTTATTTTGGAGTACAATAGGGTTTGGATTATTTTATCTACCTCTATGTTTTGCCTCAACATTTGGAGAAGGATGGTTAGTTGCCTCAACTTGGCAAATAACAATTATAGCCGGAGCTTTAATGACACCAATTATATCTAAAGATAAGTTACCCATTAGATTTTTAAAGTTATCTTTAATTATTTTACTAGGAATACTTATTATTCAGATTGAAAATTTTAAAATAATCTCTTTTAAAGAGGGAGTTTTAGGAGTTATACCAGTTTTTATAGGAGCTTTTGCTTATCCTTTAGGAAATAGAAAGATGATGCTTCTTGTGGGAAATAGATTAACAGCACTACAAAGAGTTTTTGGAATGACTCTATGCAGTTTTCCATTTTGGATTATAATATCATCACTTGGTTTTATTTCAAGTGGAATACCAAGTTATAATCAGATTACGAGTTCATTGCTAGTAGCAGTTTTTTCAGGTGTTATAGCCACTACATTATTTTTCAAAGCGACAAACTTGGGAAGTGATTCACCAAATATTTTAGCAGCGATTGAAGCTACTCAGGCTACAGAGATAGTGTTTACAATTTTAGGTGGGACTATATTAGGGAATAAAATTCCTTCAATGTTGTCATTATTGGGAATAGTATTAATTATAGTTGGAATAACTTTAGGAAGTTTTTTAAAAGAAAAGCATACTGAATAGTCACTCTATTCAGTATGCTTTTCTATTTTATTCACCAGTTGTTTTACAGTAAACATCAAGTTTGTTATATGGAATCTCAATTCCCTCTTGATCAAATCTCTTTTTAACAAGTTCTTGAAGATCAAAGAAAACATCCCAGTAATGCTCTTTTTTAGCCCAAACTCTCATAGTGAAATCCAAAGAGCTAGAG
>NZ_DBGBQB010000084.1:0-17520 GCF_048470075.1 Cetobacterium sp. | reverse complement strand
AAGTAAACTAAATATTGATTGGCAACGATAGCTATGGAGGTACACCCAGTAACATTTCGAACCTGGAAGTTAAGCCCATAAACGCTGAAAGTACTTGGGGGGCAGCCCCCTGGGAGGATAGGAAGTTGCCAATCTTTTTTTTATACCTAAAAACTGGAGGATGGTTATATGATAAAACAAAATAAAGTAAAATTGATATATAATCCTGTTTCAGGTGGTGGAAAAATTTTAAAAGAGCTGGATAAGATTTTTGAAGTATACCAAGAACATGGATATATTGTTGATATTTTTAGAGTTTCCAAGGGATGTAACAAAGAGGATATCTTAAAAGATATAGATGATTACAATCATTTTTTAATTTCAGGTGGAGATGGAACAATCAATAGTTTTGTGAATATTCTAAAAAAAAATGATGTGGATATTCCAATTGCTGTATTGCCAACAGGAACTGCCAACGATTTTGCCAATGTTATAGGTATGCCCAAAAATATAGAAAAGGCTTGTAGAAAAATATTGTCTACTGAGATAAAAGAGATTGATTTAGGCAGAATAAATGATCGATATTTTATAAATATAGCTAGTATTGGAGTATTTTCTACAATTTCTCAAACTACAGACAGAAACATGATAAAAACTATGGGGAAATTAGCATATATTTTAAATGGTATTAAAGAGATGACAAAAATAAAAAAATTGAAAATAATACTAGAGAGTGATGAATATAGTGCAATAACTGATATAGTATCACTTTTAGTTTTTAATGGAAAGAGCGCAGGAAATTTTGAGCTAGCCTACAATGCAAAACTGGATGACGGATACTTTGATGTGTTACTTTTAAAACCAGATTTTATTGTGGATGTTCCTGAGATAAGCGCGGCATTGGCAACAAAAACACATCTAGAAAAAAATATACATTCAGTAAAATATTTTAAAACTAAATCTATGAAAATTGTAGGTGTTGAAAATTACTCTACAGATATAGATGGGGAGATTGGTCCAAAATTACCAATAGAGATAGAGTGCATCCATAGAGGATTAAAAGTTTTAGGTATTAGTTAAAAAAAATTTGAAAAGAGTACTAAAAAAATGGTAAAATGTATAGTAAATATAAAAAAAGGGGATGTAAAATTGAAAAAATTTACTGAAGTTTTAATAAACTATTTTCAAAAATTAAAAGTGGCTTTACCAGAGGATTTATTCATAAAAAATATCCAAATGGACAGTAAAAAAGTGGAAAAAGGGTCATTGTTTATAGCGATTAATAATGGAAATAACTATATAGAGGAAGCTTTTGAAAGAGGAGCTGAGATTGTTGTCGCCGATAGAGCGCAGACATCAAATAACCCCAGAATAATAGAGGTTAGAGATAGTGTAAAATTTTTGCAAGATATAGCTAAGGTGTATAGAGAATCCTTAAATATCAAGGTGGTTGCAATAACTGGAAGTGAAGGGAAGACTACAACAAAAGATCTGGTGTTTGGAGTTGTATCTAGTAAATATAGGGCAAAAAAAACTTTAGGAAACTACAATAATCAAATTGGTTTACCATTTTCAATACTTCAACTTCAAGAGGAAGATGAGGTGGCAGTTCTGGAAATGGGTATGAGTAGTCTTGGAGAGATAGATATATTATCTCAAATAGCTCAACCAGATTATGCAATAATAACAAATATTGGAGATTCTCACCTAGAGTTTCTAAAGAATAGAGACAATGTTTTTAAAGCTAAAACTGAGGTTCTAAAATATGTGGATAAAAGTCGTGTTTTAGTCTATGGAGATGATCCATATCTTAAAAATTTGGAAGCTATAAAAGTCGGATTTAAAATGGGAAATGACTATGTGGTAACCGATGAGATAGAAAAATATGAGGGAGTTTATTTTAAATTGAATGGGGAGGAGTATTTTACACCTTTAAATGGTCTATATAATGTTATAAACTCTTCATTTGCTATTGTTTTAGGTAAACTACTTAATATACCACATTCAGATATAAAAAAATCATTGAACCATATAAAGATCACTTCAATGAGATTTGAGAAAATAGAAAAAGATGGTATATTGTTTATAAATGATGCATATAATGCCAGCCCAGTATCAATGGAAATGGCACTTAAAGCGTTTTCATCATTGCCTTTAGAGAGGAAAAAAATTGTGGTTTTAGGTGATGCTTTAGAGTTGGGAGAGAAAGAGATAGAGTATCATAGAGATATATTGATAGAATCTCTAAAACACAATTTTGATAAGATATTTATCTATGGAGAAAGAATGAAAAAGGCTTCAGAGATTATAAATGATTCTAGAATAACCTATTTTACAGAGAAAAGTGCTATAAAAGATGGGCTTAATAAAATGGAAAATATCGCTGTTCTATTAAAAGGGTCAAGAGGGATGAAGTTAGAAGAAATAATTATGTAGTTAAAGGAGTAAGAGGGATGCTATACTTATTGGCAGGATATTTACCAGTTTTAGAGGGGCTTAAATCTATATATTTAAGAAGTTTTTTAGCATTTATATTAGCATTTTTAGTTGTTTTAATGACTGGAAAACCATTTATACAGTATTTAAAAGTAAAAAAATTTGGAGAGTCTATTAGAGAGGAAGGACCAGTAAGTCATTTCTCAAAAAAAGGAACTCCAACTATGGGTGGAATTTTAATAATATTTGGAACTCTAGTGACATCTTTATTGGTGGGAGATCTTTTTAATAAATTTTTAATCTTGATGTTCATAGTGACTATTCTCTTTAGTAGTATAGGTTTTATAGATGATTATAAAAAATTTACAGTCAATAAAAAGGGGTTGTCAGGTAAGAAAAAATTAATAGGACAATGCTTTATAGCTGTTGTAACTTGGTTTTTTATAAAGGAGTTTGGTTTAACAGGAAATAAAATTTTAGACCTATCTATTGTAAATCCTGTAATTTCAAATAGTAATTTTTACTTGGGAAGTTTTCTTATGTTAATCTTTATAGCTTTGGTACTGATGGGAACTTCAAATGCGGTAAATATAACAGATGGATTGGACGGATTGGCAATAATGCCTGTAATAATAGGTGCGACAATTTTAGGAATAATAGCGTATTTCACTGGTCATATAGAGTTAAGTAATCACCTTAATTTACACTATATAGCAGGTATAGGTGAGTTATCAGTGTTTTTATCCGCTTTAATAGGAGCTGGATTGGGATTCTTATGGTATAATTTTTATCCTGCTCAAATCTTTATGGGAGACACAGGATCTTTGACATTAGGAGGGATTTTGGGAGTTGTAGCAATCCTTTTAAAACAGGAGTTGCTTTTACCGATAATAGGCGGAGTATTTGTTTTAGAAGCTGTATCTGTTATTCTTCAGGTGGGGTCTTTTAAAATGAGGGGTAAAAGAGTATTTAGAATGGCACCGATACACCATCATTTTGAACTAGCAGGATTACCTGAAACAAAAGTGACAATGAGATTTTGGATTGTGGCATTGTTTTTAGGAATGATAGCTTTAGGTATAGTGAGATTAAGAGGAATACTATAATAGGACCACAGTGAAAATCACTGTGGTTTTTGTCGTTTAAAAATAAGGAGGTAGATCCATGAAAAAGGCGATGATTTTTGGAGCTGGAGTTAGTGGAAAGGGTTCAGAGAAAACTTTGAAAAAAATGGGATATAAAGTTTTTTTAATTGATGATAAAACAGGAATCTCTTCAGAGGATGGATTGAAAATATTGGAAACTGATAGTATAAATATTTTTATTAAAAGTCCAGGTGTACCCTATACAGAGTTAGTGAAAAAAGCTTTGGAATTAGGGATAGAGGTTATAGATGATATAGAACTAGGTTATAGATATAAGATGATTAACAATATCAAAGGTAAAATAATAGCTATAACAGGGACAAATGGAAAGACAACAGTTACTTCAAAGATACAGGAAATGCTTGGAAAAGCTGGATACAAGGCAAAGGTCTGTGGGAATATAGGATACTCTTTCAGTGAAACTGTTATGGAAAATCCAACTCTTGATTACTATGTTTTAGAGGCCAGTTCTTACCAACTAGAAAATATAAAAGAGTTTAAAGCGGATATTTGCTTAGTGATTAATTTAACGCCAGATCACCTGTCAAGATATAGAGATTTAGATCACTATTATGACACAAAGTTTAATATAGGGAACAAACAAAAGGAAAGAGAATATTTTCTAGTAAATACTTCATGTGCTGAAAGTTTGAAAAGAGTTAAAAAAATTTCTGGAAACATAATATTTTTAGGAAGCACTGAAACAGATAGAAAAGAGTTAGTTTTTGCTAAAGAGGGAAAGATATACTTTAAGGATGAATCGGTTTTAGATATAGAGCTTGCATCCTTAAAAGGAAAACATAACTTAGAAAATATGTTATTTATAGTTTGTGTAGGTAAAATTTTAGATATACCAACTGAAGTTATAAGAGAGTTTTTATACTCTACGAAAACTTTGGAACACAGAATGGAAAACTTCTTTAGCTATGGAAAAGTGGAGTTTATAAATGACTCCAAAGGAACGAACATAGACTCAACAAAATTTGCAGTGGAAGCTTTTGAAAAGCCTATTTTAATATGTGGTGGATATGATAAGAGATTGGATTTGACACCTTTGGAAAAACTGATTAAAGATAGAGTGAAAGAGGTTTATCTAATTGGAGATATAGCAGATAGTCTTGAAGCTGGATTACTGAAAATGGGTTATCCAAAAGACAAGATTTTTAATCTAAAAACCTTGGATAGAGTTTTAGAGCAAATAAAATTAAAGATTAACCAAAACGAGAGGGAGATTGTACTATTTTCTCCAGCTACATCAAGTTTTGACCAATTTAAAAACTTTGAAGAAAGAGGAAAAATTTTCAAAGAGTTGGTAATAAGTTATTTTAATTAGGAGAGAGTTTATGAAAAAAAAAATAATTATAACGACTGGTGGAACAGGAGGTCATATATATCCAGCTTTAGCAGTGGGAAAAAAACTTATAGATAGAGGGATGGAAGTTCTATTTGTAGGTAGTTCCACAAGAATGGAAAAGGACCTTGTTCCAGAAGAGGGATTTAAGTTTTCAGGAATAGATATACATCCATTTCAAAATTTGAAAAAGATACCATCAAATATAAAAGCCTTTTTACAAGCTTTTAAAATAGTAAAAAAAGAACAGCCAGATATAATTGTGGGATTTGGTAATTATATATCAATACCGGTGTTGTTCGCAGGGATGATTTTGGGAAAAAAAATATATTTACAAGAGCAAAATGCAGATTTAGGAATGGCCAATAAACTATTTTATAAAATAGCAAAAAAATGTTTTTTAGCCTTTGATACAACTTATGAGGAGATATCAGTAAAGGATCAGCACAAATTTCTAGTGACGGGGAATCCATTGAGAGAGGATATCTATACAATGGATAAAGAAACAGAGAGAGAAAGACTAAAGATAGGAAAAGATGAGAAGGTACTTTTAATAACAGGTGGAAGTTTGGGGGCAAAATCTTTAAATGAGGCTGTAATTAAAAATCTGAAAGATATTTATAAAGATAAAAGTATTAGAATATATTGGGCTACAGGTGAGAAAAACTTTAATGAGATAAATGAAAAATTAGAGGATCAACAGATTAAAGTTAGCGACATAATAAAACCATATTTTAATAATATGATAAATATAATGGCTGCAGCAGATTTGATTGTTTGTAGAGCTGGAGCTCTGACAGTTTCAGAGATAATGCAATTGGAAAAACCATCCATCCTGATACCGTATAACTCAATTAAAGTTGGGCAGTATCAAAATGCTAAAATATTAGCAGAGAATGAAGCTGCTCTTTTATACAGCGACAGTAAAGCTGAAGAAGCTCTTGAAAAAGCTTTGGAGCTTATAAAAAATGATGAGGAACTAAATAAAATGAGTAGAAAAGCTAAAAATTTAAAAAAGAGCAACGCAGCTGAGAAAATTCTAGAATGCTTAGATATATGGAGGAATTAAATGGAAAAAATATACTTTATTGGAATAAATGGAATTGGAATGAGTGGATTAGCAAAAATCATGAAGTTAAAAGGTTATGAAGTTTGTGGGGCAGACCTTTCTAGAAACTACGTGACAGAGGAGTTAGAAAGTTTAGGGATAAAAGTGTTTGGAGAGCATCTTGCACAAAATGTTGTGGGGTCAGATTTAGTAGTCGCTTCAAGTGCTATAAAACAGGAAAATCCAGAGATACAAAAAGCTAAGGAGTTAGGAATAAAGATAATTAAAAGAGGGGAGTTACTATCTCTTTTAATGAATAAAGAGAAGGGAATAGCAGTAGCTGGAACTCATGGAAAAACAACAACAAGTTCTATGTTAGGGTCACTACTTTTAGATATTGATCCAACGATAGTGGTTGGTGGAATTTTACCAGAGATAGGTTCTAATGCTAGATGTGGAAAAAAAGAGATTTTTATAGCAGAAGCGGATGAAAGTGACAACTCGTTTTTACATCTAACACCAGAAATTTCAATTATTACAAACATTGAGGCAGATCACCTTGAAAATCATGGGTCACTTGAAAATATAAAAAACTCATTTAAGCAATTTATGGATCAAACAAAGGAGGAGATTTTAGTTTGTGATGATTGCCAAGAGAGTTTAGAATTGATAAAAAATAGAAAAAATGTAAAAACTTATAGTATAAAAAAGACAGATTCAGATATAATAGCTACAGATATTAGAATAATAGATTCAAAAACAATATTTAAAGTAAATATTGATGGAGAGTTTTTCGGAGAGTTTGAACTCTCTATCCCAGGTAATCACAATATTCAAAATGCTTTACCTGTAATATATTTAGCAAAAAAATATGGTATTTCAAAGGAAAGAATAGCACAAAAACTTTTAGAGTTCAAAGGAGCTAAAAGAAGATATGATATTCTTCACAGTGATAAAATAAGAATAATAGATGATTATGCACATCATCCAACAGAGATAAAAGCCACTATTCAGGGGGCAAGAACTATAGAGAAAAATAAGACAGTAGCTATTTTCCAACCTCATAGATACAGTCGTGTAAAATTCCTTTTAAATGAGTTTAAAGGTAGTTTTGAAGGTGTGGATGAAGTTATACTGATGCCTGTTTATAGTGCAGGGGAGAAAAATGAGTTTGGAGTAACTTTAGAGAAGCTAAAGGAGAAAATTGGACATAAACACTGTAGAATAATAGAGAAAAATGAAGAGATAGAAAAAATAGTAGCAGGAGAGAAAGGATCTGCCACATTCTTATTTATGGGAGCTGGAAGCATATCTACATTAGCTCACACTATCGCAGAGAATATAGGGAGAACAGGAAATGAAGTTATATAAAAATCACATTATGAAAGAGCACTCAAATATGAAGATTGGGGGCATAGCAAAAGAGTATATAGAGATTGAAAATAGAGATGAATTATTAGAGGTTTTAAAAGAGAAAGAGAATACATTTATTTTAGGAAATGGAACAAATACTTTAATAGCTGATGGAGAGTTAGAGACAATCTTTATATCTCTTAAAGCGATTGATTATATAGATGATAAAGGGGATGGAATAGTTGAGGTTGGAGCGGGATTAGACTTCTCTAAACTGATAGACTATATGGCTGAAAAGAATTATACTGGTCTAGAAAATTTAGCTGGAATACCAGGAAGTGTTGGTGGACTTGTGTTTATGAATGGTGGAGCCCATGGAACAGAGATTTTTGACAGAATAATATCTGTTGAAATTATAGATGAAAATAATGAGCTTAGAAGAATAGAGAAAGAGAATCTAAAGTTTTCATATAGAGTGACAGAGATAAAAGAAAAAAAATGGGTTGTTGTAAGTGCAACCTTTAAATTTGATAAGGGATATTTAGGTGAGGTTGTAGAGAGATATAAGCTTAAAAGAAGTGAAAATCACCCACTGAATGAACCAAATTTAGGTAGTACTTTTAAAAATCCAGAGGGTTATTTTTCAGCAAGACTTATAATAGAAGCTGGGCTTCAAGGAAAAAGAGTGGGTGGAGCTGAGATATCTATGGTGCATCCAAACTTTGTTGTAAACAAGGGAGAAGCTAAGTTTAAAGATATTATCGATATAATCGAAGAGGTAAAAGCAGGTGTAAAAAATAAAACTGGAATACAATTGGAAGAAGAGATTATAATTGTAAGAAGCTAACTAGGAGGAATTAAGTGAGAATAGCAGTTGTTATGGGTGGAATTACATCGGAGAGAGAAGTTTCTTTAAGAAGTGGTCAGGCTGTTTTAAATAGTTTATTGAGACAGGGATATGACGCATATAAAATAGATTTAACAAGGGATAATTTAGTGTCAGCATTTACAGAGAATGAGTATGACTTAGTGTACTTGGCTCTCCATGGTGAATATGGTGAGGACGGTAGAGTTCAGGCTGTCTTAGATATGTTAGGGAAAAAATATACGGGATCAGGAGTTACAGGAAGTGCTGTTGCAATGGATAAGATTCTGACTAAAATAATAGCTAGAGATCTAGGTATAAGAGTTGCAAAAACTTATGAATCAGTAGAGGAGATAGACAGCTATCCAGTGGTTATAAAACCAGCTAAAGAGGGTTCAAGTGTTGGATTATATATATGTAACACAGAGGAAGAGGCAAAGAGTGCATATGAAACATTACAAGGAAAAGAGCCTTTGATAGAGGAGTTTATAAAGGGTGATGAACTGACTGCTGGAGTGTTGAATGGTGAAAAATTAGGCGTGGTTAGAATAAAACCAAAATCAGGTCTATATGATTATAAATCAAAGTATACTGTTGGAATGACAGAGTATGAGTGTCCAGCTCAAATAGATGAAAAGGCTTATGAGGAGGCCTCAGAGGCCGCAAGAAAAATTCATGAAAAATTGGGATTGAAAGGTGTGACAAGAAGTGATTTTATGCTGAAGGATGGGAAAACTTATTTCTTAGAGGTAAATACTTGCCCAGGTATGACTGAGACAAGTTTAGCACCGAAATTAGCAGCATTAAAGGGATATTCTTTTGATGATTTGACAAAGATGATAGTTGAGAGTTGTTAGTTAGAAAATATATGAAATAACAGGGAGAGATTCTTGAAAAAAGTATTTAAAATTGCTATAATATTGGCACTAACTTTTATTGTAATTCAGGTTGAAAAAGACTTTAAAAACAGAGTGTTTTTCAATATTTCAAAAGTTCAAATTAGCGATGTTTCACCAAATCTAAAACTAGACTTAGAAAAAATAAAAAATGAAATTTTGGGAAAAAATATAAATGATTTAAATTTGGAAGGTTTAGAAAAAAAACTGCTTAAAGATGTCAGAATAAAAAAAGCCAGTGTTTCTAAACAGAAGTTAAATGAGATAACTATTGATGTTACAGAAAAAGATAGTAGTTATTATGCTCAATATAAATCGGGAATATATACAATGGATGGAGAGGGAACAATTTTTGGAAAACTAGATGAATATCCTAAAAAAAGTATGCCAATTCTTGTAATAAAAGCTAATGATGAAAAAGATGAACTTTTGGAAATAATGGAAAAACTAAAAGAGCTGGATTTAAGAGATGAAGTTTCACAACTGTATGTGGAAAATAAAAAGTTGATTTACATTATATTGAGAGATGGGACAAAGATAAAGACAGAGCCAGAAGTTTCAAAAAATAAGTATGAGATAATAATGAATCTATATAAGGAGTTGATAAAAACTAAGGAGATAGATTATATAGATATAAGATTTAAAGATATAATAGTAAGGGAAAAGGAGGGGAAAAGTGCGAGATAATATTACAAAACTAGCTTTAGATATTGGAAATGGTAAAATTAAATTTATTCTTGGAGAACTTAGTACAGAGGGATTGAAGTTAAGAGTACTAGATTACTTAGAGGTGCCAAGTGAAGGCATAAAGAGATCGGTAGTGGAGGATTCAGAACTTTTAAGTGCAAGTATAGCTAAGGGATTAAAAGAGTTAGAACAAAGAAATGGCAGAGAGTTTGAAGCGGTATCTTTGGGAGTTAGTAGCGATAGAATTGTGTCAAAAACTGACCATGGTTGTATCGAATTCAATGAAAAAGAGATTACAGCTCAGGATATGTACAACTTAGTTGAATTAGTAAAAAGTAATATATTAAAAGACGATGAGATTGTTATAGAGCAAGAGGCATATAACGTTAGAGTTAATAGCTCAGGAATACTAAAAAATCCAATTGGGCAAATTGGAAAAAGTATTCAAGGGGATGTGCATCTGATAACAATAAAAAAAGATCAGTTAGATCCAATTGTGGAAGTTGTAAATAGTGCTGGATTGGAGATTGAAGATATATTTTTAAATGCTTCATCATCTGCAAAATCAACACTAGAGTATGAAGATAGACAGATGGGAGTAGCTCTAATCGATATAGGAGAGGGAGTTACAGACATAGCTATCTATAAAAATGATAAAATAATTTATACAAAATCTTTATCAATAGGTGGAATGCATTTTGTAAATGATATAAGTTATCTTTTAAAAATACCAAAAAAAGAGGCTAAAGAGATTCTTGAGAAATTGAGAAGCAAACAGTATTCAAATGGGCTAATAAAGACAGAGAATGGCGAATATAGCTTAGATGAGATCAAAGAGATTATAGATGCTAGAACAGGTGACTTGATCAATTTTATCTCTAAAACTATAGAGGAATCAGGATTTAATGGTTATTTAGGAAAAGGATTGGCCTTTACTGGAGGTGCTGTTGCAATAGATGAGATTTTCAGTAAAGTGGGAAGCAAAATGGAGTGTGCTGTTAGAAAGGTTAACCCATTCCCATTGAGAGGACTAGAAAATGTAAATCCCTCTATGTCAACAGTAATTGGTATTTTACTGACAAAATTAGAAGCGGAATTTCAAAAGAGAAACGAAGTAAAAAGTGACAGTTTAAAAGATGAGTTTGTAGCTATGGAAAAAGAGGAAGAGGTCTTTACGGAACTTCCTATCAATGAGACAATCTTTAGACAAGAGGACTATGAAGAGGAGTATGAAGAGGAAGTAGTTACAGATGGAGCTTTAAACAAAATAAAAAAATGGATTTCTAACTTTATATAATAAGGAGCTGTATGAAAATGTTTAATAACGAGTGTGAAGTAAAGATAAAAGTAATCGGAGCTGGAGGAGCTGGAGGAAATGCAATAAATGACATGATTTCAGCTGGGGTAACAGGTGTAGAATATATTGCGGCAAATACGGATGCCCAGGATTTAAACAACTCTTTAGCGGATATAAGAGTTCAATTGGGAGAGAAATTAACAAGAGGTCTGGGAGCTGGAGCTGACCCAGAAGTTGGAAAGCAAGCAGCTGAAGAGGATGTAGAAAAATTAAGAAATCTATTGGAAGAAACAGATATGCTATTTATAACAGCTGGAATGGGTGGAGGAACAGGGACAGGTTCTGCACCAGTTATAGCTAAAATAGCTAAGGAGATGGGAGTATTAACAATAGGTATAGTAACAAGACCATTCTCTTTTGAAGGAAGAAAGAGAAAAAATAATGCTGATTTAGGTTTATCGAACTTAGAGAAGCATGTGGATTCATTGGTAATCATTCCTAATGATAAACTATTTGAACTACCAGAGAAAACAATAACTCTTCAAAACGCTTTTAAAGAAGCTAACAATATCTTAAAAATAGGTATCAAAGGAATCGCTGACCTAATGATAGGTAGAGGACTTATAAACTTGGACTTCGCTGACATTAAAGCGACTATGCAAAACTCAGGAGTTGCTGTTTTAGGATTTGGAGAGGGAGAGGGAGAGAACAGAGTTGCAAAAGCTACAGAAAAAGCTCTATCATCACCTCTTTTAGAGAAATCAATTATGGGAGCGAGTAAAGTTTTAATCAATATAGCTGGATCGTCGAACTTAGGGCTTATGGAAGCGCAAGCAATAGCTAATATAGTTAAAGAAGCTGCGGGAAAAACAGCTGAGGATATAATGTTTGGTATCACTGCTGATGAATCATATGGAGATAAGATTCAAGTTACAATAATCGCTAATAGTTTTGGTGATGAACAGGAGAAAACAGAATCATTTATCAATGTAGAGAAAAAAGCAGAGACTCCAAAAGTTGAGGAAACAGCTGAAGTGAGAGATGAGTTAGATCTTCCACCTTGGATCAGAGCTAATAGAAGAGACTAACAAAAAAAGACTTGTAAAATTATTGATTCTATGTTAGAATTAATAATGCCCTGCTCAAGATCATTGTGTATTTTGGGCTAAAACCATAGGGAGGAGGTAATAACATGAAGAAGTATGAATTAATGTTCATCATCAACCCAACTATATTAGAAGAGGGAAGAGAAGCTGTAATCGCTAAAGTTAACAACATTTTAACTGTAGCTGGAGCAACTGTTCTTAAATCTGAGAAGTGGGGAGAGAGAAAGCTTGCTTATCCAATCGATAAGAAGAAGACAGGATTCTACGTACTAACTACTTTAGAGATGGACGGTACTAAGTTAACTGAGGTTGAGTCAAAGCTTAACATAACTGAAGAAGTTATGAGATACATCGTAGTTAAGAACGACTAATTAAAACTAAAGAAAACGTTTATTCTCAAATAAGGAGGTTATTAGAATGGCAGAATTCAGAAGAAGAAGAGCTAAATTAAGAGTTAAAGCTGAAGAAATCGATTACAAAAATGTTGATTTATTAAAGAGATTCGTTTCTGATAAAGGAAGAATCAATCCTTCTAGAGTAACAGGAGCTAACGCTAAGTTACAAAGAAAGATAGCTAAAGCTGTTAAGAGAGCTAGAAACATCGCTCTTATTCCATACACAAGAGTAGAGAAGTAAAAATAATGGGGTTGAAGATATCTATCTTCAACCCCTTTTTCTATACTCAATAGTTTATGTTATAAAACAAATAGTTACAAAAATAAAAAAAAGACAGGCTTTTTTATTTAAAGCTGTCTTTTTTTATAAGCATTATTTGCTTAATACTTTTCTAAGTCTAGCACTTAGAGTATTAGCATTAGCTTTAAGAATTTGCATAACTTCAACCTCGTTAGCACTCTTTAAAGTTTTTAAAGTTTTTGTACAAACTTTAACTTTAACAGCAACACCGTTGATAACAATCTTAGTTGTTTGTAAGTTAGGTTTCCAAACTCTTCCTGTTACTCTGTGAGAGTGAGAAATCTGATTTCCGAAAGTAATTCCTTTTCCAGTAATTTCACATCTTTGCATTCTATTACACCTCGCTTTCGTTATAAACATGCAAATTATTATACCATTACTGTAAGAAAATATCAAGGTATTTTTTAAATTATTTGGAATAGTTCATAAAAAACATTAAATATGTTATAATAATTAGGTAAAATACATATGGAAAAGGTGATATGAAATATGAATATTCATAGTTATAAAGTACTAGAGTTTAATAAGTTGAGAGAAGAGCTATCTCATTATATGACAATTGAAGAAAACCAAGAAAAAATATTGGAGTTAGAGCCCTTTAAAGATATAAACTCTCTTAGAAAAGAGTTGGATATAGTGAAGGACTTTATGGATTTTTTAAAGTTTGATGGTGGATTTGAACCAGCTGGAATGAGAGATATTGTAAATATAACTAGAAAATCTCAACTTGTTGGAATGTATTTAGAGCCAGAGGATCTATGGGCTTTAAATATCAATCTTAGAATTTTTAGAATTTTCAAAGGGAGATTGGAAACATTAGAAAAGTACAAAGATTTAAGAGGTAAATTTATAAATGTACCAACTCTTAAGAATTTTGAGGATTTAATAAATAAAGCGATAGATCCAGATAAAAATATAAAAGATGATGCATCTATTGATTTGAGAGAGCTAAGATTTCAGAAGAAAAATATGGTTGCAAATATAAAAAGAAAATTTGAAGAGATTTTCTCAAATGCAAATTATTCTAAGGCTATTCAAGAGAAAATTATAACAACAAGAGATGGAAGAAGTGTAATACCTGTTAAAACAGATTTTAAAGGTCTTATTAAGGGTATAGAGCACGATAGATCATCAAGTGGATCAACTGTGTTTATAGAACCAATATCTATTGTATCTTTAAACAATAAGATGAGAGAGCTTGAAGTTAGGGAAAGAGAGGAGATCAGAAAGATACTTCTAAGATTGACTGACCAAGTTAGACTTAATACTCCTATAATAAATGAGATTGGTAATACAATAATGTATCTGGATATATTAAATGGAAAATCTCAATTTGGTATAGAAAAAAAATGTTCAATCCCTGAGATAAATAATAAGGAGATGCTATCTTTAGTAAAAGCTAGACACCCATTTATAGATGAGAATATAGTGGTTCCTTTAACTTTTGAAATAGGAAGAGACTACAATACACTACTTATAACAGGACCAAATACTGGAGGAAAAACAGTAGCACTAAAAACGGCGGGACTGTTAACTTTAATGACTTTAGCTGGAGTTCCAATCCCAGCGGATGAAAAGACAAGTATTGGTTTTTTCAGTGGAGTATTTGCAGATATCGGTGATGAGCAGAGTATAGAACAGTCACTATCATCATTTTCAGCTCATTTAAAAAATATACAGGAGATATTAAACTCAGTTACAAAGGCCTCACTGGTACTACTGGATGAGCTTGGATCTGGAACTGACCCTATGGAGGGATCAGCTTTTGCAATGGCTGTAATTGACTATTTAAAAGATAAGAGATGTAAATCTCTAATAACAACTCACTACAGTGAGGTAAAAGCTTATGGATATAACGAAGTTGATATAGAGACTGCATCAATGGAGTTTAATGTAGAGACACTGTCACCAACATATAGATTGTTAATAGGAGTTCCTGGAGAGAGTAATGCCTTGACAATAGCTAAAAGATTGGGAGTTTCTGAAGTAATAATTGAAAGAGCTAAGAGTTATATAAGTGATGAAGATAAAAAAGTTGAGAAAATGATATCCAATATAAAGGATAAATCTTTAGAGTTAGAGAGTATGCAAGCTGAAGTTGAAGCCTTAAAAACACAGGCTCAAAAAGATAAAGATGAATATGAAGAAAAATTGAGAGTTTTAGAAAAAGAGAAAAATCAAATATTGAAGGAAGCCTATGAAAAAGCTGAATTGATGATGAGAGATATGCAAAATAAGGCAGCTGCTCTAGTTAATAAGATTCAAAAAGAGGATAAGACTAAAGAGGAGTTGAAAGAGGTTCAGAAAAAACTGAATATGCTTAGAACATCCCTACAAGAAGAGAAGAGTGAAAATGTTGAGGTCAAACCAAAAGTAGCTAGAAAGATAGACTATAAAATTGGAGATAGAGTGTTTGTAAATAGTTTAAATCAATATGCTATTGTAAATAAGATAAACCTAAATAAAGAGACTCTTAATATTCAAGCTGGAATATTGAAACTTGAAGTTTCTATGGATGATGTAAAAACAGTTGTAGAACCTAAGAAAAAGGAGTATAGACCTATAAATGCTCACGCTAAAACAAGAGTTAAAAATGAAGTTGATTTAAGAGGGAAACTTGTTGATGAGGCGATATATGAGTTAGAAACTTATATGGATAGAGCTCTTATGAATGGATATACAGAGATCTATGTAATTCATGGAAAAGGAACAGGAGCTCTTAGAACAGGAGTAATGGACTTTTTAAAAACTTCAAGATATGTAAAAGATTACAGAACAGGTGGTCATAATGAGGGAGGAATTGGATGTACAGTGGTGACTCTAAAATAACCTTGATAGTGGCTGCTGCAGGAGTTGGAAAGAGGATGAATCTTGGATATCCAAAACAATTTTTAGAGATAGAGGGGAAACCTCTATTTCTAAAAGTTTTGGAAGTTGCTGAAAAGAGTTCTACAATTGAAAGTATTATTGTTGTTACGGGACTAGAATCAATAGAGTTAGTTAAGAAATTTTGCAAAGAGTATCAGATTCAAAAAGTGACTAGAGTTGTTGCAGGTGGAAAGGAAAGACAATATTCTATTGAAAATGCGTTGGAATATTGTCAAGATAATAGTATAATAGCAGTACAGGATGGAGTTAGACCTTTTTTGAAGGAGAAGTATTTTTCACAGGCCTTGGAGATATTGGAGAGAGATTTAGATATTGACGGAGCTGTAGTGGGAGTTCCATTGAAAGATACGATAAAAAGAGTTAATTCCAATGGAGAAGTTATAGAAACTCCAAGACGAGATGAGTATATAGCCATTCATACGCCACAGATATTTAGAGGAAAAATATTGAAAGAAGCCTATAGAAAAGCTAGAGAGGATAAATTCTTAGGAACGGATGACTCATCTTTAGTTGAAAGAATAGGTGGACGAATCAAAGTTATAATAGGGGACTATGATAACTTAAAAATTACAACTGTTGAGGATTTAAAATTTCTTTAATTTTAAGAAGGAGAGAGAAATGAATGTTTTTTTAGCTCAGATGAAGCCTATATTGGGAGATACAGAAAAAAATTTAAAAAAAATAGTTGAGATTGTTGAAGAGCAAATTGAGAAAGGAACAGAGATAGTAGTATTTCCAGAACTTTCTTTGACGGGATATCTTTTGGAAGAGATGGTATATGATGTGGCAATAGATAAGGTGCCAGAGATACTATTAGAACTATCAAAAAAAATCTCAATAATTTTTGGGGCAGTGGAATTAGGCGAAGATTTATATCATTATAATACAGCTTTCTATTTAGAGGATGGAGAGATAAAACATAGACATAGAAAGATATATCTACCAACATATGGTCTTTTTGATGAGGGAAGATACTTTAAAGAGGGAGATAGTGTTAGAGCTTTTGACACTAAGTTTGGTAGAGTGGGAATGTTAATTTGTGAAGATATTTTCCATCAGAGTAATCCATATATTTTGGGACAGGATGGAGCACATACGATTTTTATAATAGCGAATAGTCCCACTAGACTTACAGATAAAGGGTTAGAGATAGAGAGTGTATGGGAAAGTATTTGTAGAACAACAGCTATCAGTAATGGATGTTTCACTGTGGTAGTAAATAGAGTTGGGGTAGAGGATGGAGTAAACTTCTGGGGTGGTAGTTTTGCAATTAGTCCTTCTGGAGATGTGTTAAAAAAATTGAAGCAGTTTGAAGAGGATGGGCAAGAGGTCTCAATTGATAAAAAAGAGATAGTAAAGATTAGATTTGCATCGGGGTCATGTAAAAATGAAAAAATAGATTTAGTACTAAATGAGTTAAGAAGAATAAAAAAAAGTAGATAAATTTATTAAAAGGAGTACCGATGAAAAAAACTTTGAAAATAGCTTTAGGAATCTTTTGTGGTTTTGGTATTGTCGCTGGTGTGTTTTATGCGAGTAAGGAGAACCCTAGAGTTTATTTAAGTGATAGAATAAATGTGGCATATGTAAATGAAGAGATAGATCATAAAAATTTTGACAATGTAATAAATCTTTTGAATAATGCTAATTTTAATATTGATGATAAAGTAAAAAAAGCTTTGGGCTATGTCAGAGGTCTTTATATGGTTTCTGATAGTAGTTTTATATCTGATAGAAAAGCCTGTGTAGGAATAGTTGATTTTGGATATATC
>NZ_DBGBQB010000083.1:0-3739 GCF_048470075.1 Cetobacterium sp. | reverse complement strand
GAAATTATTTCTAATAGATATTGAAATAACTCCTCCTTGTTTTTAAAATATTTATATATTATCCCATTTGAAACTTGAGCATTTTTACTTATTTGAAGCAAAGAAACTTCTCCATATGGAGTTTCATAAAATAATTCAATCGCAGCCTCTACTATTTTCTCTTTTGTACTCAACAATCTTCCTCCGAAACCAAAAATTAATCTATCTATACATTTTACTTCATTTGGGGGAACAATTCAAATAAAAAAAGGGAATTTCTTCCCCAATTTTTATAAATCTAGTTTAAAATCATCTTCAAATATCTCTTTGGCCATTAACTTTAGATTTTTTGATATAATCGGCTTAAACTCCATATTATTAAGTATATCTTTTTCTAAATCAATCCCTGGAGCTATCTCTATTAGTTCCAATCCATTTTCAACCAATTTAAATACCGCTCTTTCTGTGACATAATAAACTGGTTGATTGTTTAAGTTTGCTGTTTTGGAGCTAAAAGTAATCTGTTCAACCTCTTTTATAAATTTTTTACTCTTACCTTCATTCAATATTGTAACTCCATCATTTGTCAATTTTATTTTCAAGCCTCCTGCTGTAAATGTTCCACAGAAAATAACTTTTTTAGCATTTTGAGAGATATTTATGAATCCACCACAACCTGCTATTTTTGGTCCAAATTTGGATACATTTATATTTCCATTGGAGTCACACTGAGCTAATCCTAAAAATGCCATATCTAGGCCTCCACCATCATAGAAATCAAATTGGTATGGTTGATCTATTATTGCCTGTGGAATAGAACTAGCTCCAAAACTTAATCCTCCTGCTGGAGTACCTCCAATAGCACCTGGTTCAACTGTTGGAATAAATAGATGTTCTTGATTCCCATCTCTTAAAACTTCAGCAATTCCCTCAGGCATTCCTATACCATAATTTAAAATTTTATCATCCTTTGATAAAAACATTGCACATCTTCTAGCTATTATTTTTCTTTCATCCAATGCAGACTTTTCTTTTACGTTATCCAGTATAATACTACTATTTACAAAAGATTCATCATACTCTATTCCAAAAGTTTGATGATGGTATTTTGCATCTGAACATAATACTATATAATCCACAAATATACTTGGAATTCCAACTAATTTTGGATTGATACTTCCATTTTTTACTTTTCTTTCAACTTGTACAATCACCTTTCCACCGCTGTTTTTAGTGGCCATAGCTAAGGCTAAACTCTCCAATGTTAACGCTTCTTTTTCTAAAGATATATTTCCATCCTCATCGGCTAAAGTTCCTCTTAAAATTGCAAAATCTATCTTTGAAGGAGCTTTAAAATAAAGATATCTCTCATTTTCTATAAAAATATCTTTAACTATGTTTTCAGAAGTTACCTCATTGACCTTTCCCCCTTGTAACTGTGGATCAACAAATGTACCAATACCTATTTTTGATATTGTTCCCTTTTTACCAGAAGCTATATCTCTAAACATATGAGATATAACCCCTTGAGGTAGATTATATCCTTGAATTTTGTTATCTAAAGCTAGGTTTCCTAATTTAGGAACCAGACCCCAATGTCCTCCTATAACCTTATTTACTAGACCTTCATACGCTAAGTGATTTAACCCTTTTTCTTTTCCATCCCCCTGTCCAGCTGCATAGATTAAAGTTAAATTATTTGGTTTTTTATTTTCCAAATAATTTTTCTCTATCTCTGTTAAAATCTCTTCTGCTACTCCTATTCCTACAAATCCTCCTGTGGCTACTGTTGAATTATTTTCTATTTTTTTAACAACTTCTTTGGCACTAATAAACTTCATAAAAACACCTCTTTTCTAGTTTTTTTGAATTGGTTCTCATTTTTATATAAACCACAATTAGACTTAATTGTCAATATTTTTTTGTTTTTTGTATTTTTTTCAAAAAAAACGTTGACTTTTATAACAAATAAATATAATATCAAAATATATAGATTCTTAAAAAAGAATCAATTCTCAATAATACTAATTTTATGAGGTGATTTAATTGTTAGGTGTATTATCATTAATTTTTTCTATTATCGTTTTGATTTTTCTCTCATTTAAAGGGGTTTCTATTTTAATTATCGCTCCTCTTTTGTCTATGGGTTTAGCTTTCATAACAGGTGATTTACCAGCTTTATACGCTTTAACTGGACCATTTATGAAAGTTACATCATCATACATAGGAAGTTATTTTCCTATATTTTTAGGTGGTGCAATCTTTGGTAAAATTATGGGCGACAGCGGTGCTGCTAGGTCTATTTCACATTTTATATCTGAAAAATTAGGAAAAAAGAGAGCTATTTTAGCAGTTGTTCTAGCAACCTCTCTTCTTACTTATGGAGGTGTTTCTCTATTTGTGGTTGTTTTTGCCATATATCCACTAGGTGTTGCTCTTTTCCAAGAAGCTGACATACCTAAAAGACTTATGCCTGCTGCAATTGCAATAGGAGCTTTCACTTTTACTATGACGGCTTTGCCAGGATCACCACAATACATAAACTCAATGCCTACAAACTATTTGAACACTAACATCTATGCAGCGCCTATTCTAGGAACTATTTCAGGTCTTATAATTTTAATATTTGGAATTATGTGGTTAGAGATTAGTTCAAAAAAAGCAAAGGCAAAAGGAGAAGGTTATGGACAATACAACGATACAGTACACAATTATGACTATAGCTCTATGCCTAGCCCATTTATCTCTATCCTTCCTATAGTTATTATCTTTATAGTTAACTGGGTTGTCATAAATATTTTCTTCAAAAGTGAAAGTTTTATAGCTAAATTCCAACAATATGGTGGGCTTGATGGAAACTGGCCAGTAACGATAGCTCTTATGATAGCTATTGCTGTATCTTTAATTCTATTTAGGAAACAGATTAAATCTCCACTTCTACTATTAAAAAGTGGTGCTGAAAGTTCTTTAAGTCCTATATTTAATACAGCTGTTATAGTTGGATTTGGAGGAGTTGTAAAGGCTACTATGGCATTTGAACTTATAAGAGAGAAAGTCTTAGCTCTTAATATACCTGGTCTTTACAAAGTTGCTATATCAACAAGTATAATGGCTGGAATTACAGGTTCATCATCGGGA
Source organism: Cetobacterium sp. (assembly GCF_048470075.1). Classification (GTDB taxonomy): domain Bacteria; phylum Fusobacteriota; class Fusobacteriia; order Fusobacteriales; family Fusobacteriaceae; genus Cetobacterium_A. The sequence continues at coordinate 622 of NZ_DBGBQB010000083.1, read as the reverse complement.
GGTACTGGAATTGCACTTGAAGCTTTATCTAAATCTTTTTTAGAAATGGGCTTAAATCCAGAAGTTATTCATAGAACAATGCTTATTGCAGCTGGTGGATTGGATTCTCTTCCACACTGTGGCGCTGTAATTACACTGTTAGCAGTTTGTGGAATAGCCCATAAAGATGGATATAAAGATATTGGGATAGTTACAGTTCTTATTCCAATAATCTCACTTATATTTGTTATTATTCTACATAATATAACTGGTATAGTTTAGATATAAACAAAAAGGACAGATTTTTTAATCTGCCCTTTTTTATCATTAACATAATCATCTCTTATCCAAAATAAACTTTTCTCCTAGTGAAGTTAATACGCTTCCACCACGACCTCTATTGGATTTTATATAACCTATCCTATTAAGCTCATATAGAGTTTTTCTTACAATCGCTTCTGTTACATTCAATTTTTTTTCATTCATTCTCTTTAAAATAGTAGTTCTTCCACTCCCAAAACCACTCTCCTCATTATTTTTAATAATTTTAAGAGTTTCTAAAAGCAGATCCTTCTCCTCAATACTTTTTTTATTTTTTTCTAAATAGATATGATTTTTTATATACTCTGGCAACATACTATAC
>NZ_DBGBQB010000082.1:0-12172 GCF_048470075.1 Cetobacterium sp. | reverse complement strand
ATTGTAGAGCTTTTTGGAAATTAAGTCAACTATTTTTTGAAAGGAAATATAAAATTTATGAAAAAAATTTTAATTTTTGTGTCAAATGGCTTTGAAAGTCTTGAACTATCGCCATTTATTGATGTTTTTGGCTGGAATAATATTGTTGGGAATAAAAAAGTTTTTCCCACAATTTGTGCTATTCATGATGAAATTTATGCCACTTGGAATTTAAAAATTATCCCAGAAGTTAACCTTTCAAGTGTATCTCTTGATCTAGATGAGTATGATTCCTTAATTATCCCTGGTGGATTTGGCAAAGCGGGTTACTTTAATGATATTCAATCTGAAATTCTTAAATCCTTGTTAAATCATTTTATTTTAAATAAAAAAATAGTAATTGGTATATGCACAGGGGCTTTAGCTATTGGAATTCATGGTTTTTTAAAAGATATTTCTGCAACAACATATCTTTTAGATAACAAGAGGTATTTTAAACAACTTGAAAAATATGGTGCTAACTCTCTTGAAAAAGATATTGTTATATCGAATAATATTATTACATCTTCTGGTCCAAGCACTGCTATCCAAGTGGCTTTTTATCTATTGGAAACTCTAACTGATAGAGCAAACTGTATTGTTGTCAAAAAAAATATGGGATTTTTTAAATAATTTAAGATTTTTAATGAAATTTATTGTATTTTATGTTATGCTTTAAAGTATCAAATAACCCTATCTTGTATAGGGATTTTAGTGAGGTGTTTTATATGAAAATAGAAGAAGGAAAAGTAGTAACACTTGAATTTAAAGTTTACGACAAAAACAACGGAGAACTTTTAGAGGACACACAAGATGTGGGACCATTTTTCTATATCCACGGATTTGGAAACTTTGTTCCAGCTATTGAAGAAGCTTTAGAAGGAAAAGAAAAAGGATATACTACTACTATTGAATTAACTCCAGAAGAGGGATACGGAGAATACGATGAGGATTTAATCGTTGATATGGAAAAATCTGAATTCGTTGAATTTGATGATATCTATGAAGGTCTTGATTTCATCGCTGATATGGATGACGGTTCTGAGCAATCATTCATAATCACAAAAATTGAAGATGAAATTATTACTGCCGATGGAAACCATCCATTTGCTGGTAAAGATTTAAGATTTGAAGTTAAAGTTGCTGATGTTAGAGAAGCTACTGAAGAGGAGATTGAGCACGGACATCCTCACTTCCACGGTTTTGAAGATTAATTATTACTATAAGAATTAAGGAGTATAGATACATATGAAAATAGCTTTAGGTGCAGATCATGGTGGATTTGCTTTAAAAGAGATTGTTAAGAAACATTTAGAAGATAGAGGTTTTGAGGTTTTAGATAAGGGGTGTTATTCTACTGAATCAGTTGATTATCCTGTTTATGCAAAAGCTGTGGCTAACTCTATTCTAAATAAAGAGGCAGATTGTGGTATTCTTATCTGTGGTACTGGGATTGGTATTTCAATTGCAGCAAACAGATTTAAAGGTATAAGAGCCGCATTATGTTCAAATACTACTATGGCTAAACTTACTAGAGAACATAACGATGCTAATATTCTTGCTCTTGGTGCAAGAATGACTGGAGATGTTTTAGCTCTTGAGATTGTAGATGAATTCTTAAAAACTGAGTTCCTAGGTGGAAGACACTTAACAAGAATCCAAGCTATAGAACTTTAATCTTTTATTAAAAGGAGTAAAATAAAATGGCTACTATATTTACTAAAATTATAAATAGAGAGATTCCAGCTTCTATCGTTTTTGAAAATGATAAAGTTATAGCTTTTAAAGATATCAATCCTCAAGCACCAATTCATGTTTTAGTTGTTCCTAAAAAGGAGATTCCAACTTTAAATGACATCTCTGCTGAGGATTCTGAGTATTTAACTGCTATGTATCTAGCTATTAAAGATATCGCTAATGATTTTAATATCTCTGAAAATGGATACAGAGTGATTACAAATTGTAATTCTCATGGTGGACAAGAGGTATTCCATCTACATTTCCACTTATTAGGTGGTCAACATCTTGGTCCTATGTTATCAATATAATAGTAATTAAAAAGGTTGCCTTTTGGCAACCTTTTCTTTTATTCTTTTATCTCTTATCTATCCACTCTTTAATCACTGTAAAGTTTTCTGCTACAATTTCATCTACTGATAACTTATTACACTCAACTTTTGGAAAGAACTTTATTTTTACAGTTCCTCTTTGTGGCATTTTTTTATGAGCTGGGAATAACTCAAATGCCCCTTTTATTCCAAATGGAACTACATCTGCATTTAACTCTTTAGCCAATATTCCATAGAATTTTTTAAACTCTCTCATCTCTCCATCTCTACTTCTTGTCCCTTCAGGGAATATCACAATATTTTTCCCCTCTCTTAAAGCAGTTGCTGCACATTGTAATGTCTCAGCCAGATTTCTATTGATATCAATCAAGATTATATTTGAATTCTCTCCTAAATAGTTCATAACTCCTTTTTTGAAGTGAGCTACCTTCGCTAAGAAATATGTATTGTCTAAGGTTTTATTATCCATACTTTGAGTTATTATAAATCCATCTAAGAAACTCTGATGGTTTCCAACAAATACCGTTGGTCTTGTTACCTTAGAGTTCTCTATTCCCTCTTTTTCTATTTTTATGTACATAGAGAAAACAGGTTTAAATAAGGCTTTTATTATTTTTCCTATAGAGTTAGATTTTGGCATACCTTCAAAATTATCCTTTTCTAATATCTTTTTCCAGTCTACATCTTTTACCTCTAAACTTGTTGCATTTTCCTTTAGATATTCAGAAATTTTTATAACAGTTGGATTCTCTGTTAAAATCTCCTCTGTCAATGTAACTCCAAAGCTACTTTCAACAAAAGCTATAAATTCAACTAAATCCAAAGAATCCAATCCTAAATCTAGTTCTAAATGTGCTGTCGATACCACTTTTTTACCCTTTAAACTACTTAAATATTCAGAGACTGCCTTATACTCCTTAAATTTTGGAATATTTTCCTCTCTCTCCTCCTCTATCTTTCCTTCTAAAAGATCTGGTACCATAAATCTTCTAATTTTTCCAATCTTTGTTTTAGGTAATTCTTGCTGCACTATTTTTAAATCTAAAATTTTCTTATAGTTTTGTGTTGAACCATTATATTTATCTATCACTCCTGTTTTTAATGTTTCAACTATATTTGTAACCCTATGCTCCTTTACTTTTGCAAAATTTGGATATATAACTGCTGTCAATAAAGAGTTATACTCTATTACGACCATCTCCTCTATCAGGTCTGTTTTTGACAGTATATACTGCTCTATCTCCACTGGATTTATATTTTTACCATTGGATAAAACTATCATCTCTTTTTTTCTTCCAGTTACAAAAAGATACCCATTTTTTAGTTCACCTAGGTCCCCTGTGTGAAACCATCCTTCTGAGTCTATAACTTCAGCTGTAGCTTCAGGTTTATTATAGTATCCTTTCATCAAATTTCTACCTTTTGACAAAATCTCACCATCTTCAGCTATCTTTACTTGTACTCCATCCATTATTTTTCCAGCTGATCCCGGCACAACCTCATTTATTGGAGTGAATGATATCATTGGAGCTGTCTCTGTCAATCCATATCCCTCACAAACATCTATTCCTAAAGTTTTGAAATCTCTTGAAACCTCTGGATTTAATTTTGACCCTCCAGATACAAAAAATCTTATATTTCCTCCAAATCCCTCATGAACTTTTTTAAATATCTTTTTGCTCAACTCTTTATTATCAACTCTTTCACATAGTTTAAATAGAGTTTTTACAACTTTGTTTGAGTTTATTTTTTCCATTATTTTTTTATGAAGCATTTCCCAAAGTCTTGGCACTCCAATCATCATAGTTATTCTATAATTTTTAAGTGCCTCCACCATTGCTTGAGATGATAGCTCCTTTAAAAATGCAATAGTTGCTCCCTGTTGTAAAGGAACTATTCCAGATCCTAAAAGTGGAAATATATGATGCATTGGTAATAGTGCTAAAACTCTATCTGTCGATTGATACATCTTATATTTATTTAATCCCTCTATATTTACTAAAATATTATCAAATGTTAACATTACCCCTTTTGGACTACCAGTTGTTCCTGACGTATATAGAATCAGTGCCACTGCCTCTCTATCTGGAGCATAAATTATCCCCTCTTTATCCGCATTTGATAAATCAATCTCATCAACATTTAAAATTATTGTTGCTATTCCTGATAAATCAACAGCTTCTTTTGCCACTTTATAAGTTCCATTTGAAACAAATATATATTTAGGGATACAATCCTCAATAAAATATTTGAATTCTGAGACTTTTGAGGCTGCATCTAAACATACACATGTCCCTTTTTTATCCCAAATTCCTAAAAAAGCATATAGTAACTCTGGTCTATTTTCCATAAAAATCACTGCTTTTTCCTCTGTTGTTAAATTTAAAAGAGAAGCATACTCTTTAGCTCCAGCAATTAACTCTTTATACGAATATTCCTTCCCCTCATAAAATATTGCTGTTTTATTATGATTTTTTACAAATTCCAATTTTTCCTCCCAAATTATTACAGGTGTTTTTTTAATCACTAAGTGATTATAACATACTTGTGTTATTATTTCAATATGATGACCCATTTAAAAAGCTGGCATATTTTATATGCCAGCTCCAAATTTTAGTTATTTATACTCTTTTCAATAGCATTTCTAGTGCTACTTACAATCTCTTCCACTGACTTATTTTCAGGGAGAATTTTATCTAACATTGTAATACTCATCTCACCAGATTTAGGCATTCCTTTTCCATAAGGCATAAGCTCATAAGCTCCCTTTATAGCAAAAGGTACTACTGGTATGTTCAACTCTTTAGATAGAATAGCAAATGTCTTTTTAAACTCTTGTAACTCTCCATCTCTTGTTCTTGCACCCTCAGGGAATATAACTAAATTTTTCCCCTCTTTTAGAACTTTAGCAGCAATTTTTAAAGTTTCTTTTAAGTTTTTATTGACATCTATTAAAATAACATTTCCATTATCTGCCAGATATTTTTTTACTTTACCCTCAAAATGTATAGTTATAGCTAGGAAATATGTATTTTTCAGCATATCTTTTGGTAAAGTTTGTCCAAAAGCAAAGGCATCTAGCATACTTTGATGATTTCCTATATATATAACAGGTGATGTATTATCTAATTTAACTGTATTTTTCTTTAACTTTATATACCAACTAAACACTGGTTTTAACACAGTTATTATTGGAACAACATATTTTGAAGTAGGCATCTTTAAATCAACTGGTTCATCAAATATTTTTTTCCAGTTTACCTCTTTTTCTTCAAAATTACCACCTTTTTCTCTTACATATTGACATAGAGCTTCAACAGTTTTTATTCTTGAGAAATCCTCTTCCGAAATATCAACTCCAAATGTATTTTGGATAAACGCTATAATCTCTACCACATCTAATGAGTCTAACCCTAAATCAATCTCCAAATGAGATTCAGGTATTATTTCAATCTCATCATGTAAAGTTTTTATGAACTTAGATATTGCTTTAAACTCCTGAGTATTTAGTTCTTTTGACGTTGAAACTCTTTTTTCAACAACCTCTTTTTCCACAATTTCCTCAGAATTATCTCTATTTAAAGTTACGCCTTTTAAAATATCTTTTAACATAAATCTTCTAAGTTTACCCAATTTTGTCTTAGGTAACTCCTCTTTTACTATAACTATATCCAATATCTTTCTATATTTTGGAGCAGTTACATTATACTTATCAATAACTTCCCACTTTATAGCTTCTTTTCCATTAGCTATTTTTTTCTCTTCTAACACTTTAAAATTTGGATATATAATAGCTATTAAACGCTTTTCATCCTCAGTTATGGCAACCTCTTGAATCAGATCTGTCCCTTTCATAATATCAGCCTCTATATCTGATGGGTTGATATTTTTACCATTGGATAAAACTATCATCTCTTTTTTTCTTCCAATTATCTTTAGATGATCTCCATCGAACTGCCCTAAATCCCCTGTATGGAACCATCCATCACTATCTATCGCCTCAGCTGTAGACTCTGGTTTATTATAGTAACCTTTCATTACATTTCTACCCTTTACAACAATCTCTCCATCCTCTTCAAGTTTCACCTTTATTCCTGGAAGTGGTGTTCCAACTGTTCCAGGAATTATGTTATTTAATCTATTAAACGTTATAATTGGTGATGTTTCTGTAAGCCCATACCCCTCTAACATTTTAAATCCAAAGGTATTAAAATCTTCACATATCTCCTTATCTAATTTTGCTCCTCCAGAAACTAAAAACTTTATATTTCCTCCAAACGCATCCTGTATCTTTTTAAATATAATTTTATTTAAAGGTATTATATTTAAGGATTTACAGATATTAAATAGTTTATAGCTAATAGCACTTTCCTTTATTTTACCCATAATTCCTTTATGGAACATCTCCCAAACTCTAGGTACTCCTATAACAATCGTTATTTTATATTTTGCTAAATTTCTTTTTATAGCATCAGATGATAACTCCTCTAAAATAACAACTAAACACCCAAATTTCAAGGGCATTAACACTGTAAAAGATAGTGGTAATATGTGATGAAATGGTAGTATTGCCAATAGTCTATCCTCTGGCGTAACCATTTTTATCTCCTCTATTGCGTCTATATTTGACATTATATTATCAAATGTCAACATTACTCCCTTGGGATTTCCAGTTGTTCCAGATGTATATAGCATAACTGCCACAGCATCTTTTTCTAAACATTCAACTCCTACATTTTCCATTTCAATCTCTTGTGTAGTGTCTATTTCATCAACATTTAATATAACTACATCTGATTTAGAGTCATCTTTAGCTTTTTTTACAATCTCCACACTCTCATTGGACGTGATTATATACTTAGGATAAGAATCATTAAATACATACATTAACTGTTCTTCATTATAACTTGCATCCAAATTTGTACAAGTTCCCTTTTTATCCCATATTCCCAATACAGCACCCATATATTCAGGTCTATTCTCCATATATACAACTACTCTATCCTCTTTTTCTATATCCAATAGTCCTGAGTATATTTTTGCCATCTTTATAACTTCATAGTATGAATACTCTCTATCTTTATAGATCACTGCCGTTTTTTTTCTATCATATACAAAATTCATCAAATATTTCCCTCCCTGATTTAAAAACAATAATAACTTATCCTATAATAAACTATTTTATAATAACTTACACTAATTGTCTACTTTTTCCTCTTAACATGTTGACTTTTTAATGTTTATAAAGTAGTATTGACTTAAAATAATTGAGGAGGTTAGCTTATGTTAAATGAACTTTTAATCAAAACTCGGTCTCACAGAACTTTCGATTCCACTGAAATTGAAATGGAAACTTTAGAAAATCTAATTAATGCTGCTCACCTGGGGGGATCTGCTAGAAATAGTCAAACTCTTCGATACACACTTGTTAATTCACAAAATCTATGTCACAAAATTTTCCCTCACACTGCTTGGGCTGGCGCTATTCCTTGGAGTCCAACTTTGGAAGATAGTCCTAAAGCCTATATACTTGTCAGTACTTTAAAGGAAAATCCTCTATCGCCTGTTACCCTTGGTATTGATATTGGAATTGCATGTCAAAATATTCTTTTGAAGGCAACTGAGCTAGGTCTTGGCGGATGTTTAATTGGTGCTTTTAATAAGCTAGATGTCTCTAAAACTCTTGATTTAGATATGGAGATGTATGCTCCTCAAATACTGGTTGCTCTAGGAAAACCTACAGATAAAGTTGTTTTAACAAAAGGAAATCTTGATGATTTAAAGTATCATAGAGATGTGGAGAAAAATATACATTATGTACCTAAACTTTCTCTAGATACCCTAATTTTAAAAAAATTCTAGGAGGATTTTATGAAAAAACTATTTGGAACTTTATTTATCTTAACTTCAGCTATAGCTCTATCTAATGAAACCCCTACTATATCAGTCACTGGTACAGGGTCTGTCTCAGGAAAACCAGATACGTTTAATATAGTTGCCACTGTTGAAACAATAAATAAAAATTCACAAACTGCTATAAATGAAAATACAACTATCATAAATAATGCTATGGAGTTATTAAAAAAAGCTGGATTAAAAGAGAGTGATATAAAGACAGAAAACTACTCTTTAAACTATAGAAATGATTACAATGCCAAAGATGGTGAGATGAAATATTACGTTAGAAATCAACTTATGATAACAAGTAAAGACTTAGAAAAAGCTGGTACTGTTCTAACTGCTCTTAACAATGGCGGAGTAAACAATATAGGTGAAATTAACTTTTTTATTGCTGATAGAAAGGAGCTTGAAGATAAGGCTTATAAGTTAGCTTATGAAAATGCCAAAGCTAAGGCTAGTTTAATTGCTGAGATAGATAATTTTAAAATATCTCCTAAAAATATTGATCTAAACTACTCTATGCCTAGACCTATATCTTTCATGCTAAATAGTGCTGTAAAAGCTGATGATGCACCAATTCCACTTACAGTTCCAAATGATGTTGATGTAACAGCTAGTATGAATGTTGTTTTCTATATGGAAAAATAAACATATCCCCCCAAAATTGATGGGGGGATTTTTTTATTATTTATAAAATAAAATTACTTTTTTATAGAGAATCCACTGCTTTTTTTAGATTATCCAACGCTTTTACCAAAGTGGATTTAGGACAAGCTATATTCAATCTCATAAATCCTTTTCCCTCTTCTCCAAAAGTTGCTCCATCATTTAATCCCAATTTAGCTTTTTCAAATAAAAAACTCTTTAACTCTGATTGAGACATATTAAACTCTCTAAAATCTAACCACATTAAATAAGTTGCTTCTGGCTCTGAAATTTTTATTTTTGGAATATTTCTTTTTATAAAATTTAATAGGTAATCACGATTCTCTTCTAAATACTCCATTAATTCATCTGCATAATAGTCACATTCTGTGTATGCAGTTATGAATGTTAACATTCCAAAAATTGTTCTTCCATAGTTTTTATTATCCTCTATTATTATTTGAATATTCTTACGCATCACTTCATTTGGTATAATTGCTGCTCCCGTTCTAAATCCAGCCGTATTAAATGTTTTACTAGGATTTATTAATACCATACTAATATTTGCAAATTTCTCATTTATTGAACCAAATGGAATATGCTTATGACCCTTATACACCAAATCACAATGAATTTCATCTGAAATTACAATAACACTGTATTTTAGACATAACTCACCTATTTTAGTAAGCTCCTCTAAAGTAAAACTACGCATTGTAGGATTATGTGGATTTGAAAGAAATAATAATTTTGCTCTTGGGCTTTTTAATTTTTTTTCAAGATCTATAAAATCTATTTGATATTTCCCATTCTCATCTTGCACTAAAGCGTTATTTATAAGTTGTCTTCCATTATTTTTCACTATTGCAGAAAATGGTGGATAAACAGGTGGTTGAATAATGACCTCATCTCCTGGATAGGATAACGCACGAATCGCATACATTAAAAATGGTAGCACTCCATTGGCATATTTTACCCATTCTGGCTCTATATCCCAATTAAAACGAGTTTTTTCCCAACGTTGAGCTGATTTTTCAAATTCAAAACTCTCTATTGGATATCCAAAACATGGATGCTGAGCACGTTTTATAATTGCATTTGATATCTCCTTGGGAACAGCAAAGTCTGTATCCGCTATCCACATTGGAATTACATCCTCAGGATAAACTGCTCTTTCATATTTTTTACACTCTGAATCTCTCCTATCAATAATCTCATCAAAATTATGTTTCATTTTAATTCCTCCTTTTCTCTTTATATAAATCTTTTAGTAAAATCTATAATAACTTATTTAAAGAATATATACGCTGTAATTACATTTAGCGAATAAGCAACTATTACTGGAATTAGATTTCTTTTAATTACGTCTTTAATTTCCACTTCTGCAACTCCACTTATCGCTATCACTCCTCCATTAAATGGGGATATAGATCTTCCTATTCCTCCAGCAAGGTGCATAGGTATTGCTAATGTTGCTGTTTGTGTTCCCAGTGTTGCAGCTATATCTGGGGTTAAAATTCCAAAGGCAAACCACGGAGCATTTCCGCTTCCTGTGAGCATAGCTGTCCCAAATACTATTAAACTAAGTGCAAAAGCTACTATAAGTGTTGCTCCTGATAGAGTAGCAAACCAACCTGCTAAAATAGTTATACCTTTTAACTGCTTAATAGCTTCGGCAAAAACTCCTGCTGCCACTATGATTACAACAACATTTGTAAAATATTGTCCCATCCATTCAAATACCTTTTTTAGATTTTCTCCTATTTTTTTTACATCCTTTGTCACCAATAAATCACTAAAAAATACAATGAAAAAACCAATTAAATTAGCTGTAATAATATCAACTTTCAAACTTTTTTGAAAACTAGTTATCACCACTAAAATTAAAGGTATTAACGGAAATAACCCATAAAATAGTGGAACTCCATGGTCTCTTGGAGATATATTTTTTATATTTTCTATTTCAATATTTTTTTCTACAAACTCCTTTTTATCTAAATATTTAAAATATACACTGTAAAATATTGCCATAACGACTATAACTACAGCACCTACTCGACCTTCATAACTAAGAAAATAATCCATTGGTGCTATTTTCATCACCTCAGCCCCAAATATTGCAGAGCTATCATTGGGACCCATATCAAGCATCCCCACTGTTATCAAAACTGCCGCCGCACTAACCTTAGTTATTCCTAATTGAATCAATATTGGAAAAAGTGTCGTTATGAATAATAATCCTAATGAGATTTGACTAGTTATAAAAATTTTTAAAATAGAACCCATAATAAATACTCCTCCCAATATTAAATATGGACTTCTCAATTTTATAAGAATCTTTCCCACCATTGCCGCCAGTACATTAGAAGCTTTTATCTGATTCATCAACATCACATAACCTGCTATGACCATAAGTCTTATTCCTGTTCCTTTTATTGTATCGATGAATTTAACTCTGATGACATCTACCACATCGAGATAGATATTCCCTGTGGTTTGTTTTCCAAGAACTGATTCTTGAGTAACTATCGTTATAAATAATAATGCACATGTTCCTATAAAGAAAAAAACTAATTTTGAATCCACTTTTTTAATAATCATTACACCAGTTACACCTATTACTACAATTGTTAACAAAACATACAAAACATCATTCATCTAATCCTCCCTTTTTCAAAAATAGATATGACGTCATACGTCATATCTCGAATATACCCTCGCTTTTTAATTTTGTCAAATTTTTTTATTGCTTCATATTTAATTTTTATCAAGTTTGACTTTTTAAATTTTTTATTCTATACTAAGATTATTAAAACAATCTCAGTATAAAGGAGTTTTTTGATGAAAATAGTAAGAACCTTACCCAAAGAGATCGCTACTCTCATAGAAAATGACATTGTCTTAGGAAATTTAATTCCTGAACAACAAATTCCAAATGAGCAAATATTAATGGATAAATTTAATGTCAGTCGAAGCACTTTGAGAGAAGCTATAAAAATATTAGTTTCAAAAGGAGTTTTAGAAATTCATAGGGGAAAAGGGACTTTTGTTTGTAATTTACCTGGAATATCGGAAGATCCATTGGGATTTAATTTTCTAAATATTGAAAACCTTAATGATTATATTTATGAAACAAGAGAAATTTTTGAACCTTACGCTTGTAAACTAATAGTGGAAAGAGCTAGTGATGAGGAGATTGAGGCTCTGGGAAAAATTGCTTTAGAGATGGAGAAATTAGATGAAACTCTTGCACTCTCTACTCCTTCAGAAAAATTAATAACAGATTTCTACGTTTTAGATATTAATTTTCATACTTTAATATGTAAACTTACTAAAAATCCAATTATTGAAAGATTATTACCTGTTATTATTCAATCTATTAAAAAAAGTTATATTCCTGAAGTGTTTAAAATAAAAGTGATTGATGGCACTAGACAATCCACACACACTGATATATATTTAGCACTTAAAAATAGAGATGGAAATCGAGCTTCAGAACTTCTTCTTAAACATTTAAAAAATAAATTATAGTTTATAAC
>NZ_DBGBQB010000081.1:0-6120 GCF_048470075.1 Cetobacterium sp. | reverse complement strand
CCATAAAGCTCTTTTAACATCTGTTTTTTAAGAACTTTAAAGTTTTCATCATAAAATAGATTATTTATCTCTTCAGGGTCATTTTCTAAGTCATAAAGTTCACATAGGTCAGTGGCATTAAAAACTACCTTATATCTCTCATTTCTCCACATTCTTTGCTCGAAAGATACAAAGTGCCCAGAGAGTTGACCTAAAATCCCTTTTCTTTTTTCATAGGGCTTATCTCTTAGTAGTGGGAGAAGAGATTTACCATCAAAGAAATCGGGATAAGTGCCATTGATAAGGTCGCTACATGAAGGAGTTAAATCATGCAAATAGACCATAGAATTTTCTCTATCCCCTTTTCTAGGAGATTTTGGATCTTTTATAATCATAGGTATTCTATAAGTAGTTTCAAACATAAACTCACCCTTTTCAATCATCTTATGGGCACCCATAGCATCTCCATGATCGGCAGTAACAGTTAAGAATAGATCCTCATAGAGTCCCTCATCCTTTAGGAATTGGAAGAAATCTCCAAGAGCATCATCAATAAGAGTTATATATCCCCAAAATTTAGTTATAACCTCTTTCCATCTATCCTCACTGGCATCCCACATACCCCACATTTTAGAGATGCTTTTATAATGATTAGGCTTGTTTATTAGAGGTTCATAAAAGCTTTTATCAAGAGTGACATCATCAGGATTATACATAGAGTAATAAGGCTCTGGAACTACACATGGAGTGTGAGGTCCCCAGAAGTTCATCCAAATAAAAAATGGTTTTCCCTCCTTTTTGGCTTGTAAAATCTCTTTTTTAGCTTCATCAACTACGAAAAATGGAAGTGTAGCCTCTTTTGGACAATGAAGTTTTCCACAAAGTTCTTGAACTCTAAGGTGAGGATTTTCTCCAAAGTATTCGTCAGTGACTCTAGGTGTTTCAAACCCTTTTTCCTCTAACCATTTAACGTATCTATCCTCTTTTTTAGGTCCTTGATCAAAAACCATATTTTCATAGACATGGCTTCCAGGATAGCCATATCCATCAAAATTATGTCCAATAAATCCAAAATCTTTAGGTAAAACATTTCCACCAACATGCCATTTACCAATATATAATTTCTTATGATTCTCTAAAGTTGAGATAATATTTGGATTGTTTAAACTGGGGTCCTGTACCTCTGCTTTTTCCACATTTCTTATTATTTTATGATTTGTGGGCATTTGACCTGTAAAAAGAGAGGTTCTAGCAGGGCAGCAAACAGAAGCTGGTGTGTATGCTCTATCAAAGATAACTCCCTCTTCAGCTAATCTGTCTATATTAGGTGTTTTAACAACTTTATGTCCATAACATCCCAACATATCAGTTCGAATTTGATCCAATAAAATAATTGCTATATTCTCCATCTAATCCTCCAAAAATTTATTTTTTATACTCAGTGGTATATATAAAACGATCCCCTCGTATATATGCTAAGGTATATTCAAAAATTCTATTTTCAAACCACAGTTTTTTTTCAACTTCCATACCTAAGTTACAATTTTTAATTTTCATAACTCTTTGTAAATCTTCAGTTAAAATACATGGTCTAAATTTTTCAACCCCTTTTTCAAAAGTTACTCCATATTTTTTTTCTAAAATATCATAGAGTTTTTTATCAGATAAATCTATTTTTTCTAATCCTTGAACTTTATCAGCTAGAAAATGGATTTTTTCATAGAGTATAGGTTCATTATCAGCATATCTAATCCACTCGATAATAAGTATTTTCTCATTGGATACTTCCATTTTTTCCTGTATATCCTCTGTTGGAGAGAAGATTCCAATAGATAGAATTTTAGAGTATGGTGTCTTGCCGGAATTTTTAATATCATCAAAAAGTTTATTTAATCCAGACTTATTTTGAACAATGGGAAATGGTGTAACAAATGTTCCCTTTCCTCTAAACTTTTGTATAAGGTTATCCTGTTCAAGTTTTTCTAGGGCTTTACGAACAGTTATTCTACTAACAGAATAGGTTTCACATAGCTGCATCTCAGTGGGCAACTTTTCAAACTCTTTTATTCTACCTTTTTGAATACTTTTTTTTAACTCTTTATAAATTTTTTCATAGTTACTGTTATTTTCCTTTATTTTACTCACCTCGAGTATTAGAATTTGTATTATTTGTTATGCTCATTTTTTATCATATAAATGATTTTTTTTCAAGAATTATTTGTTTTTTATTAACATAACAAATATAACAACTTAATAGAAAGTAAGTAGTTATTATATAGAGTGAAATATAACATATTTTGCAAAAAAATAGTGGTTAAATTTAAAATATTGTTTGTTTTCTAAAAAAAATGTATAAATAGAGTAATAACAAATGGGAGGTGTATAGTATGTTAATGACAATTTTAAGTTTTATATTTGTCACAGCATTAATCGGTTTCATATCTTATTTAAAAACTAAAGATGAGGAGCACTCAGCACAGGGATATTTTTTGGCAGGTAGGGGACTGTCAGGAGTAGTCATAGGGTTTTCAATGGTATTGACTAGTTTATCAACGGAGCAACTAATTGGGACAAATGCTTCAGCCTATATAAGTAATTTCTCAATTATGGCATGGACTGTTCAGTCAGTTATTCCACTTTGTGTATTGGCACTATATCTATTACCAAGATATTTAAAAGGTGGTTTTACAACAATTCCAGAATTCTTTGAAGCTAGATATGATAAACAAACAAGACAGATGATGTCCTTTCTTTTCATGGTGGGATATACATTTATTTTAATTCCAGGTGCACTGTATTCAGGAGCGATAGCTTTTTCACAGATGTTTGATATACCTAATCTTTTCAATATAAGTTTTAGTATGTCTATCTGGGTTATTGTATGGTTAATCGGAGTTATTGGGGGAATATATGCTATTTTTGGAGGATTAAAAGCGGTAGCAGTATCAGATACTCTAAATGGATTAGCACTTATTATAGGTGGAGCTATGATTCCATTCTTTGCACTTAAATATCTTGGAGATGGAAGTATATTAGAGGGAGTTAGTAAGATAACAACAACTCATTATGATAAGTTAAATGCTTGGGGTGCTGCAACTGACCCAGTTCCTTGGACTACAATATTCACGGGTATAATGATTGTAAACTTCTTTTACTGGGCCACAAACCAAGCGATTATTCAAAGAGCATTGGGAGCTAAGAGTTTAGCTGAGGGACAAAAGGGGATTTTAATAGCTGGAGTATTTCTACTTACATTACCATTTATGCTTAATCTTCCGGGGTTGGTCTCTTTTCATATATTTGGAGGTTCTTTAAGCAATATAGACTTAGCCTATCCGACTCTTGTGAGAGAGGTTTTACCAAAACCATTGTTGGGATTTTTTACAGCGTGCCTATTTGGGGCAATATTAAGCACCTTTAATTCATTCTTAAATAGTGCAGCAACACTATTCTGTTATGATTTTTATAAACCAATATTTAAAAAGAATATTTCAGATGATGATTTAATAAGAGTGGCTAAAATATCTGGAACAATAATAGCTATTATATCTATGATTATTGCTCCTATGTTACAATCGGGATCAGATGGATTATTTTTACTATTAAAAAGATTTGCTGGATTTTTTAATATTCCTATAATTGCACTTGTAGCAGTAGGTTTTTTAAATAAAACAATAAATGGTTTAGCGGCAAGAATAACCGTAACAGCTCATGTTATTCTATATTTTTCTTTGGTTTGGATATTTAAAATAAATTTAAATTTTGTACATGTAATGGGAGGTCTATTTGTATTTGATATACTGCTTATGATTGGATTAGGGAGTTTTATGAAAAGAGAAACTCTTTATGAATTACCAAAAGAAAATAAATCTCATGTGGATCTATCAAATTGGAAATATGCATTTCCAGTATCCTATATATTGATATTGGGCTTAGCATATGTATATACAGTTTTATCTAAAATGGGATTGGCAGGAGGAAACTCTTTGACAACAATCAATATAATCTACTCTATTCTTGCAATAGGGGGAATATTTATGATTATGAAATCCAAATCTTCTATTAAAGATAGTTCCACTAAAAGGGATAGAGTATCTTTAGAGGAAAATAATATATAAAAAAAAGAGGTCAACTATATCTCGATAGTTGACCTTTTTTAGTCTAAATTTTTAGACTGTCCTCTATTAATTTTTTAGGGTCTTGAATTGCTAACTTTGTTTTAACATCCAATGTTTTTATATTTTTAAATCTCTGTGGCTCTTTTATAGCAACATCATGTGCGAAAATTACAACCTTAGCGTTTTCAATATCTTTTTGTGTAATTCTATTTACAATACCATTAGCTCCTTGAGTTTCAACCTTTATTTTAATACCCATTTTAGCTGCAGTTTTCTCAAGAGCTTTAGCTGCTAAGAAAGTGTGAGCAACTCCAGAAGGACAAGATGTTATAGCCAAGACATCAGCCTCTCCTTCATCCACAACAGCATCATAGTTTAACTCTTCCATCTCCTCTTCCAATGTTTCTGGAGCAACAGGTTTTAAAGTATTAACAATTAAAGCTGTAGTTAAAGCACCTAAAATAGTTCCAAGTATGTATCCAAATTTACCATCTACAACTGGAAGAACAATCCAACCTCCCCAAGGGGCATGGTTAATAGAGTTCATTAAAAATCCTACAATGTTTCCAACAATACCACCAGCAACTATAGCAGGTAAAACTCTCATAGGGTCTGCAGCAGCAAATGGAATAGCTCCTTCACTAATTCCAATTAGTCCCATTATAGCAGCCGCTTTACCAGCTTCTTTTTCATCTTTTGTATATTTTTTGGGAGATAAGAAAGTAGCTAAAGCCATTCCAAGGGGAGGGGTACAAATAGCTATTCCAACTCCACCCATTAACCAAGGTTGAGTATCAACTTGAGTTTGAGCAAAAAGTGTAGCTACTTTGTTAATAGGACCTCCCATATCAAAGGCAGTCATACCACCCAATATGGCTCCAAGTGCTATTTTACCACTACCTGCCATACTAGCAAGCCATGTATTCATACTTGTCATCATAGCAGCTATTGGAATACCAATTCCCCACATTACAATACCACACACAATAAAAGTACCAATCAATGGATAGATAAATATTGAACCTAAAGATTTCATACTATCTGGAAGTTTTATTTTTTTAAGAAGATTTATAATAAAACCAGCTATAAATCCCACGATAATAGCACCTAAGAATCCAGTTTTATAGTTTTGAACAGCTATCCATGAACCGATCATACCAGGTGCTAATCCCGGCTTATCAGCGATAGAGTAAGCTATGTATCCACCAAGAACAGCTGTGAAAAGAGTAAGTCCAGCTATACCCATATCAGCCATATCTTTTAGAAAACCAGTTTCTGGAACAGCTCCCTTTCCAGATATCATAACAGCAAGAGATAATAGAACTCCACCTGCAACAATAAATGGAATCATATGTGAAGTTCCAAAAAGAAGATGTTCTTTTAATCTATTGAGATGAAATTTAAAAGATTGCTTCTCCTTAGAGGAAGTTGAGATGTTGTTTTCAAGATTCTTATTAGTTTCATCAAAAGATGTAGTGGTTGATTTATCATTTTTTAAAATAATATTTAGAAAATCCTCTTTATTTTTTGCTTGTCTAAGAGACTCTATAAATCCATCCTCCATAAAAAGAGTTGTAAGGTTTGAAAGAACCTCAATATGAGTTGTTCCTTTTTCTGAATCTGGAATAGCTATTAAAAAGACAAGATCAACTTCATTATCTTCATCTACAGATTCCCAATCTTTAATCTTATTTTTTAGTCTTGCTGCAGCTATCTTAGGTATTTTTACAGAGTGTGATTTTCCATGGGGAATAGCCAATCCATCTTCCAATCCAGTGGGAGATTTACTCTCTCTGATTAAAACGGCTTCTAGAAACTCATTTCTATCAGTTAAAGCGCCATTTTTATCAAGCAAATCTACTAATTTTTCAATTACATCATTTTTATTTTGAGACTCTAAGTCCAAAATAATTAAATTATTATCAATTAAATTATTGAAATTCATAAAATCTACCTCCTAAGTTTTGTTGTAAACTTTCTGTTTAATTGTATAGTATCAAAAGATGTACCTAAAGAATAGAAT